>CAYVRB010000349.1:0-5809 GCA_964453375.1 uncultured Alcaligenaceae bacterium
CGCGCGCCGCGGCCGAACCCGCCGGCGTGAGCGCCTACGCCTCGAAGGCCGAGCCGGGGCTGTTTCCGAATACGGCCATCGGCAAGGCCGCCGCCAAACGCTGCCTGGACGAACGGATGCTGCAACCGATCCCCGGCGCCGCGCGCGAGCAGTGCACGATCACCGAGCGCGGCCTGCGCCACCTCGCGGACACGGTGAACCCGAAGAAGATCCTCGAAGATTTCGTCCGCGTCCTCGAGGAGCGGAGCGAGCAGGTTCGCGACCTTCGGGAATCGACCGAGCGGATGGCGCGGAACCTGGAAGGCTTGCGCCAGTCCGTGGCCGCCGTGCTGCCGCGCGTCGAGTCGGCGCGCATCGCCGTGCCCGTGAATCGCATGGTCGACGCGAACGATTTATCGTCGTCGATCCTCGCGCATTTGGCCGATTGGCGCTCGGACGCCGGGAGCGATTGCCCATTGCCGGAACTGTTCCGCGCCGTGGCGTGCGGTCGGCCGGACTGCACCGTGGGCCGCTTCCACGACGCCCTGCGGGACCTGCACGCCGCCGGCCGCGTCTACCTGCACCCGTGGACCGGCCCGCTCTATACCCTGCCCGAACCGGGCTACGCGCTCGTGGCCGGGCACAACGTCGCCTACTACGCCAGCGCCCGCTGAGATCGAAGACCGTCATGGAGGACTTGCGATGACCGCCACCGCCACGCTGAGCCGCCCGGCCGCCGGAGCGACGCGCGACACCTTGAAGCTCGCCGGCAATCCGTTCCGCAACTATTTCGCCCGCAACCCGGACGACGACGTCTGCGGCCGGTTCCACGTGCCGGAACTGTTCGCCACCGAGCGCGAACTCCTGCACGCGATCATCGACCAGTACCGCAACGACCTCGGCACGCCGAGCGAAGTCGTGCCCGTCCTCGGCAACAAGGGCGCCGGCAAGACGCACCTCCTGCACAGCATCAAGCACGGCGCGGGCGGCGCGTGGCAACTGCTCGTGACACCCGGCGTCTTCCAGAAGGACACTGAATTCCTCGAATACCTGCTTTTCCAGATCGTCGACACGCTGCTCGGCGGCGGCAAGCAGAAGGGCGCACGCCCGCTGGACTACATCGGCGAACACATCGTTCGCGGCTCGCTCGCCGTTGCCCTGCGCGGCCTGTCCGGCGATGAACGCGTCGAACTCTTCCCGCCGCCGGGCATCGGCCGCTGGGCGAGGCGCCTCGGCATCGGGCACGCGCAGGCCGCCGAACGCTGCGAGTGGCTCGCCGACGCGCTCGGCAAGCCCGGCCTGCCCGTGCGCCAGGCGATCGCCGACGCCGGCCTCGCGCCGGACCGCGCCTACGACCTCATCGCCGCGCACGCCCAGAAGACCGAACCGCACAACGCCACCGGCCTCATGCGCCGCAGCGTGATCGCCGGCTTCGCCAAGGCCACACTGCTCAAGGACGAAAGCGAACTGGCGAACTTCCTCACCTTCGGCTTCACCGACATCGACTTCCAGGTGCGCCCGACGCGCCAGGACCTCGTGCTCGCCCTCTTCAAGGTGATGATGCAGTTGCTCCGCGAGCGGAAGATTCCCGTGGTCGTCGCGTTCGACCAGTTGGAAGACCTGCTGCTCGCGCGGCGGAACGACGACTGCCACCGCGTCGCCGAGGCGTTCTTCGCCGGCATCGTGCAGGTGATGCACCAGATCGACGGCCTCTGCTTCCTGATCTTCGCCGAGCGCGGCCTCTGGAATCGCTTCGTCCCCTCGCTCGACGGCTACATCCAGGACCGCCTGAACAATCCGGTCCACGTCCCCGGCTTCGGCACGGTCAAAGCACTGCGGCTCGAAGCCCCGCCCGCGAACCTCGTCCGCCGCGTCGTCGAGGCGCGCCTCCGCCCGGTGCTCGACCAACTTCCCGCGAACGACGGCATGACCGCGATCTACCCGTTCACCGACGAGCAGATCGTCCAGGCGGCGCGCACCGAGCCGACGCTCCGGGACATGCTCCAGCAATTCCGCCACCTGTACGATCACATCGTGTCGGAGGAGTACTCCGCGACGCGCGTCGAACCGGTGGAGAACTTCGTGCGCGGGGCGTACGCGGACGACGAGGTGCCGCTCCTGCCGGAGTCGCGCATTTCGTTCGAGGAGCCGGCGAGCCGCGTGAGCGCGCTGCTCGGGTTCGAGGCGCCGGTGAGCGTGAAGTCGGCCGAGATCGTGACGGCGGAGCCGGCGATGGAACCGGCGAGGCTGTCCCCGGCGGCGCTCGCGGACCTGTGGGAGACGGAATACCGCGCCGCCCGGCGGAAGTTGGAACCGGACGGCGCGCTCACCGGGGCGACGCGCGAACTCCAGGCCGCGCTCGGCAGCTTCCTCGCGGCGTGCCACGAGCACGGCGTGAAGGTCGGCCCGTGGCGGCTCCAGCACGTCGTGCCCGAATGGAGCTACGGCGACCACCCGACCTACGGCGTCGTCTCGCTCGCGCACTGGGCGTGCAAGGACGGCCAGCCGTGGAAGGTCGGCGTCGGCCTGTTCCTCGCCAAGGGGCCGGGCAAGCCGAAGGACCTGGAAATCAAGCTCGCGGCGATGGACGCGCAGCCGACCGTCGTCGACCACCTGATCCTGATGCGCACCGAAGACGACCTCTCGTTGTCCGGTAAGAGCAAGACGCTCTGGGGCGACGCGCAGAAGCGAGGCCACCACGCCCGACTCGAAGCGGTGACGCTCGACGCCTTCGCGATGGTCTATAGCTTCCCGCGCTGGCTCGCGGTGGTGCGGGAATCATTGCCGGAAGGGACGCCGCTGCCGAACCTGGCGGACGTGATCCAAGAGAAGTGCGAACGGCTGCTGGAACAGGTCTGCATGCCTGTGCAGGGGTAGAATGCCGAAAAGAACTAGGGGAGTCGCTTCGCGAAGAAGCGACTCCCGTTCATTTTGTCGGTAGTAATCGTCGTGCGAGTACGACGGCGCCGACGGCAGGTTCATGGACCGGCGTCACGATACCCGGCACAAGACCGAGTTGGCCGAGCCGACTCAGGAACATTTCGCGATAGAGATCGCTGTTCAACAGCAGTCCGCCGGCGAGCGCGACGGGAAGCCCCGACTGGAGTAGCCCGTTGTTGACGATCGCCGCGAAGGCCGTGCGGGCGAATTGATCCACCTCGTCTTCGACAATGCGCCGCGCGACCGCGTCGCCCTCGGCTGCGGCGTCCAGTACCATCGGCGCGAGACCGGCGATCGCCGCGCGGTCCCACGGCCCGCGATACACCGCCGGGATCAATTCCGGCGGCGTCGACACGTTCATCCGCTTCACGAACCGATCCAATAATAGCGTCGCCGGTTCCACCTTGTCGTGCGCCCGGCAGGCGGCGCGGAGCGCGCGGTGGGCGATGACGTACGCGCTGCCCTCGTCGCCGAGCGTGTAACCCCAGCCGCCGCAGCGTCCGACTTTGCCGTCGGGCGTTTGCACGAAGGCGATCGAGCCGGTGCCGGCAATGACGGCCAAACCCCAACCGTCCGGGGTGCCGGCCGCGAGCAGGAGCGTCGCGTCATTCGCGACGCGAACGCGGTCGGCGACGGAGCGGCGGTTCGCCCAGCCGTGGATGATGTCCATGCCTTCTTGGCGATCCACGCCGGCGAGGCCGAGGCCGATGGCGCCGACCTTCGCGCGGGGGAGGTTCGCTGCGGCGAACGCGCGGTCGATGGAATCGTCGAGCGCCCGCAGCGCGGTCTCGACGCCGACGGATTGGATGTTCGACGGCCCCGCTTCGGCGCGGCCGAGGATTTCGCCCGTCGCGGCGGAGGCGAGCAGGGTGCGCGTGCTGGTGCCGCCGCCGTCGATGCCGAGCACGAGGTCGGGCCGCGCCGGGCGCTCGACGGTCGAGAGCGGGCCCAGCGCGGCGCGGATGCGACCATTGGCGGAGCTCAACCGTTCACGGGCGGCGTCCGGTTCGAGTCCGGCGAGATGTGCGACGATCGCCGTTTTGACTTCGCCTCCGCAGCGTTCGAGCAGCATCTCGGCTTGTCGCGCCGGCAACTCCGTCACCGTTTGGACGATCCGCTTCGAGCGGTCGATGAGTTTGAGGTTCGACGCCTTGAGGTCGACCATGAGGTTGCCGTAAGTCTTGCCGAGCCGGACCATCGCGCCGGTGGTCAGCATGTTAAGGACCATTTTCGTCGCGGTGCCGGATTTGAGTCGCGTGGAGCCGGTGAGGATTTCCGGCCCGACGAGCAATACAATCGGCAGTTCGACATCCTTCGCGAGTTCTGAGCCGGTTGTGCATACGATGCCCAACGTGAAGGCGCCGGCGGCTCGGGCCGCACGGACGGCGCCGATCACGAAGGGCGTGCGACCGCTCGACGCGATGCCGCACACGACGTCGTTCGGCGTAGGGTTCAGATTGCGAATGTCGGCCGCGCCGCGTTCCGGGGAATCCTCCGCGCCTTCGACGGCGCGGAACATGGCCGATTCCCCGCCCGCGATGAAACCGATCACCTGGTGCGGGGGCGTCTGGAAAGTAGGCGGGCACTCGCTGGCGTCGAGCACGCCGAGGCGGCCGGAGGTGCCGGCGCCGCAGTAGAGGAGCCGACCGCCGCGCGCCAGGCGATCGGCGATGGCGTCGATGGCTTGTGCGATGGCGGCGGTTTGCGTGGCCACGACGCCGGCGAGCGTGGCGTCCTCGCGGTTCATCAACTCCACGATCTCGCGCGACGAGAGTTCGTCGAGCCGTTCCGAGGCCGGGTTGCGGGCTTCCGTTTCAAGGCGTTCGAGCATGGAGAGAGTTTAGAACCCGCGGCCGGCGATGCGCATCGGATTTCGTCAGGCCAGTACGTCCTTGAGGACGTTGCCGAAGACGTCGGTGAGCCGGAAATCGCGGCCGTTGTGGCGGTAGGTGAGCTTCTTGTGGTCGAGGCCGAGCAGGTGGAGGAACGTCGCGTGGAGATCGTGGACGGACGCGCGGTTCTCGGCGGCCTTGAAGCCGATCTCGTCCGTGGCGCCGTAGCTCACGCCGCCCTTCACCCCGCCGCCGGCGAGCCAAAAGGTGTTCGCGTGCGGGTTGTGGTCGCGGCCGCCGCTGCCCTTTTGCACGATGGGCAACCGCCCGAACTCGCCACCCCAGACGACGAGCGTGGAGTCCAAGAGGCCGCGCCGCGCGAGGTCCTCGATCAGCCCGGCGATGGGCTGGTCCGTTTCGGCGGCGAAGCCGCCGTGGTTCTTGGCGATGTTGTTGTGGCCATCCCAGCTCAGGTCGTTGTCCATGCCGCCGGAAAAGATCTGCACGAAGCGGACGCCGCGTTCGACGAGCCGGCGCGCGGTGAGGCACTGCTTCGCGAAGTGCGTCGCCTTCGGGTTGTCGAGGCCGTAGAGCGCCTGGGTTTCCTTGGTTTCCTTCGCAAGGTCGAGCGCCTCCGGCGCCGCCATCTGCATCCGGTATGCGAGTTCGAAGGATTCGACGCGCGCGGCGAGGTCGGCTTCGGCGGGCCGCGCTTCGGCGTTCTGGCGATTGAGCTTGGTGATGAGGTCCAGCTGCGCCTTCTGGCGATCCGCGGCGAGGTCGGCGGGGCGGGCGAGATTGTCGATCGGTTCGCCTTGCGGCTTGAAGGCGGTGCCCTGGTAGACGGTGGGTAGGAACCCCGCGCCCCAGTTGAGCGCGTGGCCCTTGGGGATGCCGCGGCCGAGCGTGTCGTACATGACGCAGAACGCGGGGAGGTTCTTCGACTCGGAGCCGAGGCCGTACGTGACCCACGACCCGACGCAGGGGAAGCCCATGCGCGCCATGCTCCAGGAATGGATGGGAAATGGGAATGCGGCCAATGGGGCCTGTGTGGCGGC
>CAYVRB010000350.1:0-5792 GCA_964453375.1 uncultured Alcaligenaceae bacterium
GCTGGCCCGCGGGGCGCCCCGCGCCGCCCGCGCTGCCCCCCCTCCCCCCCGCGCCCCCGCGAAACGGTTTTGATTTTTTCGATTCGTCCTCGTCGGTCCCGCGCTCGGCTCCGAAGACTCCGCCTCGCCGCTAAACATTCCTCACGCGCTCGGCTCCGAAGACTCCGCCTCGCGGCTAAACGATTACGGGTATTCACTCCGCACTCCGCACTCCGCATTCCGCACTCTTTAAACTGCTACACTGCCCCCATGTCGCCGAACCGCTATCTCGTCTCCTTCGATTCCCGCACGGCGATCCACCGCTTCACGGACATCCTCGTCGTCGGCGCCGGCATCGCCGGACTGCGCGCGGCGCTCGAGATTCCCCAAGAACTTTCGGTCCTCGTCGCCACCAAGGACCGGCTCACCGAGAGCAACAGCAACTACGCGCAGGGCGGCATCGCCGGCGTCCTTTCGCCCGCCGACTCCTTCGAGAACCACATCGACGACACGCTCGTCGCCGGCGACGGCCTGTGCGACCGCGCCGTCGTCGAGCGCGTCGTCCGCGACGCGCCGGCGGAGATCGAGAAGCTCGTCGAGTTCGGCACCCGCTTCGACCAGGAGAACGGCCACCTGGCGCTGACGCGCGAGGGGGGGCACAGCCACCGGCGGATCGTCCACGCGCTCGGCGACGCCACCGGCCACGAGATGATGCGCGCCGTCATCGCCAAGGCGAAGGCCGCGCCGAACGTCGCCCTCTGGGACGACACCTTCACGGTGGACCTGCTCACCGACGCGGACGGCTGCGCCGGCGCCGTGGTCTGGCGGCCGAACGTCGGCCCGGTGATCGTCTGGGCGAAGCAGGTGGTCCTCGCGTCCGGCGGCTGCGGCATGGTCTACCGCGAGACGACGAACCCGCCGGTCGCCACCGGCGACGGCATGGCGGCCGCGTACCGCGCCGGCGCCGAACTCCGCGACATGGAGTTCATGCAGTTCCACCCCACCGTGCTCTACGTCGCCGGCTCCGCGCGCTCGCTCATCAGCGAGGCGGTCCGCGGCGAAGGGGCGTACCTCCGCGACGTCCACGGCGTCCGCTTCATGCCGAACGAGGACCCGCGCGCCGAACTCGCCCCGCGCGACGTCGTCTCGCGCGCCATCTTCCGCACGATGGAGCGCACGCCGCACTCGAACGTCTACCTCGACCTCGCGCACCTGCCGCGAGACCTCGTGATGACGCGCTTCCCCGGCATCGCGAAGGTCTGCCGGAGCTTCGGCCTCGACATCGCGAAGGACCGCATCCCGGTGCGGCCGGGGGCGCACTACATGGTCGGCGGCGTGACGGTGGACGCCGACGGGCGCACGACGGTGCCGAACCTCTGGGCCGCCGGCGAGGTGACGTCGACCGGCCTGCACGGGGCGAACCGGCTCGCGTCCAATTCGCTCATCGAGGGCCTCGTGTACGGCGCCGCGTGCGGGCGCGGCGCGGCGGAGGCGGCGCGGGCGAAGCCCGGCGATCTCCGCGCCCGGCCCCTCAAGTTCGCCGCCCACGACGACGAGCCGGACGAACGGCTCGACGTCCCCGACCTCACGAACGCCCTGCGCAGCCTGATGGTGCGCAAGATGGGGATCGTGCGCGACCGGGCGCGCCTCGACGAGGCCAAGGCCGACGTCGAGTTCTGGTGCCGCTACGTGCTCGTGCGCGAGTTCGACCGCCGCCCCGGTTGGGAATTGCAGAACCTGCTCACGGTCGCCCGGCTGATGATCGACGCCGCGACCGCGCGGGAGGAATCGCGCGGCACCCACTTCCGCAGCGACTTCCCGACGCCGGTCGAGGCGTGGGGAAGACGGCACGTCTTGGCGAACGGCACGGCGTAAGCGTGCCGGTGTCGTCCGCGGCTCCACCGGCACGCTTACGCCGTGCCGTTCGCCGTGACCACCGCTCCCGCCTCGTCGCACAACTCCTTCGCCCGCTCCGCGGTCGGCGCTTCCGCGATGGCGCGCACGATCGGCTCGGTGTTGCTGCCGCGAACGTGGAGCCACCAATCGGGGCCGTCGAGGCGCAAACCGTCGACGGTATTCTTCTTCGCGTCCGGCCATCGGCGTTCGAGCTTCGCGAACGCTTCGCCCAAGCCCTCGCGACTCACGGCGAACTTCGTCTTCACCATCGCATAGCACGGCAGCTCGGCCACGAGTTGGCTGAGCGGCTTCCCCTCCTCCGCCAACAGGCTCAGGATCAGCGCCATCCCGATGTACGGGTCGCGCACCCAGCCGACGCGCGGATCGATGACGCCGCCGTTCCCTTCCCCGCCGATCAGCGCCTTCACGGCCCGGAGCTTCTCGACGACGTTCGCCTCGCCGACCGCGGCGCGGTGGAACTCGCACCCGGCCGCCGTCGCCAGGTCCTCGCTCATGCGGGACGTGCTCATGTTGACGACGACGGGCCCGCGATCCTGCCGCAGCCGGTACTTCACCGCGAGCGCGAGTGTGGCCTCCTCGCTGACGCAATCGCCGTTCTCATCGATGAGCGCGAGTCGGTCGGCGTCCGGGTCGAGGACGAAGCCGACATGACAGCCGTGTTGCTTCACCCACGGGGCGACGTCGACGAGGTGCGCCGGCGTCGGCTCCGGTTCGTGGACGAACCGGCCGTCGGGTTCGCAATAGTGTTGAACGACTTCGCAGCCGAGGTCGGCAAGGAGCTTGGTGGCGAGCGGCCCGCCCGCGCCGCCGTTGCCGTCGACGAACGCGCGGAACCGACCGGCCGCGATCGTGGCGACGCTCACGAGGTTCTCGACGATCACGGCGTGGTCGGTCGCCACGTCCGGCGGCACGCGCACGGAGCCGAGGCCGTCCCATTTCGCCAGGGCGAACTCGCCGGCGGTGAAGATCCGCTTCACCTCTTGTCCGGCGGAGGCGGGCAGAACCGCGCCGTCGCGGCCGAACATCTTGAGGCCGTTCCACGGCGCCGGGTTGTGGCTCGCGGTGATCTGGACCGCGCCGGCGGCGTTCAGGTTTCGCGTGGCGATGCCGACGGTCGGCGTCGGCGCGACGCCGATGTCGTCGATCGCGCAGCCCGCCGACAGGAGGCCCGCGTAGACGGCGTGGCGGAGCATGTCCCCGCTGGGGCGCGAATCGCGCGACACGACGACGCGCCCGCCCTTCAGGTACGTGCCGAGGGCGCAGCCGAAGCGCGCGGCGGCGTCCGGCGTGAGCGAGTCCCCGACGATGCCGCGAATGCCGGACACGCCAACGATCAAGTCTGGATGGTGCATCCGGCTATTGTGGGAGGCGGCGGGGGCGACCGCCACGCGATCGGTTTGAAATCGCCAACGGCGTCCAACGTCTCATTCCATAGCCTGGTTTGTCCTTCGTCGGCGGGCTTGGTAGTTTGAGCGGAAGGCTTCCCACGAGAATCGGCGTGAGTCGCGCGGCCCGGATCGGACTGTTCGTCCTGCTGTTCGCCATCGCGGCGCTCGGCGTCGCCGCGTTCCGCGCCGGCGGCTCGGCCGAGCGCGTCTGGGGCCGCCGCGGCGTGCTCGACGGCGACTTCGTCCGCCCCCGCGCCGCCACCGTCCTCGGCGACAAACTCTACGTCGTCGACTTCACCGCGCGCATCCAGTGCTACACGCTCGACGGCGAATACGCCGGCACCACGTTCACGACGCCCGACTTCCGCAACGGCCGGCCCAGCGGCCTCGGCAGCGCGCCGGACGGCAACCTCCTCGTCGCCGATTCGCACTACCACGCCCTGCGCATCTATTCGCCGGACGGGAAGGAACTCAAAGTCTTCGGCGGGACCAGTGGCCGCGAACCGGGGCAGTTCGGCTACCTCAGCGATTGCGTGCAGGACGACGACGGGAACTTCTTCCTCTCCGAGTTCGGCGAGAACGATCGGATCACCAAGCTCGACAAGGACGGGAAGTTCGTGGCGTGCTGGGGGCGAATTCCAGCGCGTGCGGGCGCTCGCGTTCGGGCCGGACGGGCTGCTATACGTCGCGGACGCCTGCAACCACCGCGTGCAGGTGTTCGAGAAGTCCGGCGCGTTCGTGCGCGCGATCGGCGGGCCGGGCACGGAACCGGGACGGTTCGCTTATCCCTACGATGTCGCATTCGATCCGGGCGGAAACCTCTACGTGGTGGAGCGTGGGAACGCGCGCGTGCAGAAGCTGGCGCGGGACGGCACGCCGCTCGCCAGTTGGGGATCGCCGGGCCGCGCGCCGGGACAACTGGCCGACCCGTGGGCGATCGCCATCGACAAGCTCGGCCGCGTCCATGTGATCGACACGGAGAACCACCGCGTGCAGCGGGTGAAATTCTGATGGATCGGATGAACGAGTTTCTGGCTTCGCACTGGCTCGCCGTCGCGGCGCTCGTCGCGGCCGCGGCCGTGGGCTGGCGGCTGCGCCGGCATCCCAAGGCCGCGATCGCGTTGGCCGGCGGTCTCTCGGCGTTCGCGTTCGGTGGCATCGGGTTCACGAACACGTCGATCGATCTCTTCGGTCGTTACGATCTCGGCTCGGTGCTGCTGGGCGTCGGTGTGGGCGGCATCCTCGTGCTGCTGGCCATCCTCGTGCTCGGCCGCGTCTGGTCGCCGGCCGCGGCGGTCGCCGCGATCGGCGTCGCGCTCGTCGGCCTCGGCGGCTGGGCCGAAGCCGCCACGGGCGACGCGCTCGCCGAGCTGGCGCGGCTGACGCGCTCCGTGCAGTTCACGAGGCCGCTCTGGCTCCTCGGACTGCTCGCCCTGCCGTGGGTCGTCCACGCGGCACGGCGCAGCCTCTCCGGGCTCGGACCGATCCGCAAGTGGTTCGCCATCGGCTTGCGCTGCGGCGTCGTGGCCGCCCTCGTCGCCGCGCTCGCCGAGCCGCGCGTCAACCGGCCGAGCGAGAACGTCGCGCTCCTCTTCCTCCTCGACCGCTCGCAGAGCATCCCCCAGGACATCGAACCGGGCGGAAACCTCGTCGACCAGGTGGACCGCCGCTGGGTGCGCACGCGGGAGTTCGTACGCGACGCCGTGCTCCTGCGCGGCGCGGAGCACGCGCGGGACAAGTCCGGCGTCATCCTGTTCGGCAAACGGCCGAAGCTCGCCCTGCCCCCGGCCTCCGTCCGCGACAAGTTCGACGTGGACGAACGCATGGCCGGCCCGATCGACGGGCAGCACACCGACATCGCCGCCGCCCTCAAGCTCGCGCTCGCGTCGTTCCCCGAAGGCGCGGGCAAGCGCATCGCCCTCGTCAGCGACGGGAACGAGAACCTCGGCTCCGCCATCGAGCAGGCGGCGCTCGCGAAGCGGAACGGCGCCCAGATCGACGTCATCGCCGTCGCGCCGGGCTACCGGAACGAGAACGAAGTACTCGTGCATTCGGTCGAGGCGCCGCCCGTCACCACCACGGGCACGCAGCTCCCGCTGCGCGTCCTCCTCCGCAACACCAGCCCCACTCGCGTCGTCCGCGGCCTGCTGGAACTCGTGCGCGTCGGCCTGAACGACGACGGCAGCGAGAAGATCGAACTCGTCGCCATCGAGAACGACCAGCCCCAGGTGCTGGACGCCCCGCGCGGCAAGCCGGCCACGGTGATCCTCCAACCCGGCTTGAACGCGCTCCGCTTCCGCGACGTGCCGCCCAAGCCCGGCGAATCCTCCTTCTCCTACCGCGCCACCTTCACGCCGGTCCTCAGCGGCATTCCGACGAAGGACGGCCAACTGGAGAACATCGTCGTCGGCATGCCGAACGATCGCGTCGCGAACAACCGCGCCACCGCCGCCGTCGTGATGCGGGGCCAGCGGCGCGTGCTCTTCATCGAGGAGCCGGTCGGCGGCC
>CAYVRB010000351.1:0-5753 GCA_964453375.1 uncultured Alcaligenaceae bacterium
GTCGGGCAACAATCCGGTCGTCCCCGGCACGATCCCGCCGCCGGGTACGCCGACGCGCGGCCTCGTCCCGCTTAGCCCGCAGTTCAACGCGACGAACGCCGCCGCGAACTCCGCGTACACCGTCGTCGCGTCCGGCCTCGGCCTGTCGCCCCAGGTCCGCGTCTTCGACTACGCCACCGGCGGCGAGAAGTTCCGCCTCACGCCGTACGAAGCGAGCTTCACCGGCGGCGTCCGCGTCGCCCAGGGCGACGTCACCGGCGACGGCGTCGACGACATCGTCACCACCACCGGCATCGGCGGCGGCCCGCGCACCGTCGTCTTCGACGGCGCCACCGGCGCCGTCGTCCGCAACTTCTTCGCCTTCGAAGCGAACTTCCGCGGCGGCACCTTCGTGGCGGTCGGCGACGTGAACGGCGACGGCTTCGGCGACGTGATCGTCGGCGCCGAAGTCGGCGGCGGACCCCGCATCACCACCTTCAGCGGGGCCGACGGGTCCATCCTCAACAACTTCTTCGCCTTCGACGCGAACCAGCGCGGCGGCACCCGCGTCGCCGCCGGCGACTTCAACGGCGACGGCAAGGCGGACATCGTCGCCACCACCGGCGCCGGCGTCCCCACCCGCGTCCGCGTCTTCGACGGCACCAACGTCGGCTCCGTCCTCCGCGACTTCGCCCCCTACGAGGCGAATTTCACCGGCGGCGTCAACATCGCCGTCGGCGACTTCAACGGCGACGGCACGCCCGACATCGCCGTCGGCGCCGAAATCCCCGGCGGCCCCCGCGCCCAGATCTTCAGCGGCAAGGGCAACGCCGTCCTGGCGAATTTCTTCGCCTTCGAGTCCAGCTTCTCCGGCGGCGTCCGCGTGGCCGCCACCGACGCCAACGGCGACGGGCGCGACGAACTGGTCGTCACGCCCGGCCCCGGCGGCGCGGCGCGCGTCCGCGTGGTCGACGTCGCCACGCTCGCCGACCTCGATACCTACTTCGCCTTCCTGCCCGAGTTCGTCGGCGGGGCGTACGTGGGATAAGCGGGAAGAGTAAAAAAAGGGGACTGTCACCTTTTTCATTGACCGATTGATTTTCAATCGGTCGATGAAAAAAGGCGACAGTCCCCTCTGATTTCCGATTGCAATTATTTCCTTGTTGCGAGTCGATTTCCGCGTTATAGCCTGCCGCCATCGAGGGCATGCCTATGAACACGCCGCTGGCGGTCTTTTCGAAGTTGATTTCCTCGGCGAGAACTCCGCGTCGCGTCGATACGTCCCCCCCGCCATCGGGGGCGGTCGACATCGATTATCTCGACGCGTACGCGACCGCCGATCTCAACCGCGACTATTGGACCGTGACCGGTCCTGGAACGCGGGACGAATACGATCGGTTGTCCCAGGTCAAATTGCGGATCCTGGTGGATCAAGGACTAAAACCCGATAGTCGGCTGCTCGACGTCGGTTGCGGAACGGGACAGCTCGCGCAAGCGTGCCAGGAATTCTTGACGGACGACGGACGATATTTCGGCGTCGACGTCGGCGAGACGGGCGTCGAATTCTGTCGACGGCGATTCCAACGGTCCAATTTCAAATTCGCGGTCAACGCTCCGACGTCGCTGCCGATCCACGATCGGACGTTCGACGCGGCCTGCTTCTTCAGCGTTCTCACGCACACCTATCCGGACGAAACGGTGCTGTTGCTGGCCGAAACCGCGCGATTATTGGACCGTGGCGGATGGGTCTTCGCGGATGCCTTCACGACGACCTCCGCCGAGCGGTATCGCGGAAATCGGGGCGCGATGATCGTCAATCGCGAGCATTTCCTGCGCCTGGCCCGGGTGGCGGGCCTGCCGCGTCCGACCGTGGTGATGCAGCAGGACACGGAGCCTGGCGTGCGTCGCGAGTTCTTCCGGCTGGAAGCTTAAAGGGGACTGTCACCTTTTTTATTGACCGATTTTATTTTAATCGGTCAATAAAAAAGGTGACAGTCCCCTTTATCGGCGCTCGTTCCACTCGCGGGAGCGGTATTTTTCCAGCTCGATTCGATGCGAGATTATACATTCCTCGTCCGACCAGTCGCCCGTTTCGCAGCGCCAGCCGAGTTGGCGCGCCAGTTCGCGCAGGAAGCCGACCTTCAATTCTTCGAGTTCCAACGATTGGTCGGCCAATTCCGCGAGGCCGGGCAGTTCCGGCGTGAATGGGCTGCGCGAGAGCAGGATCGTGCCGTGCTGGAGGACCGCCCCGCGCAGCTTCCGCTGGGCGCTGCCGGCGAATTTGTGGTTCCCGATCGCGAGGTCGCCCGGCGTGTGGTGGAGGAAGCAGAGGAACTCGCCGAGCTTGCGCTCCTCGCCGCAAACGACGGCGCGCGCGGGAACGCCGACGCTCTTGAGCCAATCCCGCAGGGCGTGATGGGCGCGGCAGATCCAGGAATCGCCGGTCGGGATTTTCGCCGCGTCCGGCGGGAGCGCGATGGAGTACGTCAGTTCGTGGGGGGAGTGGTGCAGGATGCCGGCGCCGCCGGACGACCGGCGCACCCACGCGTCCGGCGTTCGAGTACCCCGGTCGGCGGCGGATTGAAAGTAGCCGAGGCTCCAGGTCGGTTCGCTCCAGCGATAGAAGCGGAAGGACGCGATGCCCCGCGTGGCGGCCGATTCGAGCATCGCCTCGTCGCGCGCCATCTGCTCCGGGCCGGAGGCGACGAGATCGGGAAGCCGGCGCAGCGCGAGCATGGATCGGAATTCTCCGGCGGATCGGGATTAGAATAGAAAGACCGCACCGACCGGAGGCCGGCGATGGGCGAAGACGTGATCGTTTCCCCGGACACGAAGCGCGCGGAGCGCATTCCGCCGCGGCAGGTGCGCACGGTGAAGTGGCCGATCCTGCACGCGGGGGAAGTGCCGCCGTTCGATCCGCGCACGTGGAACTTCTCGGTGTTCCCGTCGCCGCTGGTCGAGCCGGTGACGACGTTCACGTGGGACGAGTTCACGAA
Organism: uncultured Alcaligenaceae bacterium; assembly: GCA_964453375.1. GTDB lineage: Bacteria > Planctomycetota > Planctomycetia > Gemmatales > Gemmataceae > Limnoglobus. The sequence continues at coordinate 2,976 of CAYVRB010000351.1, forward strand.
GCTCCCGCGCGTGCGCGTCTACGCCGACATGCACTGCGTGACGCGCTGGAGCAAGCTGGACAATTTCTGGGAAGGCGTGGCCACGAAGGAACTACTCAAGTACGCGACGCCATCGCCGCAGGCGAAGTACGTGATGGTCCACTGCGAGTACGGCTTCAGCACGAACCTGCCGATCGCGGATTTCTTCGACGACGATTGTCTCTTCGCCCTCAAGCACGACGGCCGGGACCTCACGCCCGACCACGGTTATCCGCTGCGGCTGGTGGTGCCGAAGCTCTACGCCTGGAAGAGCGCGAAGTGGGTGCGCGGCATTGAATTCATGTCCGACGACCGCCCCGGATTCTGGGAGCGCTGGGAGCACGGCGGCTACCACATGCGCGGCGATCCGTGGGAAGAAGAAAGATTCAGGAACCACGAATAAGACGAATATGACGAATCAAAACCAAGAAGGAGAGATTTTGTCATCGGACGATCCGTTCGTAATCCAGTTTTCGTTGTGAGCCGAAGTTCACGAGCAGGCCGAGACGCATGCCCGTCGCCTTGAGGTCATTGTGAACCTGGGCGCGGTGTTCATCCCTGAGCTCCGAAACGGCCTTGATTTCCAAGATGATCTTGTCGAAACAGACGAAATCGGGCTGGTATCGCTTCTTGAGCGTGTGGCCTTTATCGCTCAATGACAATTCCGAAAATGATGCGAATGGAATCCCGAGCAACCCGAATTCGATCTCCAAGCATTCGTGATAGACCGCTTCAAAGAACCCGCATCCTTTTTCGTTGTAGACTTCGAAGCAAGCCCCCATGACACGGTACGACTCATCCTTCAAGATGATATCGGCCATCTATATTCCCTCGTAATCTACTTCTTATTCGTGTTATTCGTCTTATTCGTGGTTCTCAGGTTTTCCATGATGCCCCGCGATCTCATCCTCGGCACGGCCGGGCACATCGACCACGGCAAGACCACGCTCGTCAAGGCGCTCACCGGCATCGACTGCGACCGGCTGCCCGAAGAGAAGCAGCGCGGCATCACCATCGACCTCGGCTTCGCCCACCTCGACCTCGGCGACGTCCGCCTCGGCGTCGTCGACGTGCCGGGCCACGAACGGTTCATCCGCAACATGCTCGCCGGCGCCGCCGCGCTCGACCTCGCGCTGCTCGTCGTGGCGGCGGACGATTCGGTCATGCCGCAGACGCGCGAGCACCTGGAAATCCTGACGCTGCTCGGCGTGCCGCGCGGGGCGATCGCGCTCGCGAAGGTCGATCTCGTCGACGACACCACGCGCGAGGTGGTGGAGCTCGAACTCCGCGAGCTGGCGAAGGGCACGTTCCTGGAGGGTGCGCCGATCACGCCGGTGTCCGCGACGACCGGGCGGGGGATCGCGGAACTGAAGGAAGCGCTGCGCGCCGTCGCCCGCGAGGTGTCGGCGCGGGCCGACGCCGGCTGGTTCCGCATGGCCATCGATCGCGCGTTCGTGTTGCAGGGGCACGGCACCGTCGTCACCGGCTCGGTCTCGTCCGGTTCGCTGCGCGTCGGCGACGAGATCGAATGGCACCGCGGCGACGGTTCGACGGAACTCGTCCGGGCGCGGTCGCTGAGCCAGCACGGCGCGCCGGTCGAGGAGTTGCGCCGCGGGCAGCGCGGGGCGATCAACCTCGCCGGTGTGCCGCTCGACGCGGTCCGGCGCGGGCAGGAGTTGGCGCGGCCGGACTATTTGAAATCGTCGAAGGTGCTGACGGTGCGCCTGCGGGCGCTCGCGGACGCCGGGCGGCCGATCAAGCACCGATTGCCGGTGCGCGTGCACCTCGGCGCGGCGGAGACGATGGCGACGGTGTCGCTGTTGGACGCGGACGCGGTGGAACCGGGCCGGGCGGCGCTCGCGCAGTTGTTCCTGGAGGAGCCGGCGACGGCGACGTGGGGGCAGCCGTTCGTGGTGCGCGATTCGTCGGCGGAGCGCACGCTGGGTGGCGGCAACGTGTTGCAACCGGTCGCGGTGAAGCTGCGCCGCCGGCATCTCGATTCGATCGTGCGCGTCGAGCAGTTGGCGTCCGCGGACGCGTCGGAGCGCGTGCGCGCGGCGGCCTGGTTCGCCGGGACGCGCGGCGCCGACGCGGCCGAACTGGTGCGCGGCGCGGGGATCGCCGCCGACGCGGCGGACGCGAGGCTCCGCGAAGCCGTCGCCGACGGCGCGATCGTCGAACTCGAGCTTTCGACGAACCGGCGCGTGCGCGCGCACGCCGGTCGCGTGGAGGAACTCGAAGCCGCGATTCTCGGCGCGCTCGGCCTCCTGCACGCGCAGTTCCCGCTCCTGACGACGCTCGACCGGCGGATGGCGCTCGCGCGGCTCGACTACGCGGGCGACGAGGCGATCCTGCACGCGGTCGCGGACCGGTTGATCGCGCGGAAGCTCGCGGTGGGGGATGCGCGGCGGATTGCGCGGGCGGACTTCAAGCCGAAGCTGAGCGCGAACCAGCGAAAGCTGAAGGACGCGATCGTGGCGGCGCACGCGGAGACGGGGTTCGCGCCGCCGGAGCCGGCGAGCTTCGCCAACCGCGCGGGCGGGAACGCGGCGGCGCTCGGCGACATCTACGAGGTGGCCGTGGCCGAAGGTTTCCTCGTCAAGATCGCGCAGGACCTGTACCTGCACGCGGATTCGGAGCGCGCGATGCGGCGCCTCGTAGCGGAACGGCTGTCGAAACCGCCCGGCGCGACGGTCGAGGAGATCCGCGACCTGTTGGGGACGACGCGGAAGTACGCGGTGCCGTTGTGCGAATACCTGG
>CAYVRB010000352.1:0-5750 GCA_964453375.1 uncultured Alcaligenaceae bacterium
GCGGTTTTCTTCTTGCGGCCCCAGAAATCGCGGTAAATCTTGGTGAGGCTTCGGGTTTCGACGACGACTTCGGCCATGTTCGAGCTACTCCGCACCGGGGAACGCTGGGGGACGTTACGACGCCCGCCGGCCGGCGGTTCGCGCGGGATGTTGTATTCGCGGCCCCGCCGCGCGGCGAAGCGGCGCATCGCGAGGGGCTTGCGGTCTCACGTCATGGAACTGTTGCGGGCCGGCCCTGTCGTCGCCCGCCTGCATCGATTCGCCAAACGGGGTCCACCGCGGACCGCCCGCATCGTGAGATGCCAAATTCGCCGTGGATCGTGAGATGCTCGCGCCGCGACTGCGTGAAGGACGGTGCCGACCGTGTGAACGAGAATGCCGCGGAGTCCGGCGGCCGCGAGGCCGAGGAGAAATCGCATGACTTTACCCGGAGAGGCGAATCCGAACGGACCAGCGTGCCGTAGACGTAATAGGATTCCTTCGAGCCGTTTCGCACGTACTCGCCACTGAGGCCGCCATGATCGCTTTCGCCGGAATCGACGGGACGGGAGTCATCAGCAACTCGCAGTACCAGAAGGACTTCAAGAACAGCCACGTCAACACGCTGTACAAGAACTGGCCTTGGCCGGAGCTGGCGTTCTACAGCCGCGGGCCGAGCATGTTGGGCCTCGAGACCGGCGTGCTGGCGCGGATGGCGTACGGCTGGTGCAAGAGCCTGTTCGACAAGGGCAAGGCGAAGGGGATCTTCCTCGCCGGCTACAGCCGGGGCGGCGCCGCCGCCATCGAGGCCGCGAGCTTCCTGCACGGCTTCATCTGGAACACGCAGGTGAACTGCCTGATCCTGTTCGACGCCGTCGACCGTTCGACGGAAGTGGGCGGCCTGATCTTCGACACGCCGGTGCGCAGCAACGTGGAGATCTGCCTGCACGCGATGCGGAAGCCGGAGGCGATGTCCCGCGAGTCGTTCGGGAATTGCGGTCAGACGATCAGCGACGCGAACAAGACGCTCCTGATACCGAAGAAGTTCTACTGCACGCACGGGGGCGTCGGCGGCACGCCGTGGGTCGGCGGCAAGCCGACGGACATCATCGACGAGGGGGGCGTGGACCGCAAGACGGCCGTCACCTTCGAGCAGGACCAGCTCGGCTCGAAGGAAGTGTGGGAGTGGGCGAAGCCGAAAGTCGACGCCGCGATCAAGATGACGATGGCGAAGATCAAATCGAAATCGAAATAGCGTTCATGCCGCGGCGGCGGGTGGGACGCGGCCGATCATGTGGACGAGGATGCCGAGAATTCGGTCCACCTCGTTCAGCGAGTATTCGCGCATGTCGAGCGTGACCTCGTTGCCGACGAGCTTCAGGAATTTCCAAAGGCTGCCGGTGGTGACGCCGCCGAAGACGGTCGGGATGTCGTCCCCGGCGCGCCGGTTGAAGCGCCACGCGCCGACCATCGCGGCGATGCATTGGCCGAGGCCGTCGTTGAGATTGTCCCGCTTCGCCTCGAAGATGACGGCGACCGGGGCGACGACGTGGGGCACTTGCGGGGACGTGCCGAGGATGAAATCGACGACGCCCGTCAAACCGCTCTCGGGTTCGGCCGGAAACTCGACCCCGGAATAGAGTCCGATCTGCGCGTGGTACCACGACCAGAACTCGCCGAGCACCGGGGCGACCATCCACTCGGAGCGGGCCTTTTCCGTATTGATCGTGATCGCGAGCCGGGACGTGCGGGCAAGCGTCTCGCGCAGGGCCGGGCGGCACGCGGCCGGCTTCAACTCCTGGAACATGTCTTCGGCGGGCGAAAGGCGAAGCCCCAATCGATCGATGACATCGGGGAATTGGAATTCGCTGAAGGCCATGGTCCGATCTCCGGTTGCTCCCCGGCATTGTACGGCCCGGCGATTCACGCCAGCAGCCAGCGGCCGAGGTTGAAGTAGAGCAACAGCGCGATCATGTCGCTGGCGGCGAGCGCCATCGGGCCGGCGGCGACGCGCGGATCGCGCTGGAGCAGCCGCAGCAAATACGGCAGCGCCAGCCCGACCGCCGCGGCGCCCGTCACGCCCCCGCCGATCCCCAGGAACAGGCTCAGCCCGACCTTCGCGTCCCCCTTCCACGCCCAGGCGATCGCGCCGACGGTCGCCCCGCACGCCGCCCCCAGCAGCAACCCCACGATCAGTTCCCGGCCGACCTTCCGCGCCAGCCCGCCCCACGTCGGCGGCGCGCCGTGCAGCGTCTGCAGCGCCAAGCTCACCGACTGGATGCTCACGCTCTCCGCCAGCGCCAGCACGATCGGGATGAACGGCGTGACGAGCGCGAGCGTGGCCACGTCCGCGTAGGCGTCCGCGAGCAGCGCCGCCAGCAGCCCGCCGACGATGTTGCAGATCAGCCACGGGAAGCGCCGCCGGAACGCCAGGCCGGGCTGGCCCTGTTCCTGGTCGCTCAGGTGGACGCCGATGAGTTGGAACAGGTCGTCGTTCCCCTCGCGGCGATCGAGGTCGGAGAGTTCGCCGGTGTAGAGGTCCACGTCCACGAGGCCGAGGAGCTTGCGGTCCGCGTCGACCACGGGGAAGGCGAGCAGCTTGTGGAAGGTGAAGAACTCGCACGCCTCCAGCACGGTGGCGGAGTTCGGCACGGTCACGACCTTGGCGACCATGATGTCGGCGAGCGCCCGCTCCGGCGGCGAGAGCAGAAGGCGCCGCGTCGGCACGACGCCCGCGAGCTTGCCGTCGGCGTCCACCACGTACAGGTACAGCACGCGGCCGGCCGGTGGATTCGCGCGCAGCGACGCCAGCGATTCGCCAACCGTCTGGCCGACGGCGAGGCACGTGAGGTCTTGCCGCATGTGCTTCGTCACCGGATCGCCGAGGATATCGCGAACGTGTTGCATGGCCGGCCTCGCGCGGGGTCCCGAACGCCGTATTATCGGCCGGCCGTCAAGGTGCCCCGCCCCTGTCGCGCGCGGCCCAAATCGGTATCATGCCGCCGTCGGTTCCCGGCTCCTCCTTCGGACCCACCATGGCCACGACTTTCACCGTCACCCGCACCATCGAATGCTGGAAGAAGCACGCCTGCGCCGGCTGCGGCGGCGAGTACCGCTACAAGTTCGTGCGGAAGCTGCAGGGCCAGGGGAACACCGAGCGCGCGGCGCTGGACGCGCTCAACAAGAAGATCGACTCCGCCGTCGGCGCCGAGGTGGACCTTCGTCCGTGCCCGACCTGCGGCCGCGTGCAGGCGGACATGATCGGCCAGGAGAAGGCCACGGCGCACACCGTCGTCGGCGTGCTCGCGTTCCTGCTCTGCATCGCGCCGGTCGTCCTCGGCGCCACCTACGTCTTGTCGGGCAACGTGCCGACGTTCATCGTGGCCGGGATTCTGGGCGTCGCCGCCCTCCTGCAGGTCCTCGTCGCCCTCGAAAACCACAACCGGAACACCGAGAAGAACCTCGACAAGCTCCAGAAATACCTCGACGACGGTTCACTCGAAACCGTGACGCCCGGCGACACGGGCAACGCCGGCCCCGGCATCCCGCTCCTGCGCGGCGGCGTCCTCGTCGGCCTCGTCATCGTCCTGCTCTCCGTCGTCCTCGCATTGCTGCCGTTCGGCTTCCAGACGATGAGCGGCTTCGCGTTCAACGCCGACACCAAGCCCGACGTGATCTCGCCCGGCGACACCGTCACCGTCTACTTCCCCACGAAGATCGACTGTGTCAAGAAGAACTGGCGCAGCGTGTCGCTGGTCCAAGCGATCCAGAACATGCCGAAGCTGCCCGGCGGGAACGTCCAGTTGAACCTCGACATCCTGCCGTATTACCCGCCGACGGCGCGGTTCGCGAATCTCGCCGAACTCGGCATCCCGGAACCGAAGATCGTCACCGGTTCGAGCCAGGACACCTGGGGCAATCAATTCCACGTCAAATCGAGCGAGAAGCACACGCACCCGTGGGTCTGGGCGACCGCGACGCTGCCCAACGATCCGAAGCTGGAGGGGAAAACGGTGCAGCTCGAAATCGAGATGGACGTGCTCTATCCGAAGGTCTCCGGCGACCAGTTCTTCTCGCACGTCGATTCCGTGAAGCAGACTTTCCCGCTGACGCTCGCGCGCAAGGGCGAAGGCGCGACCTACGGGATGCTCTGGTGGATCGGTCTCGCCGGCGGACCGGTGCTCGGCCTGATCGGCGCGCTCGTCTTGCGCGGCTCGAACTCGGCCCTCAAGCGATCCGTCCCGCCGCCGACCGTCGAAGTGGACGACGACGAACCGGCCGAAGAATCGGACCCCGACGGCGAGAAGGCCGAACCGGCGGAGTGACGGTAGAGCAAACCGCGGGTTGCATCACGGACTATAATGGAGTTCACGGGTACGAAGAATTGGCAGTTCCAGATCGTTGTCATGCTAGACAACAATGGCCCAAGTGCTCTATGGCCACGACATTTGCATTAACGGTTCTGTTCGTGTTGTTGCAAAGTGATCCAGTTGCTTTGAGCTTACGCGATCCGCCGATGCCGCTGATCGTTGCGATTGACGCGCTCGATTCGCGCCTTGAAAGCGATGTGCGCGGTGCGATTGAATCGCTATCGAAAGACCCCGCCGGCATTCCGATACTCCGCGATCGTATTTCCAGGCTATTGCCACATCAAACCCGCACTTGCGATCGCGCTCTCCGAGCCGCCGAGCAATCGGCGGTGCGACGGATAGCCGCGCGGGCGAAAACGTGGTCGAACGAATTGCGCCCGGATTTATTGGTCGAATTCGCCTCGCTTGACGCTAGCGAAACCGATCGCGCCGGCCAAGCGCAGCCGCTCTTCGATTTTCATCAGTCCATGAACCCGCTCATTAGAGATCACAAATATATTTGTCGTTACAACTCGAATCATTATTCTGTAGCGAGCGGCCGCTGGGATGAAATGATTAAAAAGGGATTCGTTCACCCTGAGTTCGGGAAGAATGTCGTCATTAAGAAAAACGTTGACACGCGACGTTTCATCGCGGCGAATTCCTTGGAAATCCACACGGGAATGCGGTCGGGATGGATGGTGGCCACTGTGCATGGAGTCGACGAACGAAGGAAAATCTCCGATTGGAGTTTCTCGATACTGATGACCAATGCGCCCCTCAAGAAAATACCGCTCGGAGAAATGATTGGTGATTTACTGATCGTCGACGGTGATTTGGAATGCAGTTACGATCATGCTTCGTTTCAAGACTCGATCGTCATTTGCAACGGAACCATCACATTTCCAGGACAAACCAAGTCGTTCGGCACTTATTTTTGGGCGAGGGATCAAATCGACCTTCCACTGGGCATGATCGCGAAAGAGTCCGTATTCGCTTCAAATGAACGCGTGATTGGTCAAGTTCCGGGTACGTCGACATATCAAGAGAAACTCAAAGGTGAAATCCTCGGCATCCGCTTCTTCCAACTTGCCGATGTCGGGATTGCGGCGAAGGCGCACGCCAAAGGGGCCGAGATCACCGCGATTTCGCCATTCTCGCCGCTGCGACTGTTCGGCTTGCGCGTTGGTGACGTCGTGACCAAAGTCGACGACCGCGTCGTCGGTTCCCCCGACGCCCTCCGCCGGGCCACCCGGTCCGCTTTCGTGCGCGAGGCCGGCGTCTACCACCTCCTCCGCAACGGCCAAGCCTTCGACCGGATCGTGTGCTTCGCGGATTTCCAGTTGCCGAAATGACCGCCTTCGCGCGGCGAGATGGGAAGTACACCCGGAAGGATTCGAACCTTCAACCTTCGGTTCCGTA
>CAYVRB010000353.1:0-5710 GCA_964453375.1 uncultured Alcaligenaceae bacterium
CAGGGCGTCGCGGTTCTGGTCCACGTGCGCCACCTTCACCGTCGGGCCGACCGTCAGCTTCCCGCCGTCCGGCTTCTCCTCGCCGGTGATCATCTTGAACAGCGTCGTCTTGCCGGCCCCGTTCGGGCCGATGATGCCGACGATGCCCCCCTTCGGCAGGTTGAACGTGAGGTCGTCGAAGAGCAGCTTGTCGCCGAACGATTTCTTGACGCCTTCGGCGCGGACGACGAGGTCGCCGAGCATCGGACCGGGCGGGATCTGGATGACGAGATCGTCTTCGCGTTCGTCGAACTCCATCGACTGCAGCTTGTCGATGGCGGCGAGGCGGGCCTTGTTCTTGCCCATCCGGGCGCGGGGCGCCATGCGCGCCCATTCGAGTTCGCGGTCGAGCTGCTTCTGCCGCGCTGTGACCTGCTTCTCCTCCAGCTCCAGCCGGCGCTTCTTCTGCTCCAGCCAGCTCGAGTAGTTCCCCTTGAACGGATAGCCGCGGCCGCGGTCCAGTTCCAGGATCCACTCGGCGACGTTGTCGAGGAAGTAGCGGTCGTGCGTGATGGCGACCACGGCGCCCTTGTACTCCTTCAGGAAGTGTTCGAGCCATTCGACGGACTCGGCGTCGAGGTGGTTCGTCGGTTCGTCCAGCAGCAGCAGGTCGAAGTTCTGGAGCAGCATCTTGCAGAGGAAGACGCGTCGCCGTTCGCCGCCGGAGAGGTGCTCGACGCCGGCGTCGGGCGGCGGAAGCTGCATCGCGTCCATCGCCATCTCGACGCGCCGGTCGATGTTGTAGGCGTCGGCCGCGTCGATCTGCGCCTGCAGGCGCTCCATCTGGTTCGAGAGCTTGTCGAAGTCGGCGTCGGGGTCGGCGAACTTCTCGCTGACGGCCTCGTACTGCCTGATCAGGTCGCGGATCGGAGCAACCGCTTCCTCGACGTTCTCGAGCACGGTCTTGCCGGGCGTGAGCATCGGCTCCTGCGGCACGTAGCCGATGGTCAGGCCGGCCTCGGCGCGGGCCTCGCCCATGAAGTCCTTGTCTTCGAGCGCCATGATGCGCAGGAGCGTGGACTTGCCGGAGCCGTTGGAGCCGATGACGCCGATCTTGGCGCCGGGATAGAAGGCGAGGTGGATGTCCTTGAGGACTTCGCGCTTGCCGTAGTGCTTCGTCAGCTTGTCGATGGTGAAGATGTACCGCTCGCCCATTCGCCTCGCTCCGGTTCGGGGAATAGGGAATGGTATACGGCGTCGGCCGGCGGCGGTTCGGTCATTCCCGATGGAGCATCGGGGCGCGTCGAGGGGAGGCGGGCGAGATCGGCGTCAGCGGCCTTCGCCGAGGCGGTCGCCGAGGAAGTTGTCGAGGTCGGGGATGGCGTAGATCTTGTCGCGGGTCTTCTTCCAATCGTACTCGACGCGGCGGAAGTTGATGACGTTGCCGTCGAGCAGGACGTAGCACGCCTTCGGGTTGCCGTCGCGCGGCTGGCCGACGGAGCCGACGTTGCACAGCGTCTTCTTGTCGTCCAACTGGTACGCCTGCCCGACGTCGTCGGGGCTGAGGAACTGCATGTTCTCGGTGAAGATGCCGGGGACGTGGGTGTGGCCCTGGAAGCAGTACTTCTCGACGAGCGAGAAGATGCGCTCCATCTTGCGGGCGTTGTAGATGTCTTCGGGGAAGACGTATTCGTTGAGGGGGTTCCGCGCCGAGCCGTGGACGTAGAGGAAGCCGTTTTCCTTGATGGACCGGGGCCGGTCGGCGAGGAACTCCCAGCGCTTCTCGCGGGTGGTGCGGGGTTCGCTGCCGGCTTCGAGCTGGGCGCGGGTCCAGAAGATCGCCTTTTCGGCCGCCTGGTTGAAGCCGTCCGGGTCGAACATCGCGCCCTGGTCGTGGTTGCCGAGGAGCACCTGCTTGCAATCGCGCATGACGAGGTCGATGCATTCGCGCGGATTGGGACCGTAGCCGACCACGTCGCCGAGGCAGTGGATCTCGGAGATGCCCAGCGTCTTGATGTCCGCGAGGACGGCTTCCAGGGCCTCCAGGTTGCCGTGGATGTCGCTGATCAGAGCCTTCTTCACGCCGGGCTACTCCCGCGACGGGTCGGTGCGCAGTGGTGGGACAATCGCTCAAGTATACGTTACGAACCGGAATCGGGAAACCCAACAATTCGGATCGGGCCGAAACGCCGCGCGGCCGGGGTGGACCCGGCCGCTTGGACGCATTTCGCGGTCGCCGTTCGGCTCAAACGACCATCTTGGTGAACGGGTTCGGCTTGTCGACCAGTTTGATCGGCCGGCCGTTCGGCGTGATGTTCTCCTTGGCGTGGTCGATGCCGAGGAGTTCGCAGGTCGTGGCGAGGAAGTCCTGGACGGAGGTTTTGCGTTCGACGACTTCGGCGCCTTCCTTGTCGGTTTTGCCGATTGTCTGGCCGCCCTTGAGGCCGCCGCCGAACATGGCGAGGCTCCAGGCGCGGGGATAGTGGTCGCGGCCGGGCTTGGCGCCGCGGGTGTTGATGTGCGGCGTGCGGCCGAATTCACCCATCCAGACCACGAGCGTGCTGTCCAGCAGGCCGCGCTCCGCGAGGTCGGCGAGCAGGGCCGACAGGGCGGCGTCCACCTCGCCGGAGAGCTTCTTGACGCGGTCGAAGTTGTCCATGTGGGTATCCCAGCCGCCGAGGGCGACCTCGACGAAGGGGACGCCGACTTCGACAAGGCGGCGCGCCATCAGGACGCCGTCGGCGAACTTGCCACTGCCGTACTTGCCGCGGGACGCGGAGGGTTCCTGGGCGAGGTCGAACGCCTTCGACTCCTTCGACTTCATGAGGGCGACGGCGCGTTCGTAGGTGGTCTTGTGGTCGTTGGCCGGGTCGACCTTGTACTCGCGGTGGAAGGCGTCTTCCATTTCCTTGAGGAGGCCGACGCGCTTCTCGAATTGCGTGTCGGAGACGAGGGCCTTGAGGTCTTCGACGCCGGAGGAGGCGTTTTGCACCTGGAGCGGCTGGTGCTTGGGGCCGAGGAAGCCGGAGCCGTAGGTGCGGCCGGCGATGGAGACGAAATTGGGGACGGTGGCTTCGGGCCGGCCGAGTTGCTGCGAGACGATCGAGCCGAGGCTGGGGTACACGACGCCGCCCTGACCTTCGCGGAAGCCGGTGTGGGTGTAGTACTTCGCGCGGCCGTGGGCGCCTTCGGGGCTGCTCATGCCGCGGACGATCACGCCGCGGTGCATGTGCTGCGCCACCTTCGGCAGGTGTTCGCTGATCTCGACGCCGGGCGCGGAGGTCTTGATCGGCTTGAACTCGCCGGCGCCCTTGCTGTCGGGCTTGAGGTCCCAAGTGTCCTTGTGCGTCGGACCGCCGTCCATGAACAGCAGGATGCAGCTCTTGTGCTTCTTGGCCGGCGTCTTGGCGGCCTCCTTGGCGAGCAGCGGCATCCAGCCGGACATCGACCCGGCGAAGACGCCGGCGGCGGAGAGTTGCAGCACTTCGCGCCGGTTGCGCTCGAGCAGGCGGTTGGAGAACATGGCGAGCCTCGGATCGTGTGAGATTTGTAGGATGGGCCGAGTCTTCGAGGCCCACCGAGCGGGCGATAATCGTGTTCCGGTGGGCCTCGAAGACTCGGCCCACCCGACGGGTTCGCTTAGCGGTTCAGGGTGAATTCGCTGCTGTTGAGCACGGCCCAGACGACGTCGCCGAGGGCGTCCGGCGCGGCGCCGCCCGCGTCGAGGAACTTCGCGAGCCGGTCGGACTCGGCGGGGCTGGGGCGGCGGGAGAGGGCGGCGAGGTAGATCTTCTCGATCGCCTCGGTGCCGCGGGCGCTCCCGACGACCGAGCGGACGATCGCGGGGTTCGCGGTGCCGGTCTGCTTCGAGTTCATGAGCTTGAGCGCCTGCGGGATGCCGGCCTCGTATTCCACCGGGTTCACCATCTCGGCGCCGGCGAGGAAGAAGCTCACGAAGCGGTCGCGCGCCGCCTGGGGCGCGCCCTTCACCATCTTGTCCCGCGCCTTGGCGGCGGGTTCCTGGAACTTCGTGACGGCCGCGAGGCTGTCGAAGAGCTGCTCGGCGGACAGCACCTTCACGGTCCGCTTCGCGTACAGGTGCGCCGCGGCCGCTTCGTTTCCGGCCACCGGCTTGCTGGAGCGGGCGTAGGCGGCGCTGTTGCAGATGGAGCGCACGAGGTGCTTCACGTCGAACCCGTTCGCCGCGAAGTCGGCCGCGAGCGCGTCCAGCAGTTCGGGGTGCGACGGCAGGTTCTGGCCGACCATGTCGTCCACCGGGTTCACGATGCCCCGGCCGAACAACTCGGACCAGACGCGGTTCGTCATCGCCCGGGCGAAGAACGGATTCGTCGGCGCGGTCATCCACTTTGCAAGCACGGGTCGGTACGGCTCGCTCTTCGCCATGGTCGGGTTGTCGCCCTGCAGGAACTTCGGCTCGACGGTCTTGGCCGATTCGGGCAGCGGGTTCATCTTGCCGCGGCGGACGTTCTGCGCTTCCACGATGCCCGGCTGGCCGTCCTTCTTAAGGCCGTCGACCTGCACCTTCATGAAGAATTGCGCCATCGCCCAGTATTCGGTCTGCTTCCAATCGTTGAACTTGTGGTCGTGGCACTGGGCGCACTGGAGTTGGACGCCGAGGAACGCCTTGGCGGTTTCGTCGGTCATCTTGTCGACGGTGTTGTTCGAGAGGTAGAAGCCGACGGCGGGATTCTTGTCCTGCGGGCCGGTCGCGGTGAGGATGTCGGTCACGAGCGCGTTCCAGGGCTTGTTGGCGGCGAACTGCTCGGCGAGCCACTTGCGCATCGAGTCGAAGTTGACGCGGCGGTTGTCCGAGGTGCGTTCGACCAGGATGCCCATCCAGAGGTCGGCGCGGTGGGTGGCGTAGTTCGGGGATTCGAGGAGTTCGTCGACGAGCTTGGCGCGCTTGGCGGGGTCCTTCGAGTCGAGGAACGCCTTGGCCTGCTCGGCCGTGGGAATGACGCCGGCGATGTCGAGGTAGGCGCGGCGGAGGAATTCCGCATCGGTGCAGGCCGGGGAGGCGGGCACCTTCTCGGCGGCGAGTTTGGCGTCGATGCGGGAGTCGATGAACTTCGCGACGGCGGGGGCGTCCTTCGCCTTGCCGATCAAGGCCGGCTTGAACTTCGCGACCGCCTCGCCCTTGGCCTCGCGCTCCTTCTGGAGTTTCTCGGCGGCGGCGCGGCGCTCGGCCGCTTCCTTGGCCGCCTTCACTTCGGCGGCCTTCTCGTCCGCGGCCTTCTTCGCCTCGGCGGCCTTCTTCTCCGCCAGTCGCTGCTCCTTCAGCTTGGCTTTGGCCTTCGCCTTCTCGGCCTTCTCGTCGGCGAGGACGCCGGGCTGGCCGAACGACGCCAGAATCAGACCCGACAGCAACATCAAGCCGAGCAACGATTTGCGACGCATCGCGGAGACTCCGCCACGGACGGGGTTCGATGATCTATCAAGACTAACACGCGACCGGACGGCCGGTTTCGCGCGGAAACCGGGTTTCGCGAGAATTCGAACGGATCGCCGTCACTCGGCCGGCTTGTCGTCGGCCTTCGGTTCGGGCGCCGGTTCGGTCGGCTTCGGCGGTTCGGGATCGCGCGTCTTGAAGAACGCCGACAGTTCGGCGAAGGTGTTGAGCGCCGCCTTGCCGCTCTTCTTCTCGTCGGTGAGGTTGACGACCGGCCGGGGCTTGGGCGGCTTGCGGGGCGGCGCCGGCGCGGCGGGCGGC
>CAYVRB010000354.1:0-5581 GCA_964453375.1 uncultured Alcaligenaceae bacterium
CAAGCTGAACGGACAGGCCGGACCCAAATTACTCGCCGGGGTGTGAACGATTACGATGCTCTCCTCTGCACAGTTCGTCTGAGCGTTCACACTTTTGCAACCGTCCGGGATCTGGCCTTTCTTGGGAATAAAGTCGATCGCCGGTTTCGGCTGCGGCGGATTTTGGATGAAATAATCGGCGCATTCGAGCGGATTGGTGACCGATTCGCAGACGAGGCCCGTTGCGCAGAGCTTCGTACTCGCACTGGGCGCCTTGCAGTCGCATTTCTCATCGCATACGAACGGGTCGTCTTCGCCGGCGAACGAGGACCGGCCGCCGGTGGATGTCCCGACGAGTAACAGGCCTACGGAGAGCATGAAGAGGCTCATGCCGACGACGGTTTGCTGCCTCATTGGTTACTCCTTCGGTTAGGGTTTCGACAGACGGTAAATCGGAACGCGAACGATTTCGCGGAGTTCGACGCCGTTGCGGCGGCCGGACAGGGACAGCGACACTTCGGCCGTCGCGACCGTCGCATTCTTCTCCGGAACGCGAAGCAGATACGATTGCTGGCCCGCTTTCGCACCGGTCTGCGCGACGATCTCGACGCCGGGGTCATTGCACGTGATTCCCCGCAATTCGACCGATGGACCGTTTAGCGTGACCGTCAAGGTCTTCCCCACCACGCCGACGGTCGACGAAGGAATGACGATGGCGATCGGTTCGACCGACGCCAAGCTCTTCATCGTACCCTTCGCGACGACGGAGAACGTCGGCTGGGCCGTGCTATTCGTTTTGAAGTTCACCCAGCCGTTGATTGCGGGGGACGGCGCGGCGGAGTTTTGCTTGAGCGTCACCGTCGCCTTGCGCCCCGCTTCATCCAACCGGACGACAAGGTGTTCGTCGGTCGTGGTCGCCGCGATGATTTTCGCATCGGGATCGAGCACCGGTTCGAGTTCGATGACGGCGCCGCCGTCGCCCGCCGCATCCAGATCGAGATAGCTGGCCCTGGGATGGACGCGATAGTGCGGACGGGGCGTCGCGGTGACGCGGGCGGAGGCAGTCCGCGGTAGACCGCCGCCGAATGTGTAATAAACGATCACGTCGGCGTATTGCTGCTCGTCGTCCACGGACACGCGAAGGGTGACGGGGAGTTCCATCGATTGACCCGGGGCGAGAAGGCGGCCCGCCAGGTCTTCGGTCGCCGAGCAATTGCAATTCGTGCGAACTTTGACGATCTCGGCGGCCTCCGAACTCCCATTCGCGATCGTGAACGTATGCGCGTTGACCGTCAACGAAGGCACGGTTCCGAAATCATGGCTGGGCTTGTCGAATGCGACTCGTTGGTTGCGGGCGACCAATCCGAGCGCTTGCCAGGCGACGATGGCGAAGGTGCTCATACCGATCAGAAGAACGCCGAACTTTCGGTAGGGTCCGCTCGTTGTCGCCTCGGCATGCGTTTTCCAGCGAGAGAGTGCGACCAGCGCGACGATATTGATGGCCGCCGCGATCGCGGGATGCACGGCGATTTGCCCGAAGCATCCGCACGAAGGCCGTCCGAGCGCCAGCGAACGAAGATTGACCAGCAGAAAGATCGCGAAGGCGAGTAGCCCGCAATAGCGGACCACTTCGGGAAAGCGTCGAGTCCAGAGGAAAGTCGCCAAGACCAACTCCGGAATCAGGAACATTCCGCTCGGCGTTGCAGTCGATTCAAGCGACTGTTGACCGAGGATCACCGGTAGGATTTTCAGGGATACCGCGACGAACAAGATCAACGCCACGAAACGCGGCACGAAGCTGCTCGCTGCTCGCTGCTCGCTGCTCGCTGCTCGCTGGCGCGTTGAACACGGGAATACTCGACAGAGTAAAAGTGGCGAACGGTTACATGCTAACTCGGTTGTTCGTCGATAGTCAAACAAATACCGAATTATTTTCAAGAACATTTCGGGCTTCAATCATTCCCTTCCCACCGGCATGGACGCGAAGCTGCGGGCGGCGCGAAGCGGATCCGCAGCGTGGAGCGCGGCGAGTTGGCCGCGACCGTGCGCGACGGCGCGACGATCGTGACGCTGCCGCTGGACGTGGCGGACATGCTGATGGTGGACAAGTAACGAAGATTATTTCGCCGTCGCGGGCGCGACGGTCTCGGCGTACTCGCGAAGCCAGCGGAGTTGCTCCGGCGTTTCCGGGACGGGCCGACCCCGCGCTTGCGCGACCGCCGCGATCGCGTCGTCGATCTCGGTTCCGGCGTGGATCAGGACTGCGATGGCGATCGTGGCCGCCCGGCCGATCCCCTGCCGGCAATGGACGAGGACCGATCGGCCGCGCCGCAGCCGCGATTCGATGCGGGCAATCCCTTCGACGGTCGAAGCCGGGTCGGGCGGTATCGACCGGTCCTCGATGGGGTAATGATCGAACTCCATTCCCGCGTCCCGACTCGCTTTTTCCTCGTCTTCCAACCCGAACGAAGCGATCTCGCCGTCCGTCAGAAGCGAGACGACCCCATCGACGCCGGACCGGCGCCAGTGACGGAGTTCGTCCTCCAGCCAATCGTGACCGCGCGGCCGGGGCGCGATGGCCAAGCGCCCGGTCCACGGACCGGGGATCCAAAATGGTTCGGTCGTCATCGCAAGTAGAACCCGTTCCGGAAGGTCGGGCGAGACTGTCTTCGGGATGACTTCCCGAGGCAACGCGTCGACGTCGATTCCGCGCTCCCGAAGGATTCGGATTCGATGGTGCCCGTCCAGCATCGTACCATCCGGGCGGGTTTTCAACGACCCTTCTTGGCCCGGCGCGAGCGATCGGATCAAATCGTCGGTGGACAGCTTGCGATACTTTTGAAGTTTGAGTGGGATCAGCGTCTCGTCGGGATGGACAGGAATCAGCGGATTCATCGTGGCGATCCATGCCCCGCGACGTTCGTCGCGGGGCTTCCAGCGATCCTCACCCCAGCGCCACTTCGCGCTCGGCGGCGACGGCGGTTTCGGTCAGGTGGCTCGCCGACACGCCGATGCGCTCGAAGCACTCGGCCACGATGCTGTTCGGGGTGCTGAAGATCGTGATGAGCAGGTCCATCTGGGACATGCAGCCGCGGCCGTAGTCCCGCGCCCGGGCGCTCGAATCGCGCAGCAGGCGCAGCACGTTGTCCGAGAAGAACTCGCGATTGAGCAGCAGCGGCGGCACCGGCTCCGCCTCCTGGTAGAAGAGGTCGCGGAATTGGTCGAGCAGCTTGTGGATGTCCGCCCCGAGCCGCGACGACCAGGCTTCGACGCCGGGATCGGGCGCGGCCAGCAGGCCCATGAACAGGTGCGGCGTGCGGACGCTGTCCCAGTTCGTCGCGCGGGTGAAGCAGAGCGCTTCGCGCAGGGCCTGCGCGGTCGGTTCGTCCACCACGTCGGGGCGGAGCCGGCCGCTGATCAGGAAGATGTCCTCTTCATTGCGATCGTTCATGGCGGACCCGGACGATAAAATTGCGCGGAAGCGTGAATTCTCGAAGTAAGGGGGATTATGCCGACGTTGCGGAAAGTCCGCAAGGTGGCGCGTGGGGCGAAAGCCCAAAAATCCCGCGCGGTGTCGGGTTCGCCCACAAACGCCGCCCCGGCGCTTCCCCGCCCGTCAACGGCTCTTAACGCGCCCGGCCCCGACTCTCCTATGATGAGAGGGTACCCCGTTCCCCCGGACACCGATTGAGGGCCGACCCGACATGCGCATCGAACTGAAGTACTGCGCGGCCTGAGGCTACGAGCCGCAAGCCCTCAGTTTGACGGGCAAGATCCTCGACGCCTTCAAGCAGAAGGTCCACGAACTGAAGCTGGTGCCCTCGTCCGGCGGCTGCTTCGAGTTCACGGTGAACGGCGAACTGGTGTTTTCCAAATTGATCGCCCGCTCGTTCCCCGACGAGCGGTCGATGCTGGACGCGGTTCGGGCGCGGCTGCCGGCGAACCGCTGAAGGGTTTCCCTTCGGAGGTTCCCCATGACCGAAACCGCCCCCGCTCCCAAGACGCGCCTCACCGACTACGCCTCGTGCGCCGGCTGCGCCGGGAAGGTGCCCGCCGGCAGCCTCGGACGCATCCTCGACTCGATCCCGAAGCGCCGCGATCCGAACCTCCTCGTCGGCACCGAGACGCACGACGACGCCGGGGTCTACCGCCTCCGGCCCGACCTCGCCCTCGTCCAGACGCTCGACTTCTTCCCGCCGCTCGTCGACGATCCGTTCGTCTACGGCCAGATCGCCGCGACGAACGCGCTCTCCGACGTGTACGCGATGGGCGGCACGCCGGTGACGGCGATGAACCTCGTCGGCTTCCCCGACGACAAGCTGGACCTCGGCATCCTCGGCCGCATCCTCGCCGGCGGCGCCGACCGCTGCGCCCTGGCCGAGTGCACGCTCGTCGGCGGGCACACACTGCGCGACCTCGACATCAAGTACGGCCTCTCCGTGACCGGCACGATCCACCCCGACCGGGTGCTGACGAACGCGAATGCCAAGCCCGGCGACGTGCTCGTGCTCACGAAGCCGATGGGCACGGGATTCGTGACGACGGCGGCGAAGAAGGCGACCTGCCCCGACGGGCTGTACCGCGCCGCCATCGCGAGCATGACGACGCTGAACCGAGCCGGCTGCGCCGCGATGCTCGCCGCCGGCGCCACGGCCGCGACCGACGTGACCGGCTTCGGCCTCGCCGGCCACGGCTTCGAGATGGCCGAAGGCGCGAACGTCACCATCGTCTTCGACCTCGCGAAGCTCCCGCTCCTCGATGGCCTGCTCGAACTCGACCTCAAGAAGTTCCGCACCCGCGCGAGCGCGTCGAACACGAACTACACCATCGAGGGGACGCGGTTCGACGGCTCCGTCGACGAGACGCGCCGCGAGGTCTTCTACGACGCGCAGACCAGCGGCGGCCTGCTGATCGCGATCGCCGCGGACCGGTTGCCGAAGCTGCTGGAGGAGTTGAAGGCCGCCGGCACGCTCGCCGCCGCCGTGGTGGGCGAGGTGATCCCCCGCCGCGACGCGGCGCTTTGGGTGAAGTGACGGCGGGGCGAGGGATGAAGCCGACGCGAGGAAATTCGTGCGGATGGACGGCCGAAATCCGCACCGGGCCTGCGCCGTATAATGAGCGTTTCGCCACGGAACGCGAGCCGCACGACATGCCGACGCCGACGAACCTGATCCGCAACTTCTGCATCATCGCCCACATCGACCACGGGAAGAGCACCCTCGCGGACCAGTTCCTGCTCAAGACCGGAGCCGTCAGCGAACGCGACATCAAGGCGCAGACGCTCGACAGCATGGACCTCGAACGCGAACGCGGCATCACCATCCGCATGCACCCGGTCACGATCTTCCACGAGCACGCCGGACAACGGTACGAGCTGAACCTCATCGACACCCCCGGCCACGTCGACTTCAACTACGAAGTGAGTCGCAGCCTCGCCGCGTGCGAAGGGGCGATCCTGCTCGTCGACGCCTTCCAGGGCGTGCAGGCGCAGACGGTCGCCAACGGCTTCCTCGCGATGGAGGCGAATCTGAAGCTCGTGCCGACGCTGAACAAGATCGACCTGCCGCACGCCCGGCCGGAGTTCGTCATCGGCGAGATGGAA
>CAYVRB010000355.1:0-5566 GCA_964453375.1 uncultured Alcaligenaceae bacterium
GGATTCGACTCGGACCCTTCGGGATCGAGGGTCATCGTGTTGTAGACGCCGCCCCTGCTGCCGTTGACGCGCTTGACCTTCACCTTGTCGGGCAGCGGCACGCGCGTCGGTTCGAGGTACGGCAGCAGCCGCTTGTCGGTGAGCAGGTCGTTGAAGAAGTCGGCGCCGGTCTTGCCGTCGCGGACCGGCACGTCGGCGAACTCCTCGCCGAGCTTCGCGTACATCGCGACGGCGTCGTCCATCATGCCGCGGCGCGTCATGAGCCGGGCGAGCGCCTCGACCGCCTTCGCCGCCACCGGCCGCTCGGGCGCCGTCGCCCACACCTTCAGCAGCAGCGACTGCGCCTCGCGGGCGTCCTCGTCGCCGTTCGTCGCCAGCTTGTTCTCGGCGAGCGCCAGCTGCGCCTCGCGGCCGACCGGGAAGTGGTCGCCGAAGGCGCGGACGAATTCGTCGAGCGCCTTCGGATCCTTGCCGGCGCGGACCTTGTCCCATTCCTTCGTCACGCGGTCCTCGAGCGGCTTGCGGACGGCGGGGTCGGTCGCGTTCTGGATCATGGCGGCGATCTTGCCGCGCGCCCAGACGTCCGGCCGCGTCTGGCCGTAGGACTCCTCGTCGATGGTGACGAGTTGCTTGTTGTCGCCGAGGTTGGCGAACTGCATGTAGAAGTCGAACGCCTGATCGAGCCGGCCCTGCTTCTCGCGGCCGTCGGCCATGAGGCGCAGGTAGACCTGCTTGCGACGGACGCCTTCGTCCATCTGCTGCTGGCGGAGCTTCGGATCCTCGGCGTCGGCCTTCACGTCGCACAGGTCGCGGTATTCGTCCAGGAACGCCTCGCCGGACGGGAAGTCCTTGCGGAGCTGTTCCGTGTACGCGAGGTAGAGCTTCTCGCGGAGGCGGCGGGCGGCGTCTTCGGGCGGCTTGTTCCGCGCCGCGGCCTTGAAGTCCGCGATGGCGGCGGCGATCTCGCCGTTGTCCATGTGGATCTCGCCGCGCGCCACGAGGCCGACCGGGTCGTTCGGGTTCGCCTTCAGCAGGCGGTCCATCTCCTCCTTCTTGAGGCCGGTCTGCGGGAAGATCGAAATGTCGAGCGCCGACTGCGAGACGAGCTGCCCCTCGTGGAAGACGAGGTTGCCGAGCAGCACGGGCGGGGCGTCGGGTTCGGCCTTCTTGCGGTAGGTCGCCTTCGCGCTCACGCGCCCGGTCTTGACGTCGAGGGACCAGATCGCAGGCTGCTTGCTGTCGGGGCTGTCGGCGAGCGGGAGGTAGTAGACGCCGCCCTTGCTGGCGACGCCGTGGCCGGCGGGGGTGCCGATGCGCACGTCGCGCCACGCGACGACGGCGTCTTCCTTGCCGGTGGGGCCGGCCTTCTCGCGCGCCTTGCCGGTCAGGTTCACCGCCCGCACCGCCTCCTTGCCGACGACGAGCACCTTGTCCGCCACGACGCCGCCGACGTACAGGTCGCCGGCGCGGCGCGGCTCGCTCCAGAGCAGGTCGCCGGTGCGGAGGTCGAGGCAATCGACGCTCTCGGAATCGAAGGCGGAGAAGACGACGCGGCCGTTCGAGATGATCGGCGCCGAGGCGCGGTAGCGGTCGGGCGCGAGCGTCGCCAGGCTGGAGGAGGTCATCATGCCGTTGCCGCGGCGGATGATCCGTCCGCCGGCGTTCGGCTGCGGGTTCTCCGCCTGCTTGATGCTCCGGTACGACCGCGCCCAGAGCAGGCTGCGCGACATGATGTCCACGGCCACGACGGCGCCGGCGTTCGTCGGGCAGATCATCACGCCTTCGCTGTACGCCAGGTACGAGCACTGGAAGCGCCGGATCGTGTCGTTCGGCAATTTCGAGTTCGGTTCGCCGAGCCGCTGGCTCCAGACCAGCTCCGGCGCCTTGTCGCTCGGCTTGCCGTTGGGCACCGGATAGTGCTTCACCTTGAGCGGGTCGAGGCAGGCGAGGCGGACGCGGCCGCCCTTCTCGAAGAGGACGTAGAGCTTGCCGTTCACGGGCAGGGGCGGGCCGAAGAAGAACGCGTTCGACATCAGCAGCAGCGGGTTGTCGGTCTTGTCCTCTTCCTCTTCGGTCATGGCGGGGGCGGAGCGGGCGTTGCCGAGCTGCCACGCGAGGTTGCCCGTCACCATGTTCAGGGCGACGAGGCGGTTGCCCTCGGCGAAGTCCTTGTCGACGCCCATGGTGGTGACGGCGGCGCCCCCGCCGCCGGGCATGACGAAGCCGCCCATGTTCGGGTCGTAGACCTGCGGCGGGGCGGGCAGGGCCATGTCGTCGACGGCGTAGAGGTTCTGGCCGTCGTGGGTCATGGAGCCGACGAGCGAGTTCTCGAAGAGGATCGACTTGAGGCGGTGTTGGTCGCGGTACTGGGTGAAGCGCGTCTTGGCGTCGGCGCTGTTGTCGGCGGACATGACGGACGCGAGGGAGCCTTTGGCGTCGGCGTACCAGTAGAGGTCGCCGGCCTTGGCGGGCTTGCCGTGGTTCGAGAAGCCGTCCTTCGTGATGTAGGCGAAGATGCCGTCGTAGGTGCGCACGAAGAGGAGGTTCTGCGCCGAAACGGGGAAGAAGCCGGGGATGCCGAGTTCGCCGTTGGCGGGCTTGAGGCCCTTGATGACTTCGGGGACGTTCTGGTTGATCCAGGCGATCCCTTCCTGGTAGTCGTCGAGGCGCGTGGCCATCCCCTTGGTGTAGAGCGGGTCGAGGAAGGGGGCGCCGCCGTCGCCGATGGCGGTGTGCGAGGCGTTGCCGAGCCGCATCGTGACGTACGCGTCGCCGACCTTGCCGAAGAGCGATTCGGGGTTCTTGGCGAGTTCGTCCTTGAGGTCGTCGAAGGAGTAGGTGCGGTTGCC
The DNA here is from genome assembly GCA_964453375.1 of uncultured Alcaligenaceae bacterium. GTDB lineage: Bacteria > Planctomycetota > Planctomycetia > Gemmatales > Gemmataceae > Limnoglobus. The sequence continues at coordinate 2,850 of CAYVRB010000355.1, forward strand.
GATCTTGAGGCCGTTGCGCGGGTATTTCTTTTCGAGCTGGTCGAGCAGCGTCTTGGACTTGTCGGCCGATTGCCCGGCGCGCTGGAGCGCGACGATCGCCTTGAAGGTGTTCAGCGGCGTGAAGAACTCCTCGGCGTCCTTGCGGCCGAGGAGTCGCTCGAAGGAGTAGGCCGACTCGACGTAGTTGCCGCGGTCGAGGTGCAGGCCGGCGAGGAGCAGCGCCGCCTGGGCGCCGGCCTTCGTGTGGAAGTACCGCTGCGAGACCTCGGCGAGGATGGCGCGGTCGTAGCCGCGGCCGATCGCGTCGTTCAGCAGGCTGTCGGCGGTGCCGCCGAAGGTGAGCTGGTAGAACTGCTTGCCTTCGGTGGGGAAGCGGCCGATCAGCCGGTTCGCCTCGGCCTTGGCGCTGATGCGCTGGACCTTGCCCTCTTCGGTCTTCGCCTCGTAGAACGAGTCGCTCTTGGCGTCGAGCACCTGCTGCGCGGCGAAGCAGATCTTGTCCCACGGCGCCGTGACGGCCTTCCCCTTGAACTCTTCGAGGTAGTCGTTGACGGCCTTGATCATGTTCTTCGCGTCCCGGTCGGACGGGAAGATCATCACTTCGAGCGGCGCGGCCTTGTCCTTCTTGGGCTCCTCCTTCTTCGCTTCTTCCTGCTTGGGTACCGGGAGCTGTCCGCGCACCGGCGCGAGCGCCACCCAGGAGCCGAGCGAGAGGATCGCGAGCGAACCGGCGATTCGGCGGAGAGTGGCGGTGCGCATGGGAACCTGCCCGCTTGGAAGGTTGGTAAGGATGATAAAGATTCTGTCCGTTCGCCAAACCGCCCACAAGGAGAATTCGTGCCGACGGATATTCTCGGAGCCGTCACGTTCGGCAGAACCGTCCGCGCAGGTCGGAGGTGGGGAGAACCTTCCAATTCATTATGACGATTCGCCCGCCGTTGTCTAACGCGGATTGGGGAGAGGCCTCCGTATATTACCCGCGTGACAGAATCGTTACCAGCCCCCGAATCGTCCGATCGCGCCGGCGCGCGGCCCGTCGCGCGGCGCACGCGGACCTTCCGGCCGAACTACCTCTCCTTCGCCGGCACCTACCAGTGCAACCTCGCCTGCCCCCACTGCTGCGTGCCGATCGAGTGGAAAGATTATCTGCCGATCCCGGTCGCGATCCGCTTCCTCGAACAGGCGCACGCGGCCGGCATCGAAATCCTCGGCTTCACCGGCGGCGAGCCGTTCCTCTATCCCGAATTCGTGATCGCCCTCACGAAACGCGCCGCCGAACTCGGCTTCCGCTTCGACAAGCTCATGTCCAACGGAGTCTGGCAACAGGACTCCAATCACCTGAAATCCATCCTGACGAAACTCCGCGACGCCGGGTTCTCCGGTAAGCTCGGCCTCAGCGTCGACAAGTTCCACGGCATGGACATCGCCAAACTCGCCGAGTATTGCCGCGTCGCCCGCAGGGTCTTCGACCGCGACACGATCCTGTCCTTGAACTACGCGAGCGCCGCGCCGAACCGCGGCCTCGAACCGATCCGACGGCTGGCGAAGGAACTCGACGCCGTCATCGAATGGTCCGACCTGCTGAAGCATTATCTCTTCGTCAGCGACGATTTGACGATGACGTTGAATTGGAACCATCTCGCGACGGTCGAGCGGGCCGAGGGGCTGGGGAACGCGAACCCGTGGGACGGCGCCTGGTTCCGCGAGGATTATTGCGAAGGGCCGGGGCAGGCGCTGATCGTGAATCCGAAGGGCGAGGTGAAACCGTGCTGCGGCTTCGCCAGCGATCTCGACCAACTCACCATCGGCAACATCCACACCGACAGCGTGGAGGAGATCATCCGCTTCGCGCGAAAGCACCCCTACGTCGGCACGGTCTTCCGCAAGGGGCTGACGGCGATCCGCGACGAAATCCTCGCACGCGACCCGAACGCCCTGCCGGGCGCGACGAGCAACCATTGCTACTTCTGCTGGCACGTCCTGACGCGCGGCCTCGCCGACGGCGTCAACGGCGGCGGCGGCAAGGTCGGCCACTGGACCGGCGACCGCCCCAACCACGCCGGCGAACTGATCCAACTCGGCGTCCCTCGGCGCTAGCCGCCGAGTCCCCATTCATTGCAGGAACGCGCGTTCGTCGGGATCGGGCACGACGCCCGGCGATTTCGGGAAGTCCCGGCCGACGAAGCCGACGCCGCCGGCGATCGTGAGCTTCCCTTCGATCAAATCGGGCGAATACGCGAACACCGTGAAGCCGCCGAACGGGTTCGAGTTGTACGGCGCTTCGTACGAGACGATCACGCCGAGGCGGTTGCCGCGATCGGTGCCGCCGAGGAGGAAGTCGGCGAGCGGCGCGGCGGCGGCGCCCTTGTTGGCGGCGATGTCGACGCCAGAGATCACGCGCGTGCGTTGGCCGCCGCCGAAGCCGGGGCCGACGATCAGGTCGGCGCGGCCGTCGCCGTCCACGTCGCCGGCGTCGATCGATACGCCGCCGCGGAAGGCGAGTTCCGGCAGCGCGAAGAAATCGTTGACGACGCGCGACGGATTCGCTTGAGTCACCGATTTCCCTTCGTAGATGGCGACGCGCGGCCCGCCGCCGAACCCGGCGCCGACCAGCAGGTCGGCGCGGCCGTCGCCGCTCATGTCCGCGATCGCCACCGAACTCCCGCCGCGGAAGTTGCCGTCTTCGATGCCGAAGAAGCTGGCGACCGGGTTGTAGC
>CAYVRB010000356.1:0-5533 GCA_964453375.1 uncultured Alcaligenaceae bacterium
TCCTGTTCCCGAAGCTCGTGAACGGATGGGATTCGCCGCCGGTGGAGTTCAGCGTCGCGGTATGGGTCGGGTTCATCGCCTGCTTCGGCATGGCGACAGAGACCGGCATCATCATGCTCGTCTACCTCCGCGAGGCGATCGAGAAGCGGGGCGGGCTGGAAAACATCCAGTCGCTCGACGAGCTGCGCGAGGCCGTCATCGAAGGGGCCGTGCACCGGCTCCGCCCGAAATTGCTGACCGAGGGCGTGGCGATCGTCGCCATCTTCCCGATGGTCTTCGCCACCGGCGTCGGCGCCGAGGTTCTCGCTCCGATGGCGCTGCCCGTCCTGGGCGGCCTCCTGATCTCGGACGAAGTGGTCGACCTGTTCCTCCCGGTCCGCTTCTACTGGGTGAGGCGGGCACGGTGGCTGAAGATTCAGGAACGGAAACGACGCGAGGACGAAGCCCGCGCGTCCGGAACAAACTCGAACGACGCCGAACTGGTGGAACTCCGCAGCGAGGCCCCCGCCGTCTGACCGCGCACGGCCGGGGTCGCGTTGACCTCGGCCCCTTTCCTGCGGATAGTGGTTCCGCAGGCATGCAACGGGAGCGCTCCGTTCACCGGCCGAGCGGCCGGCGGAACGCTACCACATTCGCCCGTCGGGAGATTTTTCATGATCCGTTCGATGCTCGTCCTCGCCGCGCTGGCGCTCGGCGCCGTCCTGTCCCCGCCCGCCCGCGCCGAGGAGAAGGCCAAGGAGAAGGATGTCAAGGTCACCGGCTCGCTCATGTGCGCCAAGTGCAAGCTCAAGTTGGAAGGCGTGAAGACATGCGTGAACGCCCTTCAGGTCAAGGAGAAGGACAAGACCGTCACCTACCTGCTCGACGACAAGGGCGTCGACGAGGACTACCACGAGTGCGGCGGCAGCGAGAAGAAGGACGTGACCGTTTCGGGGAAGCTCACCGAGAAGGATGACAAGAAGACGATCAAGCCGACGAAGGTCGAGTTGAAGAAGTAACCGCAATGAAGACCCGGGGCCGCGCCCCGTCGGATCGGAGCGGTGCCGGGTCATCCTACTTCCCCATGCGAACACCGACCCATGCCGTTGTCGAGGGTGAGGATCCTGCGATGGACGAGCCTATTCGCGTCGAGCCGAACGGCGGACCCGATCCCGGCACTCCGCGCTGGGTGTGGGTGTTCAGCTTCACCTTGCTGGTGTTGGTGGCGGCCTTCATCATCCTGCACCTCGTAGGCCGCGGCCTGGGGGGCCACGCGGGATGAAAAGTATGCCGTCCGGACTTCGCAAGTTCGCTCTCACTGTGCACGTGATCGCATCGGTCGGCTGGCTCGGCTCGGTCGTCGTGTTCCTCGCGCTGGCCGTCGCCGGATTCGCAAGCACGGACCTGCAGCAGGTGCGCGCCGCCTACCTCGCCATGGAGTTGACCACCCGATTCGTCATCGTTCCGCTCAGCGTGGCCTCGCCGATCACCGGTCTGGTCCAGTCGTTCGGCACTTCCTGGGGTCTCTTCCGCCACTACTGGGTGATCGCGAAGCTCGTCATCACGGTGCCGGCGACACTGGTCCTGATGCTCCACATGCGGCCGATCGGCCATCTCGCGGCCGCGGCGACGGAGACGACATTAACGGCGACCGATTTCCGCGAGCTGAGGATCCAACTGCTCGCAAACGCTGGGGCGGCGCTCGTGGTCCTGATCGCGGCCACGACGCTCTCGGTCTACAAGCCGCGCGGCATGACGCCGTACGGCCGACGCATGGCCCGCGAACAAACGGGCGATCTTCGGTGATGTTCTTCCGCTGCGTTATCTCACGGAGATTTCCATGATTCCGCGTATCCTCCAGGTCGTGGCCATGACCGTCTTGGTTATCCCTTCGGTCGCCCAGGCTGCCGACACGCCGTCGGACGTGTTCGAGAAGCGGCTGCTGCCGATTTTCAAGTCGCCGAACCCGGCGAGCTGCATCCAGTGCCACCTCGCCAGCGTGGACCTCAAGGATTACATCCTGCCCGACCACGAAAAGACGTTCCGCTCGCTCCGCGACCAGGGACTCATCGACCTCAACGCTCCGGAGAAGTCGAAGATCCTCAAGCTCATCGACATGGGCGGCGCGGCCAAGGGAGGCGCGGCGCAAGTCCAGGCGAAACTCCGCAAGGCCGAGCACGACGCCTTTGCCGAATGGATCAAGGCGTGCGCCGCCGATCTCAAGCTGCGTTCCGCGCCGCCGCTCGACGCGGCCGAGCGGGCCAAGCCCGCGAAGCCCGACGAGGTGATCCGCCACGGCCGAAAGGACCGCGTGCTCGAATCGTTCGAGCAGAACGTCTGGGCCATGCGGTTCCGGTGCATGAACTGCCACACCGAGGGCACGCCGCAGAACGAGAAGTACCGCAAGGAATACGGCGAACGGGTCGCGTGGGTGAAGAAGGCCGGGGCGGAGGCCACGATGGAGTATCTCATTTCGAGCAAGCTCGTCGACACCGAATCGCCCGAGAAGAGCCCGCTGCTCAGGAAGCCGCTCGGTGAAGTCAAGCACGAGGGCGGCGTGAAGTTCGCCCCCGGCGACCTCGGGCACAAGGCGTTCCGCAGTTGGGTCGAGGACATCGCCGCCATCCGCGGCGGTCGCTACGCGAAGGCGGCCCACCTGCCGAAGAAGGACGACGGCCCGCAACGGTTCGGGACCGACCTCTGGCTCAAGCTCACCGACACTCCGGCCGCGTGGGGTGACAAGCTCGTCCAGGTCAACGTCCATGCGTGGGACGAGAAGAGCGGGACGTGGGAGGCGACCCCGGTCGCGACATCCGACCGGATCGTCTGGGGGAAGGGCAAGCTCTGGCAGCACAACTTGACGCTGCTCGCCGACCGCGGCTCGACACGGGCGAAAGAGTGGGCCAGGAAGCCGGCGCTCCCTCCCGGAAAGTATCTGGTCAAGGTGTACGTCGTCCTCGACGACCGGCTGAAGAAGGACTGGAAGGCCGTCGTCGGCGAGGACGACTTCGTCGGGCAGGTGGAGCTTCGCGGCCGTTGGGCGGAGGGATACGGCGCGATGACGGCGGCGAACGCGAGCAAGGTGAGCCGTTAGCGCGGCGGCTCCGGAGCCGGGAGCGGGCCGCCCACAACCCGTTCCAATGTCGCGCGCCGTCGTTCGAAGTCGGCGCTCGCGAGGAACGCGCGATCGCGAAGATCGACGAGACTTCGCTGCGCCTCGATGAGCGTGAGGAAAGGGATCTTGCCCGTGACGTACGCCGACTGCGCGGACTTCACGTTCTCGCGGGCGGCCGGGAGGATCTTTTCGGCATAGAGCTTGACCGCCTGCTCGCTCTCCCGCACTTGGGCGAAGGCTTGCTGCACGTCGAAGGCCACCTGGTTCCGTTGCTGTTGGAGAGTTGCCTTTCGTTGCATGAGTTGGGCCACCGCCTCGGACACGGCCCCCCGCCTCCGGTCGAGGCGGAGGGGTAAGTTCACGCGCACCCCGATCTGGGGACGCAGGCGCTGCTGGCCGTCGGCCGCCTGCCAGAACGAGTCGTAGGCCGCCATCGCCTCCACGTCCGGCTTGAACTCTTTTTCTGCAAGGCCGAGCGAACCGGAATCGGCCATGACCCGAGCCGCGAGTGCCTGCAAGTCGGGCCGCCGAGCGAGCGCGAGATCCCGGAGCGCCTGCGCCTCCGGGAGTGGATCCGCGGGCCGGGCTTTCTTCGCCGGCGGGGGGAGCGGCGAGTCCGGCGGAAGGCTCATCAAGGTGTTGAGGCGTGCGATCGCGACCGTCTTCGAGCGGTCGAGCGCGAGACGCTGCTCGCTCTGCCGGCCGATCTCGACGTCCGCCTGCAAGATGTCCTGCTGCGGGGTCTGCCCGGTCTTGTAGCGTGTCTCGGCGTTCTGCTTGAACTCCTCGAGAAGTTTCTTCCCCTCTGCATTCACTTCGAGTGCCCGCTCGACCAGCTGGTAGTCGGCATACGCCGTCTTCGCGCTCTCGACGAGCTGGAGTTTAGTGTCCTCAAGATCGTACCCGGCCGCGGTGGCCTGGGCCTGGGCCACCGAGCCTCGAATCGCCCGCTTGCCGGACCACGGAAACTTCTGACTCACCTCGAACCGTGCCGAATCGTTCACCTTGTTCGAGCCGAGGCTCGCCGGCGCGACCCAGCTCGAAAATAAAGGGTCGTCAAGCGAGGTGACTTGCGGATACCGCGACTCGGCCATCTGGACTGCGGTCACCATCTGCGCGACAATCGGGTTCCGTGAAAGTACTCGCTCGACTACTGCCTCCGAGGTGAGTTCGCTTCCAAAACCAGACGCAACGTTGGTCGTATCAGGCAATGCTGGCCGAGGGGAAGTTTTTTGTGCCGTCGCTGGAAGCGTCGGACCTGCGGCGTCCGTGAATGACACCGGTCGGACCGCGATCTCGCTACTCGGGAAGGGAGTTGAAGGCTGTGCGAGTGAAGGGATAGGCGGGAGTTCCTGTAGTTTCGTACGGTCCGAAGTTGCCGCGCACCCAACGATAAACACCGCTACCAATGAGACAAAGATCTGTCCCATACGAATTCGTCTCGATAAGCTCACTGCCCTCATGCGAAGGCTCCCGTGACCGTAGAGACTTGCTGAATCGAAACAGACTCCGAGCACATCTGCTTTTATCGACCATTCACTTCCTCGAAAATGAAGTGATCTGCTCAATTTGCTGGATACAGGGAAATTGCTAGGCCGCATTGACTGAACTTGGGCGAATTGAGATAGCGGGGCGGGTCGTTTCCCCGTTTCGAGGCTCGCCCATGCTCAGCCGACACGACATCAGCGACGACCATTGGAATCGCATTCAATCCCTGTTGCCCGGTCAAGCGGGTGGCCACGGTGGCGTCGGCCACGACACGCGGACCTTCATCAATGCCATCCGCTACCTGGCCAAAACCGGGATCGCCTGGGCGGACTTGCCGACCTGTTTTGGAAAGTCGAACAGCCTCTGGCAACGCTACAACCGCTGGTGCGAACGCGGCGTCTGGGAGTCGATCGCGGCGGAACTCCGGGACGACGACACCGAATGGCTCAGCGTCGACAGCTCCTGCGTCCGCGCGAATGTGGCGGCGGCCGGGGCCAAAAAAAAGCCGATGGTTCCGGCGGTCAGGCGGCCGAGGCGTTGGGTCGCGGTTGCGGTGGGAATGGCAGCAAAATCCACGTCGCCGTGAATCCGTTGGGGCATCCGGTGCAGTTGAAATTGACCGGGGCCAATGCCGCCGACAGCCCGCATCTGCCGGAGTTGATCGCGGGGGTCGAGACCGAGGCGGTGCTGGCCGACAAGGGCTAAGATTCGGATGCGAACCGGAAGGCGATTCGCGGTCAGGGAGCCGAGCCGTGCATCCCGCCGCGTCGGAACCGGACGGAGGCGGTCGAGTACGATCGGCACTTGTACCGGGAGCGAAGCGTGGTGGAATTATTCTTCGGTCGGATCAAGCAATACCGTCGTGTGGCGACCCGCTACGATAAGAAAGCCCGGAACGTATCCCCTCAGCCTTCTGAACTGGCCTTGCGCCCGGGCGTCGCGTGTTGTACA
>CAYVRB010000357.1:0-5497 GCA_964453375.1 uncultured Alcaligenaceae bacterium
AGTTCCTCGCGGAAGTGCTGGAATTTCAAGGCGAATGAATACGCGCTGGCCGTGGCCCAAGCATACCAACTCGGACTACAATTCGCCCACGTAACCGATGTTTAAATTGTGGATATGGGTGGTATCCTCGCGGCAATAACAAATCACGAAAGTGCCCCTCATGTAATTCAACCCGCGTCACTTGGTGAGAATTGCCGAGTGGACCTCGAAGATATAGTGCCACTAAATTTTGAGTAAAACCACATTTCTCTGCCTGCGTTTTGAAGGCCCCACCCATGACCCGCCTCACCGTCCTCTACGGCCATCCCCGCGATCCGGCGGCGTTCGACCAGTACTACCACGACGTCCACATCCCCATCGCGAAGCGGATGCAGGGGCTGGCCGGCTGGACCATCGGCAAGTGCGAGTCGGCCGTACCCGGCGAAGCACCGCCGTACTACATGATCGTCGGGCTGTACGCCGCCAGCCGGGCCGAATTGGAGGCGATCCTCGCCTCGCCCGAAGGACAGGCGACGATCGCGGACGTGCCGAACTTCGCGACCGGCGGCTTCACGTTCATGTTCGACGACGAGACCGTGCTGATTCCGTGCTCGCTGGGCGGGTGACGCGATCGGTTGTCTCCAAGGCACTCACCCGACCGCTTACGCGGTTCGGCTCTCCGATTAGAGCCCCAAACTTGCCTTGACCGCGCTTCGCGCCGTCCTCTACCATCCGCGTCGGACCGTATCCGACAGGATGTCGCAGGATGTTGGCCCTTCCCGGCAGTGCGTTCGCCAGCGTGTTCGTCGAGGCCGCCCGGTCGCCGGAGCGGATCGAGGCGGCACGGTGGTCCACGGAACTGCCGTACTTCCGCTGGCTGCACGCGCAGCTGCCGGAGCCGTTCTTTCACACGCAGGCGTTCCTGCTGTTCCTGCTCGTCGTCGCCGTGGCGTATTGGATGGTGCCGCGGAAGTGGAACTCCGTGCGCGTCTGGCTGCTCGTGATCGCGAGCTTCCACTTCTACGCCGCGTGGAACGCGAGCCTCGCGCTGCTCGTGACGGTCACGACGCTCGCCGATTACCTGTTCGCCCGCCTGATCGAACGCACGGAGGGGCCGCGCCTTCGCAAGCTGCTGCTCTTCGGTAGCGTTTGCATGAACCTCGGCGTGCTCTGCTACTTCAAGTATCGCGGGTTCTTCCTGAACGAACTGCACGCGATGGTCGGCAAGTTTGGCTTCGACGCCGGCTACCAGACGCTCAGCCCGCTCGATATCCTCGTGCCGTTCGGCATCTCGTTCTACACCTTCGAGGCGATCAGCTACACCGTCGACGTCTATCGCAAGAAGATCCCGGCCGAGCGCAGCCTGCCGCACTTCATGCTGTTCATCCTGTTCTTCCCGCACCTGGTGGCGGGGCCGATCGTGCGGGCCGGGGATTTCCTGCGCCAGACGCGGCGCATCAAGCGTTGGAACTGGCTCCGCGTGCAGGTGGCGTTGCAACTGTTCCTGCTGGGCGTCTTCAAGAAGCTCGCCATTGCGGACCGGATGGCGGTATTCACGGACGGCGCGCCGGGGATGCCGGGGCCGTTCCTGGCGCCGGAACTCCACAACACCGGCGCGCTCTGGCTCGCCCTCATGGCGTACGCCCTGCGGATCTATTGCGATTTCTCCGGCTACTCGGACATGGCGCTCGGCCTCGCGCACCTGTTCGGCTACAAGCTGACGCAGAACTTCCACATGCCGTACCTGGCCGCGAACGTTTCCGAGTTCTGGCGGCGCTGGCACATCAGCCTGAGCACCTGGCTGCGCGACTACGTGTTCATCCCGCTCGGCGGCAGCCGCGCCGGGGCGTGGGCGACGAACCGCAACCTGCTCATCACGATGCTGCTCGGCGGCCTATGGCACGGGGCGAATTGGACTTACGTCCTCTGGGGCGCGATGCACGGCCTGATGCTCGTGGCGCACCGGCAGTTCCGCGCCTGGTGCGAGTCGAAGCCCGCGCTCGAAGCGCTCTTGCGCACAAAGGGCGGCACGGTCCTGCGCGTCGCCATCACGTTCTTTGCCGTCACGCTCTGCTGGGTCTTCTTCCGACCGGAGTGGGACAAGTCGATCACGATGCTCCAGCGGCTCTTCGGGCTTTACAACGGCCTCGGCCTGCCGCTGCACAATCGCAGCCTTTGGTACACGGTCCTGTTCGTGATGCTGTGCCACCTGCTCGTGGCGCGCGGGCTGTGGCAGAAGTTCTGGGACCGCGCCCCCGGCACCGTGCTCGGCGCCGGCTACGCGTGCTGCCTGATCCTCGCCCTCGTGCTCGCGCCCGAAGGCGGCAAGACCTTCATCTACTTCACCTTTTAAATGGAACGCCCTCCCGCGCGAACTCGGATGTCCCGTCGACGCGCGTGCCCCGCGCTCGTCGCGGGGGTCGTCGTCTTTGTTCTGTTGAACGCCGGGTTGGGTCTGTGGGCCGATCAACGGCCGCGCCTCCGCGATCCGTACTACGGCGATAAATTCGTGAAGCTTCGAACGAAGGCGGACCGCCCCGATCGCGGGCCGCTCGTCGTCGTGTACGGCAGCTCGCGCACCGGATTCGCCTTCAATGGAACCGTGATCGAACGCGCGATTCAGGACGCGGGCGGTCGCGCGGCCGCCTTCAATTTCGGCATCCCGGCGATGGGGCCGATCGGGCAACTCCTCTACTTCCGGCGCACGCTCGCCGACGGCGTCCGCCCGGATTTCGTGATCGTCGAGGTGCTGCCGAGCATGTTCGCGCGCAGCGCCGACGGCCCGCGCGAACAGCACTGGATGACGGGCGACCGATTGCGCCGCCGCGAACTCGACACGGTCGAACGCTGCGGCTATTCGTCGCCGGACGTGCGCGGCCGCTGGTGGGCGTCGAGCCTCGTGCCGGTCTACGGGCTGCGCTTCCAGTTGCTCGGCCGCGTGATCCAGAGCTGGATCCCGTGGCAGCTCCGGCAGGATTGGAGCCGGGGGACGGACGAATCGGGCTGGTGCACGCCGTACAAGGATGTCCTCACGGCGGACGAGCGCGCGTTCGCGACGGCGAAGGCGCGGGACGAGTATTTCAACGTCCTTCAATCGTGGCAGCTCGACGTCGCGCTGGCCGCGACGCTCGATGAAATGATCGGCGAATGCCGGACCGCCGGCATTCCCGTGAAGTTGCTGCTGATGCCGGAGAGCCGGGAATTCCAGTCAATGGTTCCTGCCGAGGTGCGGACGCGCATCGACGCGTTCGTGCGCGGGCGCGGCGTTTCGGTGATCGACGCGCGCGATTGGCTCGAAGCGAACGACTTCACCGACGGGCACCACCAACTCCGCGGCGGCGCGGAAAAGTTCTCGAAGCGGTTGGCCTTGGACGTCATTCAACCCTGGGTCGAAGGCCGATGATCTTGCAATTCGTCCCATCCTTGGCGAGCGTGTTCCCGGCCCGACCGGCCGCGGCGGCGCCACGACCGATCGCGAGCCGGAAGCGCTCGGCTCGCCGCGCCGTCGTCGGTTTCCTCGCGCTATTCCTGCTCGCCAATGTCGTCTTCAGCGTCGGCATGGACACCGCCTTCCGCGGCGTGCGCGATCCCGAATACGGCCGACGCGTCGCGCGGTATCGCGCCCGGGCGGCCGAGCATCCCGGCCGGCCGATCGTCGCGGTGCTCGGCAGTTCCCGCGTGTCCATGGGCGTCCGACCGGAGTCCGCGAACGGCGAGACCGGACCGCTCGTCTTCAACTTCGGCCAGGTCGGCGGCGGACCGTTCACGGAATTGATGACGCTGAAGCGCATCATCCAGGACGGCCTCGAACCGAAGGAATTGATCGTCGAATTCTGGCTGCCCTATATGCACCAGACCGGCCTCTATTCCGAACAGAGCCGCATCGACCTGCATCGTTTTTTCTCGACCGACGAAGCGTTCGTTCGCGAATGGTTCTTCACGCCGGAGCTGTACGTCGCGCAGATGAGCCGCATCCGCCGGAATCCGTTCTTCGAACATCGCGTGCGGATTCTCAATCAAACCGTGCCGTCGTGGCTCCCCCTCAACTATCGACTCGACGGCGGCTGGGACCGGCTCGACCGGTGGGGCTGGCTCCAAGGGTACGACCGCGATCTGACCGCGACCGAGCGCGAGGAACGCCACAAGCTCGCGTGGGATTATTTCCATCGCGTCTTCGACCAGTTCCGACCGGACGAGCGCGCCCGCTTGGCGCTGCGCGAGATCGTCACGCTCGCGAAGGTCCGGGGGATGCCGATCACGATCCTCTGGATGCCGGAATCGAGCGAATTCCGTTCGTGGTATCCGAAGGACGTGCTGCGTCGGGGCGAAGAGGAGATTGTGGAGTTCTGCCGGCAGGAAGGGATCAGCTTCGTCGACGCGCGGTGCTGGGTGCCGGACGCGCACCTGGGCGACGGGTTTCATCTGAACGTCCATGGCGCGGAGGTGTTCTCGCGCAAGCTGGGCGACTACCTGCGGAGCCGGCCGTGAGTGCGCGTCGCCATCGCCGCGCCGGCCGCGCCGTCGTCTCGGCGGCGCTGGTGTTTCTCGTCGCGCAGATCGTGCTGCACGCCGCGCTCGAAACCGTGCGGCCGGAATGGCGCGATCCCGAATACGGCTGGCGCATCAAGGCGCTGCGGCGCCTGGCGCGCGACGGTCGGCCGCTGGTCGTGGCGTTCGGCAGCTCGCGCACGCAGATGGGCCTATCGCCGAAGGACCTCGGCGCCGGGGCGCCGGCGGTCTTCAACTTCGGCCAGGCCGGCGCGGGGCCGATCCAGAACCTGCTCAACCTTCAACGAGTCCTCGATTCCGGCCTTCGACCCGACGGCGTCCTTGTCGAGATCATGCCCGCGACGCTCGCGTATTCCGGGAACACCGAAAGCTTCTACCACGATTCGCTCGTCCGGCTCGACCGCGCCGACCTGCGCCGCCTCGCGCCGTATTGCGCCGCGCCCGATTCGTTCCACGCGCACTGGCTCGCGGCCCGCGCCGTCCCCTGGTACGCCCTGCGCAATCTTCTCCTGAGCCATTGGCAGCCCACGCTCCTCCACTGGAAGCAACGGATCGACTTTCAATGGCGACTCATGGACGATCGCGGCTGGGCGAAGTTTCCATTCGACGAGATCGACGACGACTTCCGCCGCGGGCAGTCGGAACAATCGCTCGCGCGGTATCGGGACACGTTGAAGGAATTCGCGATCGCGCCGATCGCCGAGCGGTTGCTGAACGACACGGTGGCGCTGTGCCGCCGCGAGGGAATCCCGCTGGCGTTTTATCGGATGCCGGAGGACGGCGCGTTCCGCGGACTGATGCCCGAAGACCGGAAACTATCGTTGGCCGATTACCTTGCAAAGTTAACGTTCACTCACGGCGTGCCGATTATCGATGGTTCGAGTTGGCTGCCGGACGACGCGTTCGCGGACGGCCACCATTTGCTGCCATCCGGCGCACGGCAGTTCAGCGCGCGCTTCGGCCGCGAAGTCTTCCATCAGTGGCCATCAAAATAATCCGAATGGTTTAG
>CAYVRB010000358.1:0-5480 GCA_964453375.1 uncultured Alcaligenaceae bacterium
CTCCTCCCGCGGCTGCGTTTCGCCGCGCGGCGGAGTCTCCGGAGCCGAGCGCAACCGCGGTCCCGCGCTCGGCTCCGCGGACTCCGCCTCGCCGCTAAACACATTACTTCTTCGGCGGTGGTCCGAACACGTTCGTCGATTCCAGCGGCAGTTGCAAGCCGTCGCCGACGCGCGTCATGTAGTTGCACCAGCTCACGTAATACACGATGTCCATCGCCCGGTGACGGCCGTACGCGGCGATCAGCTCCTTCAGATCCGCGTCGGTCAGCTTCGCCGGCGCGCCCGTCAGCTTGTGCGCGAAGCGGAACGCGACCTGATCCTCCTTCGAGAACGCGGACCACTCGCCACGCGCGAGGATCGCCGTCAGTTTGGTCACTTCCTCGTCTTTCAAGCCCGCGACCGCGAGCAGCATTTCGCTGTGGCCCATTCAGTAGAAGCAGCGGTTCGTCCGCGTCGCGATCCAGAACAGCGTGTTCGTGAAGACCTGGTCGATCTTCGCCTCGGCCTGCATCTGGTTCATCGCCGCGAACCACGCGCCGGTCATCTTCGGCTGATAGCCCTGGCTCACGTGGGACCAGACGATCTTCAGCGTCCGCGCCCGGCCCGCTTCCGTCATGAAGGCGAGACTCTCCACCGGCGGCAGCGGCACGCGCAGGGGGCGCTTCCGCTGCGTCGCCAGTTCGTCCGGCATCTTCTTGCCCGTCAGGTCCTTCCAGTCGAACGTGGCCGTCGACGGGCCGGGCACCGCCGTGCGATCGGGCATCTTGTCCCGCGCCGGCGTCGCGATCGCGTCGTACCACTTCGCTTCGAACGTCCGCCCCAGCGGCGGCACCGGCTCCTTCTCCGGCTCGCACCCGAGCGCGAGCAGAATCCGATCGTGGAACCCGGCGTAAGCGAGCGCGTGGACGACGCCAACCATCGTCTCTGGGCCATGAACCTTCACGAGAGCCGCGAACTCGGCATCGGTGATCGAATCGGCGGCGAGCGCCATCTTGCGGGCGAACGCGGCCAGCGGATTCTTTTGATCGGCGAACGTGGCGAGGTCGGTCAACGACACTTCGGCGGCGAATGCATCGTTTAAGGCGACGGCCTTGCCGTACCGGCTGCCGACGGCGTCGGACGCCACCCAACGCAGCTTCGCCGAAAGGGTATTCCCGATCGGGCTGTTCGCGCGGTGCAGGTCGTCGAGTTCGAGCATCTTCGCGGCGGTCTTGGGCAGCGACGCCGACACCACGCGCGCCCACGCCGGCAGCGGCGGATTCGGCAACGCCTTCCACGCCTCGTCGTTCGCCGGCGTCGGGAACCGCGGCGGCTCGGCGAGCGCGAGCGACGAGAACAGCAGGAACGCGACGAGAGTACGCATGAACTGACTATGACGCGCGAACGGGGAGTTGGCGAGGGAAATCTACCCGGGAACCAATTCGAAGACCGTCACTTCCGGCCGCACGTTGAACCGGACTTTCATCACATGGCCGATCCCGCGACTGATATACAACCGTCGACCGCCATCGAGTTCAAATTCGCCGCTGGTGTATCGCTTGTTCCGCAGGCGATGTTTGGGTTTCGGATTTCCATTTGGAGTGCGGCGGCTGGACGCCGCTTTGGTCTTTTGTCCGTTAAGTTGAATCGGTGAGTTGGACACTCGCGAAGGTGCTCGGTACCGTCCAGAACAAAAGGCCAAAGCGGAGTCGAGCTACCGCAGTCCAAATGGAAAAATCACACCGCATCGCGGTTATGTAGGACGGACTTCTAGTCCGTCCATACCAACCCGGACGGACTAGAAGTCCGTCCTACCGGGGGGGAAATCTTTCCCTGCCGGTCGCCTTACTGCTTCGCGCCGATCGCCTTCTGCAGCGGCTGGATCACGTTGGGCACCACGTACTGGCCGACCAGCTCGTCGATCACGCGTCGCTGGTTGCGGTACGAATCCACGAACGTCTTGTACGGCTGCTTGCCCCAGAACTGGCGGGCCGTGAAGTAGACCGTAATCGGCGCCTCCGGGAACTGGCCGGTGCGCACCTGGTACGGCGTCGTCCGCGTCTCCACGGTCAGCCGGCCTTGCAGGCTGCAGCCCTCGTCCAGCGCGATCAACATGCTCGGCTGGTAGTTCAGCACGCGGCCGCCGGGGAGCTGCGCGAGGCTTTCGAGCGGCGTGTTCGCGGCGAGCGCCTCCGCCACCACCTCGTCGTGGTTCCCCTGGAAGGCGAAGTCGAAATAGAACTGCACGTCCACGGCCTCGGTATGCAGCGGGCCGAGGTCGAGGTGGTACGCGGCCATTTCGAGGATGCGCTCGTTGTGCTCGTCGGCGTCTTCGAGCGCCGGCGGGTTGACGTAGCCGGAGCAGAGCCGGCGCGCGTCGAGCGTGGTCCAGCGGTAGGCGCCGGCCTCGCGGTCCTCTTCGAGGGCGAACTCGCCGCCGTCGCGCTTCTCGAAGTCGGTCATGCTGGGCACGGCCTTGCGAACGGAATCGAAGAAGTGCAGGACGGTCTCGCGGCCGTTGGGCATGTCCACTTTGCCGAGGATGTAGGCCGAGACGCCGAAATCGTCGCACAGGGTGCCGTACGCGTTGCTCATGGACGGTTCCTTTCGTCTGGCGGGCGGAACGGACGAACGGATTCGCCTGCGATTCTCGTCGGCCGTTCGCGCGGGCCGGTTGGGCTATTGTTCGGGCGCGCGGCCGGGATAACAAGGTCGGGAGCGCGTCCGGCTTGCCTCTCCGGCAAGATTAGAACATCCCGGACGACGGGAACCAACGATTGGGAGGGAAGAATCGGACGAAAGGTTCGGCGGGCGCGCGTCAGAACCGGACCGGGCGCCGCCCGCGGACGAGCGTCCGCGGGCGCGGGACCGCGCTCAGGCCGCCGCCACGGCGCGGGCGAGCTTGGCCGCCTGCGGGACGCGCAGCTCGTTCTTGAACTGCCAGCGGCCGGCGTCGGGCGTGCCCTGCCATTGCTGGAGCTGGATCGCGGTCACGAGATCCTTCTCCTCGGCGTCGAGCAGCTCGGTGTACGATTCGACGTACTCGTCGCGGACGTTCTTCGAGGACCGGCCGACGAACAGCAGGCACTCGCCGCGACCTTCGAGGATCGCGATGGCGCGCCAGCCCTGGGCCTTGGATTCGGTTTGGATGAACATGACGGGGACCCTCCGTGGTGGTGGAACCGACTGGACCGCATCGCCGTCCTGACGATGTGAGGCACTAAATTGCCGAATCGGGGGGTCGAAGTCAACGAAAAAGCGCGCGGATTGCAGATTTTTCCTCAAGTCGCGCGGAGGCAAGTCGTCAGCGGGCGCGGTAGATGATGCGGCCGCGCGACAGGTCGTAGGGCGAAATCTCCACCTTCACCCGGTCGCCGGGAATGATGCGGATGAAGTTCTTGCGCATCTTGCCGGCGATGTGCGCGATCACTTCGCCGCCGATGTCGAGTTCGACGCGGAACTGGGTGTTCGCCAGGGCCTCCTTGACCCGGCCTTCGACTTCGATCGCTTCTTCCTTCGCCATGGAGAGTGTGACCTGAAAAACAAAAAGCACTCGACGTGTTCCCGACGGACCGTTTCGAGTGCTGGAATTCTAGGGATAAAGGAAACGAGACCAAAGGGGAAAACGAACTGTTTCGCTCGGCGCGGTATCAGTAGCCTCCGCCGCCATAGCCGCCACCGCCGCCGCGTCGGCCGCCGCCACCGCCGTAACCGCCGCCTCCACCACCACCGCCGCCGTAACCGCCGCCCCCGCCGCGCGGGCCGCGTTCCTGCCGCGGTTGCGCGACGTTCACCGTCAGCGGCCGGCCGTTCATCGGCTGCTCATTCAGTCCTTGGATCGCGGCCTGCGCCTCGGCGTCGTTCGGCATCTCGACGAACCCGAACCCGCGCGAACGCCCGGTTTCCCGGTCGGTCACGATTTGCGCCCGGCCCACCACGCCGAACTGCGCGAACATCGCCGCCAGTTCGTCGTTCGTCGTGGACCAGGGCAGGTTGCCCACGTAGATGTTCGTAGCCATGGATCGATCATGTCCTCCTTTTGTCGCTCCGCCGATTCCGCGGCCCCGTTCTTCCGTCGAACGGGTACTGACCAACGCAATGACGATTGCAACGCTCACCCGGTCAGGCGAGTTTGCCAATCATACGAGGGTTTTCCGTTCCCGCCAAGATTATTTGACGGGAAAACAACCGGGACCGCGGGCGTCTCGCCCGCTGACGTTTCTCGCCACGGAACATCGTTCCAACAACGATGACGCTCCGGCGGGCGGGACGCCCGCGCTCCCAATTGGCCGGGACCGCGGGCGTCTCGCCCGCTGACGTTTCTCGCCACGGAACATCGTTCCAACAACGATGACGCTCCGGCGGGCGGGACGCCCGCGCTCCCAGGTCCGGCCAACGCGACCGGAAAACAAAACGCCCCCGGACCATCGTCCGAGGGCGTTCGTGTTCGACTTCAATGGAGTCTCAGCTGACGATCGCGAGGATGTCGTCCTCGCTCATCACCAGGTATTCCTTGCCGTCGACCGTGACTTCGTTGCCGGCGTAGGAGGTGAAGAGCACCTTGTCGCCGACCTTCACCTGGAACGGGGCGCGCTTGCCGTTCTCGAGGACCTTCCCTTCGCCGAGCGAGAGGATCTTCCCCTGCTTCGGCTTCTCCTTGGCGGTGTCCGGCAGGATGATCCCGCCGGCGGTCTTGTCCTCGGCTTCCATGCGTTGAACGACGATCTTCTCATTGAGCGGCACGATCGGCATCGGCGGTCTCTCCGGGGTGGGGGGGTGCGGACGGCGGGCCGGCCTTGATGTCCTTGTAGAACTGGGCCAACGCGCGCGTCAGGGTGTGCAGGACGATGTTCGGATTCACCGGTTTCGGGATGACGCTGTAGACCTGCGCCTGGAACGCCTGACGGATCAGTTCGCGCGTCGCGTCGGCGGTCATCAGGATCGCCGGCAGGAGCGCGTGCACCTGCTGGATCAACTGCACCGCTTCCAGCCCGGTGAGCCGGGGCATGTGCATGTCGATCAGCACCAGATGGACCGTCTGCACCTGCACGATTTCGACCGCTTCGCCGCCGTCGGCGGCGACGTGGGTCCGAAAGCCGCGCTCCTCCAGCAGTTGGCGCAGCGTCTTCCGGTTCCCGGCATCATCGTCGGCGATGAGGATCGAGAACGGTTCGTCCAGGCGGTGTTCGGGCGGGGTCAGCACCATTCCGAAACCCTCCTCGGGGCCAATCTCCTCGACCGGCAGGAACCCGAGAACATCCGGCGGACGGTGTGCAAACCGGGTGCCGGCGCGGCGCTCCGGTGCGTCATCGTCGCTAACATCTTATGAATCATTGGGTTACGCATTATCGCCGTCACGGCAACGCCGGCGCGGAGGCGGGTACGACTGCCAGTTCGCTGCCGCCGTGGCAGGAGCGTAACACGGCGCCGGGACGGGAGTAAACGGGATTACGAGTTACGCAGTTGAGGGATTTTGCTCTGGCGCCCTCGACGGGATTCGA
>CAYVRB010000359.1:0-5473 GCA_964453375.1 uncultured Alcaligenaceae bacterium
GGGTGAATGCGGCGGCGCCTTTGGGGGTCTGGAAGTCGGTGGTGATGCCGATGAGCGGTCGCGACGGCGGTGCGGTCGGGCGCTGGGGATTTTTCGCGGACTTGACGGCCATGGGTCTACCCTCCGTGGTTCGGCACCGGAATCGGACATCCTGCCCGATCGCGAGTTGCAAATCTTACAAAGGGGCGAAGCGCGGATTCAAGCCCAATTTTCGACGACCTCGTTTAGCCGCGAGGCGGAGTCTTCGGAGCCGAGCGCGGCGGGCAATCGAAAAGAATGGATTCGCTCCCATCCATCGGCGACAATGGAGCAATCTCCCTCAATCGGTCCTCGATCATGGCACGACGAACGACGGGAAGCGCGGTCGTGTTCCTGCTGCTGGCCGGTCTGGTCGGTTGCGCCTCGTCCGTGGAGCCGGCCGCGCCGCCGGACGACGAATCGCGAATCGTCGCCGAGATCGTGTTCCGGGGCCGGTACTCGTTGGAGAAGCACTGTCGGGAAATCGGAAACGGCCACGCCTGCGGGGAGTTTCCGGAAATCACCGTCGAAAAAGTGTTCAATGGCGAACTCGCCATCAAGGGTCTCGCCAATCCCACCGTTCCCAAATCGCTCGCGATCGATCAGGCGTATCTCTTTCGTTGGCGTCTTACGGCACGAATGCTCGCGCGGATTCGATCGGCCGAAGCGGGAGGTTATCGGGGCATGTGGATCGATGGGGAATCGATCGAGCTCGTCGAAGACATCGAACGATAAGCGTTCAATAATGGTCCCGCGCTCGGCTCCGAAGACTCCGCCTCGCGGCTAAACGGGTCGGCTCATGGTTCTTGCCTCGCACGTCATCTTCTCGACGTACGGATTCTGGTTGCCGAACGATCCTCGCGGGTCTTGGTCCGACTTCGTCGGTGCGTGGGAACTCTTTCGCATCGGCGGAAAGGCGACGAAGACGACCGAAACGCGATCCCTCGCCCACGATCCGCACGACCGCGCGAGACGACTGGCGACCAAAGAGTCACTCGCGCGGCCAGCAGTCGTCTTCAATGGTATCCAGGCTCGCGCCGTCGGTCGCGGATTCGAAGAATACGTCGCGAAATCAGGTCTCGTCGTCCGGGCATGTTCCATCATGCCGGATCACGTTCATCTCGTGACGATGCGCCATCGGTTGCCGGTCGAGAAGCTGGTCATCCAGTTGAAAGCGGCCGCGACGCGCCGATTGATCGTGGAGAAGATTCACCCGTTTCAACGCGATGACGGCCCGCCGCCGAAGTGCTTCGCGGTCGGGGAGTGGAAAGTGTTTCTCGACTCCGACGAAGCGATCGAGCGCGCCGTCCAGTACGTCGAAGCGAATCCGGTCAAGGATGGTTTGCCGCGCCAGCGATGGTCGTTCGTCGCGCCCGTTTAGCCGCGAGGCGGAGTCTTCGGAGCCGAGCGCGGAGCGTGAATGTCGCGCCCGTTTAGCCGCGAGGCGGAGTCTTCGGAGCCGAGCGCGGAGCGTCGTTCGTTCGCGAATCATTTTGAAACCAATCCACCGCCCACCGCGCTCGGCTCCGAAGACTCCGCCTCGCGGCTAAACAAATCGGGTCCTTCGCCTATCATTTCATCCTCACCCCTTTCGGAGTCCTCTCCCATGTCACGCCGCATCCATCGCCGGCGCGCCCTGCAACTCGGCGGCGCCGCATCGCTCGGCTACCTCTTCACCGGGCCGGCCGCCTCCATCCCCAAGGTGTACGGCGCCAACGACAAGCTCCGCGTCGCCGGCATCGGCGTCGGCGGCAAGGGGTCCAGCGACATCGACCAGGCCGGCGAACTCATGGACGTCGCCGCCATCTGCGACATCGACGAGAACCGCCTCGACGAGAAGGCCAAGAAGTTCCCCCACGCGAAGAAGTACACCGACTACCGCAAGCTCCTCGACGAGATGGCGAAGGCGATCGACGCCTGCACCGTCAGCACGCCGGACCACCACCATGCGCCGGCGTCGATCCTGGCCATGCGCGCCGGCAAGCACGTCTACACCCAGAAGCCGCTGACGCACACCGTCTTCGAGGCGCGCCTCATGCGCGAGACGGCCGCGAAGATGAAGGTTTGCACGCAGATGGGCAACCAAGGCTCGGCCAACAACGGCCTGCGCCGCGCCGTCGAACTCATCCACGCCGGCACCATCGGCCCGATCGCCGAGGCGCACGTCTGGACCGACCGGCCCCGCGAATACTGGCGCCAGGCGCCGGCCATCACCGCCCGGCCGAAGCAGTCCGCCCCCGTCCCCAAGCACGTCCACTGGGAGGAGTTCATCGGCCCCGCCCCGATGCGCGACTACGCCGTCGGCGAACTCACCGAAGGCAAGTGGAAGGGCCGGCCCTGCTACCACCCGCACGACTGGCGCGGCTGGTGGGACTTCGGCACCGGCGCGATGGGCGACATGGCCTGTCACACCGCCAACATGGTCTTCCGCGCCCTCAAGCTCGGCCCGCCGCAATACGTCTCCGCCCGCTCCGGCGAAGTGAATCAAGAGACGTACCCCGCCTGGGCGCACATGACCTTCGACTTCCCCGCCCGCGGCGACATGGGCGCCTGCTCGCTCCACTGGTACGAGGGCGCCAAAGACGGCAAGAAGATGCTCCCGCCCGAGGAGCTGCTCGCCAAGGTGCTGAAGAAGGGCGAGACGGTCGCGAACAGCGGCTCGATCCTCGTGGGCACCAAGGGTATCCTCTACAGCCCGAACGACTACGCGGCCCAGTTCCGCCTCACGCCCGACAAGGACTTCGCCGGCATCCAGACGACGAAGCCGGAGAAGGAGCCGATGGGCGTGGACCAGAACAACGACCAACGGATGAAGAAGGAGTGGGTGGAGGCGATCCAGGCGGGCAAGCCGTCGCACGCCTATTCGAACTTCGACTTCGCCGGCCAGATCACCGAGACGATGCTGCTGGGCAACATCGCCGTGCGCGTCGGCGGGACGAAGTTGGAGTGGGACTCGGCGAAGCTGGCGTTCGCGAACGCGCCGAAGGCGACCGCCTTCGTGAGCAAGGAGTACCGCACCGGCTGGGACTGGTTGAAGGGGTGAGAACAAAGAATGGCCCGCAGATGACGCGGACCTTCGGACGCGGACGAAGATGATGAAATCCGATTCGATCGTTTCGGATTTTCCTCTTCATCAGCGTCCGCAGGTCTGCGTCATCAGCGGGCCAATAACCTCTTAATCGCGACCGCCGGGCGAGTGATCGTCAGTCGGCGTCGGTGGCCTGCACGGTCGGCATCGGGGCGGAGCGCTGCGGGCCGAAGACGTTGCCGGCGATGTTCGCCGTCGCCGTCGTGTTCCGCGATTGCAGTTCGCCGGCGACGTCCAGGAAGATCTTGTCCTCGAGGATCTCCGCGATCACGGTGGCGAGCTTGTCGCCGCCGGGGACGTTGACGAGCGGCCGGGCGCCGGTGTTCAGCGCGACCATCCGCTTCTGGATCAGCGTGGACAGCTTGAAGCGGCCGCCGACCTTGTTGACGATTTCCTCTTCCTTCAGTTCGTCGAGCATGGGAACCCCCTGAGTGTGTATTGTTCGCGGATCACGGCGCCGAGCGCCGCGACGGTCTGCTTCAAGTCGTCGTTGACGACGCGCACGTCGAACTCGTCGCGCCGCGCCAGTTCGCGTTCGGCCGAGGCCAGGCGCCGGGCGACCGTCGCCGGATCCTCGGTGCCCCGGCCGGCCAGCCGCGCCCGCAGCGACTCCGCGGACGGCGGCATCAGGAACACCGACAGGTGGTCCCCGGGCATCGCGGCCCGCACGCTCGCCGCCCCCTGCACGTCGATCACGAGGACGACGCCGACGGCGGTTCGGTTCGCGACCTCCGCCTTCGGCGTGCCGTAGTAGTCCTTGCCGTGGACGATCGCGTGTTCGAGCATCCGGCCGGCGGCGAGTTCCTCCCGGAACCGGTCGACGGTCCAGAAGTGGTAGTCGCGGCCGTCGACTTCGCCGGGGCGCGGCGCCCGCGTCGTCGCGGTGATCGCGCGCCGTAGCGGCAGCGTCGTCGCGGCCAGCAGCGCCTGCACGACGGTCGTCTTGCCGACGCCGCTGGGGCCGGACACCACGATCAGCGGGGCCGCGCTCATTCGACGTTCGCCACCAGTTCCTTCATCTTCTCGAGCGTCGCCTTCATCTCGACGACGTGCCGGGAGATCGCGACGTCGCCGGCCTTCGAGCCGAGCGTGTTCGTCTCGCGGCCCATCTCCTGGATTACGAACTCGAGCCGGCGGCCCGGCGCGTCGGTCGCCTTCGCCACCACGTCGGCGAGCTGCTCCAGGTGCGCGTCCAGCCTCACGACCTCCTCGGACACGTCGGTGCGGTCGGCGTAGATCGCGACGTCGCGGATCAACTGCTCCGGTTCGACCGTCGCCCCGGTGCCCGCGAGCGCCTGGCGGATCCGTTCGAGCAGCCGCTGGCGGAAGTCCTCGACCACGCGCGGCAGGTGCGTCTTCACCGCCGCCAATTCGTCCGCGAAGCGCCGGCGCAGGGCGAGCAGTTCGTCCGCCATCGCGCGGCCTTCGGCCTGGCGGACGGCGTTCAGCTTGTCGAGCGCCTCGCCGAGCAGCCGTTCGACGAGCGGCCATTCGTCCTCCGGCGCCGCGCCGCGGCCGCCGGGTTCGGGCGCCACGCCTGGCAGCGCCAGGAGGCCGGCGAGCAGCGGGCCGAGCGCCGCGGCCTGGCTCGCCTCCGGGCACGCCGCCCGCACCTGATCGAGGTACGCGGCGAGCAGCCCGCCGTTGATCTGGGCGTCGCCGGCGCCGCGCGGGCGGTCCACGCGGATGTTCACGTGCAGCGTGCCGCGCTTGATCGACCGCCGGACGACCTTCTCGAATTCGGCGTCGAGGATCGGGTAGGGTTCGCTGCCGCGGACCGACACCTTGAGGTGGCGGTTGTTGACGGACCGGATTTCGAGGGCGACGGCGGCGGTCGGCGTCTGCCCGCGCGCTTCGCCGTAGCCGGTCATGCTCAGGAGCACGGGAGCGAGCCTCGGACGCGGGGGCGGCGGATCACTTGCCGTCTTGGAGCGCGGTGGGGGCGGCGGTGCCGCGGGCGTCCGCCTGGGCGAACTTCACGTGCACCATGATGGCGAGGACCCACGCGGCGGCGAGGTAGAGCGTGATCTTGGTGAAGGCGTCGCCGGCGCGCGAGCCGAAGGCGCTGGAGCCGCCGGCGCCGCCGAACGCGCCCGCGAGGCCGCCGCCCTTGCCGCGCTGGATCAGCACCACCAGCATCAGCAGCACGCTGATGACCATCACGACGATGTTCAGGAAATACGAGGCGCCGGAGGCGCCTTCGGCGAACAGGATCACGCGACAATCTCCCCGAATTCGACAACGGTCAAGCTAAGGAATCGTCGGCCGACGCCAAGAGGCTCAAGGTGGCCGGCGGGGAAAGATTTACCCCGGTAGGACGGACTTCTAGTCCGTCCAGGTTGGTATGGACGGACTAGAAGTCCGTCC
>CAYVRB010000360.1:0-5473 GCA_964453375.1 uncultured Alcaligenaceae bacterium
AGGCCGCCGGCCTCCCCCTGGTGCCGAAAGAATGTATCTGGCTCAAGCGGCGGCCGGTGAAGCCGTTCGGAGAGGATTGTTCGTCACTCACGCGACCAGCTTGAACGCCCGGCGCAGGTGGTCCAACTCACCGGGTCGCCATGCGTCCGCCGGCATCGACAGACGGACGAGTCCGCCTGGGTAGGTCGTGGCCGCGACACCGGCGTCTCGGAGTGCGGCCCGGAGCGATTCGGGGTCTCCGGCTCGAATCCTGGGCCGTCGTGCCCGAACCAACAGCATCCCGGACCGAAGTTCGAGAACCGGTAACTGCGGTTCCCACCCGGCCCCCGCAACGACTACCACGGCTTCCTCCAGGTTTCGCAGCCGCGTTGGCAAAACCCCGACCGAGTCGGGGGCATCGGCGAGTGCCCCTTGCGTGGAAAAGAGGGGGGCGAGGTTGACGGTCTCGGAAAGGTGTTCTTTGGTGCTGCCTTCGAGCCGCGTCGTGAACCGCAAGAGGGGGTCGTCGATCTCACCGGAGCGGATGCCGTGGGCCAGCACCGATTCGACTCGCCCGCGGGACTGTCTCCGGCCGTAGAACGCCATGCCGAGGGGGTGATGGCCCCGCAACCACTTGTGTGACCCGGCCAAGTAGAGATCGCAAACTTCGGATCCGAGTGAGGAGGGGAGGTGGCAGAACTCCTGGGCACCATCGACCACGACCGTCCGAACCGTGTGGACGGCCTCCAGCCGACGCACGACCTTCTCGACCGGAAACCGCACCCCCAGGTTGTTGACCGCAGTCAGGTAAAGCCCGTCGCACCCGGCCCGGTCGAACCGGTCGCACACGAGGTCGATGAGTTCGTCTTCGGTTATCCGCCGGGAAAGCACCCCCTCGCAAAGGGGAACCTCGGTCAGCGTGCGGCCGGACGCTGCGGCTTCAGCGGCCAGGATGGTCTTGTAGGGGGGCCAGTCGAGGTCGGTCGTGAGGACGTTCCGGCACGGGTGGTAGAGGAGGCGTGCGGCGAACCGCATGAGGGCCGTCGATCGGGAGGCGAGCAGGATCGGCGATTCGGCGGGACTCCCCGCCAGTGATCGGAGTCCGGCCTTCAGCCGCCCGACCCCGTGCCAGCCATCGAGTCCGGGGTACCGAGACACAAACGAATTGGGGCAGTCCCGGAAACCGTTCGACAGGAAGCGGTCGAAGTACAGCCCGCCGCCCTCGTCCCCTGCCATCGTGACGAAATCCCGGTGAGCGGCGGCAGCACCGGGCGACATCCGGCCCAAACGGGCCGTGTCCAGGTAGAGCAGATCGGACAACCCACCTCCTTAGATACAAGCGTACACATGGTACTCAAGCCGAGGGGGTTGCCAACAGGGACTGGTACGGAATTCCGAAGATCGACAAGCGTCGCCAGCGGTCGTCCGCCAACCGCACGGACTGCGGGTCGAAGGAGAGGGTGAACCGGACGGTCCGGGACTGCTCGTCGAGTTCCTGGGTGCCGACCGCCCGGTCCCCGTAAATGCCGAAGTCGGCGAGCAAGTCCGGCTCCCCGTGGAGTGCGGACTCCCGGACCAGGACGAGGTGCAGGCCGTGGTCGTGCTGCTCCTGAAGCCACACCCGGATCGCGTCGGCCGGGAGTTCGTTGTCGTTCGGCCAGAGCGCGTCGGGGAGAATCGCGATCCGCTCGATCAGCATCCGCCGGTGAACGGCCTCGAAGTTGGCCCGCATGCTCTGCCGGCCCGGGGCGTCCTGCCAGTAGTTCGCGCTCCGGACCCAGGCGACGGACCGGTATTCCCGAACGCTTCCCCCGGCGAGCAGTTGCTCGTAGACCGCCCGCCACGTCTCCGTGCCGGCGAACACGACCGTGCCGGCGGCGATGGTGTTGATCTGGGCGTTGACGGAGGCGAGTTTGAGGGCGGCGATTTCGCGGAGGAGGGGGTCCGTCTGCTCGGCCAGGGTGGTGAGTGCCCGGCAATAGGCCAAGTACAAGGGGTAGAGGTCTTCTTCGGGGGCCAGGGCGAAGGGGACGGCGAGCCGCTCGATGACTTCGTTCCGCCGGCGGTCCCGCGATTCTTCCTGTTCGAGGTAACTCACGAACAATCCGCCCAGGACGCTGATGAACGCGCCCAGGACGGCGAGTTGAGCCGGGAGAGGAGCGAAGGTCGCCACCAGCGCCATCGCGAGCGATCCGACCAAAGCCGTACTCAGGAACCGAAACGAAAAAAGGACCGGTCGCCGTGTGTTGTGCGGAGTGTACATGCGGCGACGGTACGACACCTGCTGTGGAGTTGCAACCCGGACAGATCGCTCGTCCCGCCGTCGGCAGTGACCCATCAGCAGGCAAGGCGTAGGTTACCGGGATGCAGGATGCCTTTCCCCAGTGCGTCCCGCTACTCCCCCATAGACCGTGACGAGAAATGAGTGAGACACCGCAAGACTTCGTTCCGGGGGCGGGGTTCCATTGGCTCACGCCGGTATACGACCCGCTCGTCGCACTCACCTCTCGGGATCGCACGGTGAAGGCGCGGCTGATTGCCGCCGCCGGAATTCGCCCAGGGCAGAGAGTACTCGACCTCGGCTGTGGCACGGGAACCCTCGCACTTCGGGTCAAACGAGAGTGTCCAACCGCCGACGTGACGGGGTTCGACGCCGACCCGCGAATGCTCCGAAGGGCCGCAGGCAAAGCCAAACACTGTGGCTTACCGATCACGTTCGATCAGGGCTATGCCCAAACCTTGCCCTACCCGGCCGGGGCGTTCGACCGGGTGGTGTCGGGCCTGTTCTTTCATCACCTTTCCCCCGGTGCAAAAGCGACCGCATTCCGCGAGGCCCATCGCGTACTCGCCCCCGGCGGCGAACTGCACCTTGCGGATTGGGGCCGCCCAACCGGGCCGCTGATGCGATTCTTGTTCCTCGGAATTCGGCTGCTCGACGGGTTTACGAACACAGCCGACCACGCGAGCGGTCGGCTGCCGGAAATGATCCAACAGGCCGGGTTCAGTGACGTTCGGGCCGGAGAGCGTTACCGCACCTTGTTCGGGTCGATACAGTTGTTCTCGGGCCGCGAAGGGACGACGCCGAACGTCAGTCCTTAACCTTGACGTGGAAGCCGGCCTTGTTCAACGCCTTGACCAACTCGGCGGCGTCGAACTCGCCGGTCACTTCGGCCGTCGTGACTTTCGCCTTGGCGTTATCCCCGGCCACGCCCTTCACGTCCTTGATCGCCTCCCGGAACGACTTCACGCAGCCGCCGCACGAGTTGTGGAAGCCGGTCACAGTGAGTGACTTGACCTGCCCCGGCTTGACCCCGCTGTCGTCCTTGAAGGCAAACCCCTTGCTGTCGCCGGTGTCGCCGTGAAAGCCCCCTTCGGCGAGAGCGTCGAGCGCCTTCTGAGCCGCCTTCGCGTCTGCTGCCGTGAACTTGGCCGTGTTGGCCTCCTGGTCGGTCGAGACGCCGGTGACGCCTTCGACCTTCCCGAGGATTTTGGCCACTTCCTTGGCGCAACCACCGCAGCACATGTGGACGCGCTTCAGCTCGACCGTTGTGTCCGCAGCCGTGGCCGGCAGTGTCCAGGTCGCCAAGGCCGCGAGGGCGACCAGCCAGGTGTACCTTGTCATCGTCCGTCACTCCAGAATTTCGGTGCGTGCGGAACGAACCTCTGTCCGCCCGCGATCGAACCGGTTGGTGGCCCGCCAGCCATCGCCAATTTACTCGGCCGGCCGTCTGCGGGCAATCTTCAACACGGCCCGGTGGTCTTGGCCGAACCGACACATCCCGTCGCAGTGGTCGCCGAGGTCGGAGAACAGGATGTAGTGGAGGTCCGCCCCGGCGAACGACGGGCGGGCGAGTTGGGCGTGAATCTCGCGCTCCCGCGCGTCCGGGGCCACGAGGTAGAGCTGGTCCGGACGGGCGGCGGCAGACGACGAGAGATCGAGCAGGCGGAGGATGCCGGAGTAGATGGACGTGCTCTTCTCCACCTCGAACCCGCACACCACCCGCCCCCCGGCCGGGTCGAGCCAAAGCACGTCGATGAGGGAGACGGTCTGAGCCACGTCGGCGGGTAGCCCCAGATCGGGGAGCGCCTCGATGCAAAGCGACGACAGACTCACCCCGTCGAACACACGTCGGCGGTCATTCACAGCGACGTGGACGGCGCACCCGAGTGCCCGTCCGGTCTTCGCAAGCAGGTATTGCATCCGCAGGTGGTCGCCTTCCTCCTTCCGGTCTGCCTCGACCTCTTGGTGCCTCTTTCGGGCGACCTTGTCGGCCGCGGCCCGCTCCTCGGCGAGGACTGCGGCCGCCGTCTCGCTCACCACGAGCCGTCCGACGCCGACCTCGAACAAGAGTCCGGCGAACGCGCCGAGGTCGGTCGAGAGCGGCGGGGAGAGGCGGGCGTTCGCCCCGCGGACCGTCTCCCGCATCTCCAGGTACGCGGCCCACGAACCGAGTTTCTTCGAGTCGTCGAACACCGCGTTGAACCCGCGGAGGATGGCCGTGTTGAACGGCGGGAACAGGGTCGGGTGAAGGAAATAGAGGATGTTCGCCACCGCCGGGCCGAGGCCCTTGATCCGCCGCCGGTCGAGGGCAAATACCAGATCGAGGAGGCGGCCCTCGTCGCCCGTGTTCAGGCAGCCATCCAGGAACTCGGCGAACGCCCGCTTGTGGCCGTCGTCCTCGTAGATGTCGGGGATGCGGAGCTTGGGCTTCCAGTAGAAGGCGTGGGCGGCCCCCTGGAACACCTGCTTCTGCTCGGTCACGGACTCCAGCACCGTTTCGAGCGGCGACCCCTTGTAGTCGTTCCCGAACGTCCCGGACCGGACCGCGCGCACCACCTCTTCGACCCCGCGGCGAATCGACCGGAACGCCTTCAGCCGGTTCCCGTCTTGGAGGAACCAAGTGTGGTACACGGACTCGGGGTCGCGGCGATAGCGATCGGTGAGGGCGTCGAGATCGGACAAATGGTTCTCCAACGTGACACCGTCGTCGTGTTCAGTCGAGCGTAACCGGTGGATTCCCGGACGGAGTGTTTGTTCGTCACGCTAGTGTGGGGAATCGGCGACGATACCGGCACGGTGCCGACTTTTTCGGCCGGTGGTTCCACCGGGACGGGCCGATTCCGACCTGCACCGCAGATCGCCCGTTTAATCGCTACAGCCGGAAATCTCCACTGGACCAATTCAGTTTATCAGCACGACCACTCATTCCGGATGAACCCGCGCATCCCAACTTGCCGATTCCGACCCTACGGCAGGAATTTCTGGCGTGCAATGCTCGCCTTGGCGGGGGCGAATCGGGAGACAGAAAGATGCGCTACCGCGTAAGGGCAATCGTGTTCGTGGCCTCCGTCGCCGCGGCGGCCGGGTGTCAGACGCCCGACCCACAAGGCCGTACCCGCCCCAATACTCCGCCGCCGATGGCCGTCGCACCGACGGCATCCGCCTCGGCCAAGGTGATCCCGGCCGCGGCCGTCGTCCCGGCGGGCGCGGCCG
>CAYVRB010000361.1:0-5457 GCA_964453375.1 uncultured Alcaligenaceae bacterium
CCCCGACGCTCGCCACGTTCACCGCGCCGACGTCAGCACCTCGACGGTGCCGAGGATATCCTTGAGCACGTCGGCCACGTCGCGGCCTTCGATCTCCGCCTCCGGCCGCAGGATCAGGCGGTGCCCCAGTACCGGCAGCGCGACCGCCTGCACGTCCGCGTGCGTGAAGTAGTGGTTCCCCCGCAGCGCCGCCCGCGCCCGGGCGCAGCGCATCAGGCTCAGCGCCGCGCGCGGGCTGGCGCCCAACGACACGTCCGGGTGCCGCCGCGATTCCTCCGCCAGCCGCACGATGTACTCGTACAGCGCGTCGCCGCCGAAGACGTACGGCAGCTTCGCCTGCAGGCTCAGGATCAGCGCGGGGTCGAACACGGTGCCGACGTCCTGCACCGGCTTGTTGTGCAGCTTCAGGAGGTTCACCTCGTGCTCGAAGCCGGGGTAGCCCATCTCGACGCGCACGAGGAAGCGGTCCAACTGCGCCTCCGGCAGGCGGTACACGCCCTCCTGCTCGATCGGGTTCTGCGTCGCCATCACCATGAACGGCTTCGTCAGCGGGATCGTCTGGCCGTCGACCGTCACCTGGTATTCCTGCATCGCCTCCAGGAGCGCCGATTGCGTCTTGGCGGGGGCGCGGTTGATTTCGTCCGCCAAAAGGACTTGGCAGAAGATCGGCCCCTTGCGGAGGACGAAATCGTTCTTGTTGCGGTCGTAGATGGAGGTGCCGGTCACGTCCGACGGCAGCAGGTCGGGCGTGAACTGGATGCGCTGGTAGTCGCAGCCGAGCAGCTTCGCGAAGACCTTCGAGAGCGTCGTCTTGGCGACGCCGGGCACGCCTTCGAGCAGGACGTGCCCGCCGGCGAGCAGCGCGATCAGCAGGCTCTCGACCACCGGATCGACGCCGACGACGACCTTCGACACTTCGGCGGACACCTTGCGCAGCAATTCGCCGGCCTGGACGGCCAGTTCCTTCGCGGGGGCGGTGTTCTCGTCCGGGATCGTGGGCAGGGCGGGGGCCGCGCTCATG
Organism: uncultured Alcaligenaceae bacterium; assembly: GCA_964453375.1. Taxonomy (GTDB): domain Bacteria; phylum Planctomycetota; class Planctomycetia; order Gemmatales; family Gemmataceae; genus Limnoglobus. The sequence continues at coordinate 1,022 of CAYVRB010000361.1, forward strand.
CCGTCCCTCCGGCGAACCGCCAGACGCCGAATTCGTGCGCCTTCGACAATTCCGAAATCATGTCTTCCAATTCCTCCAGGTCGTCCGGGGAGACGGGGATGCGATCGGGTCCGTAGGCGATGCTCCAGAGGCGGAACAGGTCGCCGCCGATGCGGCGGATCGGTCGCGTGGGTCGGTCGGTCTTGAGGGGCGGCAGGCCGGCGGCGAGGTCGCCTTCGGCGCCCCAGGCCGCGAACAGGAGCCGCAGGTGGTCCCGCATCGGTTCGTGCAGGTTGCCCGATTCCAGGATCGAATAGCGTCGTTCGGGAATGAAGCCGCCGCGGTCCGGGTCGATGCGGACGCGCGGGGCGAGCGACGGCGCGTGCCGCGAACCCCAGCCGCGCGCGAGCGCGTAGCGCACGAACAGGACCGCGAGCACGACGGCGACCGCCGTCAGCACCGCGTTCTGGAACCGGTTTTCCGTGTCGCGCTGCTGGAACACGTTCGGGATATCGCGATCCTCCGCCTGCGCCACCAGTTCCCCGCCCTTTTCGAGGGCGAAGTCGATGAGGACCGGCAACGGCGGGATCGGCGGGATCGCGCCCGGCGGCAGGTTCATCTCCGGCCGTTCCACGAAGCCGACGCGGTCGAAATCGCCGTTGACGATGCCGTCTTCGATGAAGAGGCATTCGAGCGGGGCGCCGTTGTCCTTCATGCGCCCGGCCAGGTAGCGCGTGACGAGGAACGCGTAGAGGAAGTTGTCGGTCCGGGTCCCGTTCGCGTCGGCGGCGACCATGAACTCGTTCTCGAACATCGCGCGGTCGGCGTAGACCATCGCCGTGCCCGGCGCGGCCAGATCGGACATGACCGCGAGCGGCGTCGACACCAGTTGACCGCCGACGTAACGCGTGCCGAGCGGAAACAGCAACAGATCGACGCCGAGGTAGGAGTTGGGAACGGTGGCGATCGTGCTGGGTTTGCGCGTGGCGAGCACCGCCGGCGCGCCACGCTTCGCCAGCCGGAAGAGCGTGGGGTCCGCCGGCGTGACGACCGGCAGCGGCGAGCGGGCATCGCCCCGGAAGCAGACGTTGTCGTTCGGGTTCCCCGCCGTAAAGCCCGTCACGCTGCCGTTCGGCAGGAAGTCCTCGACGCGCGGCAGGAGGTTCTTCAACTCGAAGGCGTTGTTGGAAACGACGAGCAGTCCGCCGCCGCCGGCAAGGTGCCGTTGCAGTCGCGCGGCGGTGTTGTTCGGGAAGATCGGCCGGCCGACCACGACGACGAGCGTCGAGCGCGTGTCGCGGCCGAGCGCTTCCACGGGCTGGAAGCCTTGAAACTTCAGCAGCCCGCGCAGGATCTCCGTCCCCGCCGCCGGCACCCCCTGCGCCGCCGCCGGGAGGCACAGTCCCAACAGCAGCAGCAACGCGAGGAGCGGCCTTCCACTCCGCACTCCGCACTCCGCGCTCCGCACTGGCTTCATACCGTCACCCCGGCCAGATGGCAGAGGCAACGGCGGGCGTCCGCGAGCGACGACGGGGACATCGCCTCGCTCGCCGGCGTGTAGCGCGCCAGCTCGTACAGCTTCGCGAGTTCGTCCGCGACGAGGTCCGACGCCGGGATTTGCTTCCGCAGGGCGCGGGCGATCGTCAGGTGGTTCCAGACGCGGGCGGCGTCGCCGCACAACAGGATCGAAAGATACTCGAAGGCGCGCACGAGTTCCTCGCGCGTGGCGATCGTGCGCGGATCGACGGGCCAGTTGCCGAGCGACCGCACCGCCTGCGCCGCGGGCGACTCGCCGCGGTTCTTGATCATCGGCCAGAACTTCCAGAGGATCAGGCCGATCACGGCGAACGCGATGAACAGGATGACGGGCAGCCACGACCCGCCGGCGCCGCCGAGGCTTCCGCCGCCCCAGCCACCGCCCCAGTTGCCGCCGCCCCAATTCCCGCCGCCCCAGTTGCCACCGCCCCAGTTCCCGCCGCCCCAGTTCCCGCCGCCCTTCCAGTTGAAATCCCAGCCTTTGCCCCAATCGGGCATGTCCCATTTGCCGCCGTCGAAATTCATTTGCTTGAGCCAGTCGGCGAATTCGTCGTTCCCCTGACCGTTCTTGTTGAGGTCGTCCCAGAGGCCCTTCCATTCGCCGTCGAGGAGCTTGCCGTCCTTGGACATCTCGAACAGTTCGATCAGCGCGTCGCGCACCGCCGGCGTCTTTTCGAGCGGCCCGAAGTTCTGCTGCCAGAACTTCGCCATCTCCGCGATGCCGGGATGTTCGTTGAGCTTCGGGTCCAACGGCGGTGGGTTGATCTGGCCGGGTTTCAAGTTGGCGGGGTCGAACGGATTGCCTTGCGGTGGGGGCGGCCCGACGTTCGGTTGCGGCGGATCGTTCGGGTTCGGAATCGGCGGCGGCGCCGGCGGGTTGACCTTCATGTTCATCTTCGGCAGGTTCGGGATGCCGTTGGGGAATTGCTTCGGGAAGTCGGCGAACTTGCCGTCGCCGAACATCTTGATCAGTCGCTCGATTTCTTCGGGCGTCTTCCCTTGCAGGGCCGCGATGGCGGAGAGTTGCTGTTGGAGCGCGCGGATTTCGTCGGGGCCGATCTCGCGCTTCTCCGGCCGGTCCTGGGCGCTGGCGGCGGCCGCCACGAGGGCGAGCACGAGCGTCGCGAGCAATCGGTGGGTCATGTGCCGTGGTCCCCGCGTCTTCAGTGATTCGACGCCGGCCGGTGCGATCTTTGCCAAGTCCGTGGCGATTTCGTGACAATCCCCATTGTGCGGTCGCGGACGGTTAACCGCAAGCCCGTGCCCGGGGCAATTTGAATTCCGCGAACGGAGCGCCTCGCGACGCTCGGCGAAGAGCCGTATCGCCGAGATTCTTCGCGGCCGATTGCGCGCCGGGCCGGGAAATTCGGCCGATTTCCCATAAAATGCCCGTTCGTCGTCTGGCGAGGAACGGGATGCGGCGGGATGTGCGCGGTCGGATCGTCCTTCTCACCGGCGCGTCGCGCGGCATCGGCCGGCGCGTCGCCTTGCGGCTCGCGAAGCGCGGCGCGCGCCTCGCCCTCGTCTCCCGGTCCGTGAAAGACCTCGAATCGCTCAAGGCCGAGCTGGCCGGCGCCGAAGCTGAACTCTTCCCCTGCGACCTCACCGATCCGGCCGCCCGCGCGAAGCTTGTGACGGATGTCGTCGCCCGCTTCGGCGGCCTCGACCTGCTCCTCCACTGCGCCGGCGTCTGCAGCTTCTGCGAGTTCGCCGACAGCGCCGACGCGATCAATCGCCAGATCCTCGAAATCAACTTCTTCGCCCCGGTCGAACTGACGCGGCTGTGCGTCCCGTACCTGACGAGGAGCTCCGACGCCGGCTATCCGGCCGCCGTGCTGAACCTCGCGAGCCTGTGCGGCCGGTGCGGCATCCCGAGTTTGGCCGAGCACTGCGCCAGCAAGCACGCTTTCGTCGGCATGACGGAAGCCTGGCGCGGTGAGTTCGCCCGCTTCGGCATCGACGTGCTGCTGGTGCTGCCGGGCCTGGTGCGCAGCGACGACCTGAACCGGCACCTGTTGAAGAACGAGGGGAAGGTGTACCTCGATTTCGAGGGCGCCCAGCCGCCGGACGAGGTGGCCGACGCGCTGGTGCGCAGCCTGGAGCGGAACACGCGCGAGCGGGCGGTGGGCTTCGTGTCGTGGTGGGTCTGGTTCGGCAAACGCATGTTCCCGCGCGCCGTGCGCTGGTTCATGACGCGGAAGGTGTTCAAGTATCAAAAGAGAATCAGCCACAGATGAAAGCCGATCAAAACAGATCAGAATGAAATCATGGTTTTTTCTGATCTGTTTTCATCCGTGTTTTTCTGTGGCCAGTTAAGGATTTCCTGAATGTGCGGCATTGCGGGGATGATCGATCTGTCGGGGAAGCGGCCGGCGCCGCGGGGCGTCGTGCCGCGCATGGCCAAGGCCATCTACCACCGCGGGCCAGATGAAGACGGCTTCCTCGACCGCGACGGCCTCCATCTCGCCAACACCCGCCTCAGTATCGTCGGCCTCGCCGACGGACGCCAACCCATCGCCAACGAAGATCACTCCGTCTGGACCGTCTTCAACGGCGAGTTCTTCGACTACCCCGAGAAGCGCCAGGCCCTCGAATCAAAAGGCCACCGGTTCCGCACGCACACCGATACCGAAATCCTCCCGCACCTTTGGGAAGACCACCGCGAGAAGCTCTTCGACCACCTGAAGGGCCAGTACGCCGTCTGCGTCTGGGACTCGAAGACGAACGAGGTCGTCCTCGGCCGCGACCGCACCGGCATCTGCCCGCTCTTCTACACGACGGTCCAGCACGACGGCGCCGACTGGCTGCTCTTCGCCTCGGAAATCAAGGCGATCCTCGCCAGCGGACTCGTGACGGCGAAGCCCGACCTGCGCGGGCTGAACCACGTCTTCACCTTCTTCGCCATGCCGGGGCCGATGACC
>CAYVRB010000362.1:0-800 GCA_964453375.1 uncultured Alcaligenaceae bacterium
CGAGGATAGCAACCTCGCCACCGACCACAACCAGCTGGCGATGGACATCATGCGCCGCACGGCCGAGAAGTACGGCCTCTGCTGCCTGCTGCACGAGAAGCCGTTCGCCGGCATCAACGGCTCCGGCAAGCACAACAACTGGAGCATGTCCACCGATACCGGCGAAAACCTGCTGAACCCCGGCGACAACCCGCACGACAACGCGCAATTCCTCGTCTTCTGCGTCGCGGTCATCCGCGCCGTCGCGAAGTATCCGGAACTGCTGCGCGTCAGCGTCGCCTCGGCCGGAAACGACCACCGCCTCGGCGCCAACGAAGCCCCGCCGGCGATCATCAGCATCTTCCTCGGCGAGCAGCTCCAGGACATCATGGACCAGCTGGAAGCCAGCAACCTGAAGTCCACCAAGCAGGGCGGCTACATGGAAGTCGGCGTCAGCGTCCTTCCGAAGCTCCCGCGCGACGCCGGCGACCGCAACCGCACCTCGCCGTTCGCCTTCACCGGCAACAAGTTCGAGTTCCGCGCCGTCGGCAGCAGCTTCAGCATCGGCGGGCCGAACGTCGTGCTCAACACCATCGCCGCCGAGTCGATCGATTTCATCGCCACGAAGCTCGAAGCCGACATCAAGGCCGGCAAGACGCTCAACAAGGCGATCCAGGACCTGCTCCCCGGCATCCTCAAGGAATCGAAGAAGGTGGTCTTCAACGGCAACGGCTACTCCGAGGAGTGGCACAAGGAAGCCGAGAAGCGCGGCCTGCCGAACCTGAAGAACACCGTCGAGGCGATCCCCAGCATCATCGGCA
>CAYVRB010000362.1:810-5437 GCA_964453375.1 uncultured Alcaligenaceae bacterium
CCAGCGTCGAGTTGTTCACGAAGTACAAGGTGCTGACGGAGCGGGAACTCCATGCCCGCTACGAGATCTTCAGCGAGAAGTACGTCAAGGAGATCACCATCGAGGCCAACATGATGGTGCACATGGCCAAGACGATGATCCTGCCGGCCTCGCTGCGATACCAGGGCGAGGTGGCGGCGTCGGTGAACGCGGCCAAGGCGGCCGGCGCCGACGTGGCCAGCCAGCTCGACGAACTCAAGACGCTCGCCGGCACGATCGCCAAGTTCCAGGCGGCGACCAAGGCGCTCGACCACGCGGTCGGCCACCACGCCGGCGGCGACGCCTATAGCCACGCGAAGTACATGAAGGAGAGCGTCGTCAGCAAGATGGAGTCGCTCCGCGAACTCGGCGACACGCTCGAGACGCTGGTCGCCGACGACCTCTGGCCGTTGCCGACCTACCGCGAGATGCTGTTCATCAAGTAACGGCTTTTCCTGGAAGTGCAGCGAAGCCCGCGGACGAACGTCCGCGGGCTTCTTCCGTTGTCCATTCAACGATCCCGTCCCAGCCGGGCGATGTTCACTTCTTCGATTTGTTCTTCGCCGCGGCGGCCGCCCGCTTCGCGTCCTGCTCGGCGGCGGCCTTCACCGCGGCCAACTCCTCCTTCGACAGCGCCGTCGCGAGCTTCTCCTGGAATCCCTCGCGGATCGCCTCCGTCTGCCGCTCGCGGATGCGCTTCGACTCCTCGTCGTTCCCCTTCGCGTCGGCGAAATCGCCCTGGAACTCCTTCGCCGTCGCCGCCAGCACCTTCGCGTAGAGGGCGTTGATCGTCTCGATCTTCTTCTTCTGCTCGGCCGTGAGGATGTCGGCGACGAGCTTGTGCGCCGTCTCGACCGCCTTGCCGCCGGACCCCTTCACGCGCGCCTCCGGCTGGTCGATCGTCTCGCGGCAGGCGGCTTCGATCTTCTCCGCCTGCTCCGCCGTGATCCCGAGCGCCGCGTTCAACCCCGGCACGAACGCCCGCGCGTGCGGCTGCTTCGGCGCGCTCCAGAACGGAAAGTCGCGAACGGCGGCCGGCTTCTTGTCGGTGGCGGAGGCGGTTGAAGCGATCGTGAACGCGAGCGAGACAAGCAGGACGCGCGGGAGCATGGGAGGGACTCCGGGAGGAAGGGGGAATCCATGACAGGATAACCGAATGGAAAAGGGAATGCGAGCGTTCATCGTCACTCCGGCACGACGACCGACTCGCCCCCGGCACGCGTGCCCAGCGCCGGCATCACGTCGTTGGCGGCATAGCGCAGGAAGCGCACCGAACCGTCGGCGAATGCGAAATTCGCCCCGCCGGAGTGGAGGGACCAGAAATGGAAAATGTCGCAAATGGAATTGCGACTTCCGGGTACGAAAGAGTACGGCCCCGGCGGACACTGCGGTTTCGTTCGCCCGTTTCTCGAGCGATTCAGTTCGGCCGTTCCCAGTACGGTATCGAGGGAACCGGTTTTGTTCTGACCGAGGCCACCGTACCACCAGCCAAATTCGTAATTCGGCGCGGGCGGGCGCTCCCCGATCAAGAGCGTCGAACTCGTCCCGTCGTGGACGTCGGTCAATCGGACTCGCGAGTCGGCGAAGAAAATCCCCGCCGGTTCGAGCAGGTTCTCGCCCGAAACTCCGAGGTAGCTCGTCATGCCGATTTCGGTCGTTCGATACATTTGCGTGGATGCCGTTCGTTCATCCAACGGGCAGCCGTAGAACTTGACCACGTTGGCGATCGGCGAAGGCGGATACGAGAATGACGGGGCTTGACGGAACGCGTCGCGCGCACGTTCCCACAGCGCCCCGCGCTCGAGGTAGGGCAGGATGTAAGTCTGCCAACCGGTGTGAATTTGCCCGGCGGGTCCGACGTTGACGACGCCGGAGGGGAAATGGGATTCCGTATCGTGGTAGTTATGGAGGGCCAAGGCCTGTTGACGGATCTGGTGCGCGCATTGGAGGCGTCCCGCCGCGGCGCGGATGTTCTGGACGGCCGCGAGCGTCAGGCCGACGAGAATCGCGATCAACGCGATCACGACGATCAATTCGATCATCGTGGTCGCGCGATTCAAAGTTCGTCGATGTATGCTCGTCATCATGGCAGGATTCAAAATCGCGCTTACGGCGGCGCCATGGTACAACCGATGTTGTACCACGTTTCCGTGCCCACCTGCATACCGCCGGTACAGAGCCCATTCGTGCACGTATTGGTGCCTTGAAAGATCAAAGAATCCGCGCAGGCGACCGCCGTATCTTCGGTGCAGTTTTCAGCCATTTGCGCCCGGCAGACGTCGAACGCGTACAGGAGCGTTTGTTCGCAGGAGACGTTGGGCACGTGCGTGTTGGCACCGGTGAAACATCCCGTCGAATCGGGTTTGGGGGTTCGCAGCCGGATGCGATACCGTCGCAGATCTGATTGGGAAGAGCGTTCGCCCTGTTGCCCGCCATCGCGAGCAACAGCAGCCCGATCGCGGCAAGGAGATTGAACGAAACGAGCGCTTTCGATGGCATGGGAGACTCCTTACGGGGTTGGTGAATTCGCAGTTCGAATCCGAACGATTCGCCGGATGGCGAAGTACACGATGTTTGCGCTCACGAGGGAAATGAAACCGATCAGGGCCCATTTCCAATAGATTTCTTGGTCGGTCTGATCTGGTTCTCCGACCGTCGCGGTCAAAGTCTCGACCGACGGCGGGCGTTCGGAAAACGGGCGAAGTTTCAGCAGCGTCGGTTGCGCCAAAACATCGCTGGCCCTGAGCGGGCGATCGATGTGCGTCGCGCCGTTGAGTTGTCGATCGGCGAGCAACGCCTTCTTGGGAATGGTGAAATCGAAGGCCGCGCGAATCTCTTCCGGCTTGTCCGGGAACATCACGCGCACCGCCGTCATCGTTTCCTGTCGGATTAAGCCGCCGGATTTTTCATCGTAAATATCAATGCTCGCCTTCGTCGGAAATACCTTCGAACCTTGCGTATGGTACTTCTCGATCCCGAGCTTCCACAGCACCTTACCATTGAATTCAAACGTCGCGGATAGCAGGACAAGATCACTCTCTCGAATCCACAGACGATATTTTGGCCGTGGTTCCCAACCGTAAGAGAGTTCGACCGTATCGCCCCTTCGGACGCACCAGTAGTAGAGGTTCGGATGATTCGTGAAATCGTCATCCCAGCGATCTTGCCCCGCGTTGAGGAAGAAGAAATTCGCGGGTCGCCAGACGGGAATCCGACGCTTCTTGTCGACGTTCATGTTCGAGGCCTTGATTCCATCGATGAGCGAATCGCCATCGAGGAGAAATCGCCGCGACACGCCTTTCGATCCCTCCAAAGTATCGAGCAATTCGCGCTTCCGATCGAAGGACCATCGGCAACGGAGATGGCGCTCCGAACTCTCCAACTTCGATTCCAAGCCCTTGCGGGGAACCGCCGCTTTTTCCCGAGAGAAGACGAAGGCCTCGGAAAAGGTGCCGTCGACGATGAATTCCCCCGTGACGGGCGTAATGGCATACTGCGCTTCGACAAACCGCTTCGCCAACGCCTTGGCTTGTTCCGGCGTGAATTCGTCCGCGGCGCGCGTGGCGGATACGGTTGTCAACGCGAAGAGCAACAATGATAATATGCGAACCATCGGCCACCTCGTTTGGCAACACCGTCATTCGCCGTCGATCAGAGAAATCGGTACTTCGACCGTTTGCCCATCGAACTCGACAGCCAGATGATCCGGCCGGCCATCGCATTTCGCCCCGCGCTCGGTCGAAACGCGAACGACGTGTTCCGCCGTCGTTCGCGTCCCCGCTCGACCTTTCTCGACCGCGACGCGAATCGACGAATCGCCGCCGGCGACCGCCTTGCGAAACGACATCGCGACGGGAACGCGCAAAACGATCTCCGCGCGGTTTTCGTTCCATTCCCCGGCGGCGCGGTTGCGTGATAGCGAGATCGTCGTCGGGCGATACTTGATCGTGCGCGAGGGAGGCAATCGACCGCGCATGCCGAGTTGAATGGGGCCTTGGGACGTGTTCAATTGCACGTATTGCGAGTAGGAGTCGGCTTCGTCATCGAATTGATGAATGGCGAATTTCGCCGTGGTCTCGCTGCCCGGCGGTACTTCGACACGGTCCATCTTGATCGTCGAACACCCGCAATCCGATTGGTAGTCCAAAATTGTGACCGTTCGCCGACCGACATTCTTGAGGGTAAATGTCCAGGATGCGGGACGGCTGCGATCCATCACGTCGAACTCGACCCATTCGACCCCGACGACACACAAATCGGATTTCGATGACGCACTGAAGAAAAGTCGTCCAAACCACAGGCCTGCAACAGCGGCCACGACGCAAAAGATTGCGCCAACGACGAAAGCGCACCGCCTCGTTTGTAGGACATCCGTCCAACGAGGAGTGTGCAAAGCACAATCTGGAATCGGACCGCTGGCGTCCTTCATGACCTTGCTCGTGCGAAACGTGCGAAACGTGCGAAACGTGCGAAACGTGCGAAACGTGCGAAACGTGCGAAACGTGAATTTTGCACGTCACCCACACTATCGCAGCCATTCTCAACGAGACTTCCTTAGGACTTACGCAGTTGCCACCGGCCGGGCTTGCAGGACCGGATTGGCCAAGAA
>CAYVRB010000363.1:0-5415 GCA_964453375.1 uncultured Alcaligenaceae bacterium
AGTTCCTCTTCGACGACGAGAAGGCGATGGTCCGCATCGACATGAGCGAGTACCAGGAGAAACACACGGTCAGCCGGCTCGTCGGCGCGCCGCCGGGCTACGTCGGCTACGACGAAGGCGGGCAACTGACGGAAGCGGTCCGCCGCCGGCCGTACTGCGTCATCCTCTTCGACGAGATCGAGAAGGCACACCCGGACGTCTTCAATGTGCTCCTGCAGGTGTTGGACGACGGGCGGCTGACGGACAGCCAGGGCCGCACCGTGGACTTTAAGAACACGATCGTGCTGATGACTTCGAACGTCGGCAGCCAGAAGATCCTGCAGTTCAAGGGCACGCACATCGGCGAGGTGTACGACCGGATGAAGGACGCGGTGCTCGACGAGCTCCGCAAGGCGTTCCGGCCGGAGTTCCTGAACCGGATCGACGACACGATCGTCTTCCACGCCCTGACCGTGAAGGAACTTGGCAAGATCATCGACATCCAGCTCGAACGCCTGAAGCTCCGACTCGCGGAGCGGAAGATTTCGCTTACGCTGACGCCGGAGGCGAAGGAGCACCTCGTGAAGATCGGCTACGATCCCGCCTATGGGGCGCGTCCGCTCAAGCGCGTGCTTCAGAAGGAACTCGAGACGGCCCTCGGCAAGAAACTGCTGACGGGCGATGTCCGCGACGGCGCGACGGTGACGGTCGGCTACGACGCGAGCCGCGACGGTTTGGAGTTCCGCACGAGTTAAGCGGTCAGGGTCGGCGGCTCGCCCTTTCGCGGTGGAGCAGCGGGTCGATCGATCGGTTCGATGCGCGAGATCAAACGGCAGTCGATTTTGATGGTTCTCTGAAACCCTTCGACTTCGGACACGCGTTCAAGACCGACGACGACCGAGGTCAGAAGAACGATGCATTGATCGGGATGCACGACGTCGTAACTCGTGCCATCGACGACGTGCAACCGGAACGGTTCAAATGGGATTTGCCGAATTTCGGAGACGATCTCGTTCGGAGCCATCGTTCTTCCTCCTTCGACCATCCTATCGTCGGCCCCTCGATTTTCCTACGCTCGTCCGTGCCGAATCCGAGTGTGAATCGCTTCGCCGAAGTTCGAGAATCGGGGCAAGCCCGATTGACCCGAAACCGTCGATCCTCCATCGTGAGGGGTATCCCGCCTTCGGTTCCCTTCCATGAAATCGCTCGTGTTCCTGGTTCTCCTTTCGTCGCCCTTGGTCGCCGCCGAGCCGAAGTTCGTCCTCGAATGGGGCGAGCGGGGGACGAAGCCGGGGCAGTTTCACTCGCCGATCCACATCGCCATCGGGCCAAAAGACGAGGTGTTCGTCGCGGACCTGAACAACGCGCGCGTGCAGCGGTTCACGACGGACGGGACGTTCGTCGCGGAGTTCGAGCTGCCGATCGACCAGCCGCCGCGGAAGTCGACGATGGTCGGCGGGTTCGCGGTGGATGCGAACCATCTCTATGTCGCGTACATGATCCAGCACAAGGTCGGCGTCTTCACGCACGCGGGGAGACCGGTCCGCGAGTGGGGGAAGAAGGGCGCCGGCGACGGTGAGTTCCACCAGCCCGGTGGCATCCTCCTGCGCATGGACGGCACGATCCTCGTCGCCGACCAGTGCAACCACCGGATTCAGGTGTTCGATGCGACCGGGAAGTTCGTGCGGGCGTGGGGCGGTCACGGCGCGAAGCCGGGCGAGTTCGGCGGCGTGGAACCGGCCGGCTCGCGCTTCGCCGGGCCGCACTTCCTCGCCCAGGACTCGAAGGGCCGGCTCTACACGACCGAAGGCGTGATGGGGCGCGTGCAGCAGTTCGACGCCGACGGCAAGCCGCTGGCGGCATGGGGAAGCAAGACGGCCGAGCCGGGCGCGTTCGGCGAGTACATGTTCGGCATGTTGAAGAATACCTTCGGCCCGATCGGCGTCTTCGTCGACGCGAAGGATCGGGTGTGGGTGAGCAGCCTGAACGATCGCGTGCAGGTCTTCACGCCGGAAGGGAAGTACCTGTTCAAGCTGGAAGGGACCGGCGGGAAGGACGACAAGTTCCTGCACCCGCACGGGATGGCGCAGGATCGCGCCGGCAACGTCTACATCGCCGACGCCGGCCGGCAGCGCATCGTGAAGTACGCGATGGGGAAGTGACTCCCGCGTAGCGAACGGTCGTCGGTTCCGACCATCGCAACGGCGCAAGACTGGGACTTCGATTCGTTCCCTCCGTATCGTACACCCACGACCGGCCGTCGCGGCGTTGTCGCGATGGCCGAAGGACCCGCTCGCTCCAGAAAGTAGACCACCGTGATCCGACTTTTGGCCTTGGTGTTCCTATACGCCGCCGTTCCCGTCCGCGCCGCGGACGATCGCTATTTCCTGCTTGTCTTCGGAGCGGAGCGGTCGTCGCGGAGCGTGGACCACGCGCACACCTTCGCGAGCTTCGTGAAGCGAAGCGAGACTCCGACCGGGGCGACGCTCGAAGTACGAACGATCAGTTGGCTGCCGGCGAAGCTGCCGGTGCGCACGCTGAAGATTCGTCCCGAGGCCGGGCACAATTATGAATTGCACGAGACGATCCGCCTGCTCCAACGCGACGGCCAGCGCGTGTCGGCGTGGGGGCCGTTCGAGATCCGTGCGGAGCTTTATGAGAAGGCCGGTTGCCGCATCCGCGATCTGGAGAGCGGCCGGCTCCAGTACAAGTCGTACGACGGATTCTTCCACGGCGCGCGGGTCGTGAACTGCATCCACGCGCTCACGGGGCTGGTCGAGCGGGATCGGATTCACATCCTGCCGCCGGGGTGGGGCGACGTGGCGAGCCACCACGTCGCGGAGTTGCTGACGCCGTGGATGACGGATCGCTGCGCGACGCGCGACCAGATCGCGCTGGAGCTGGGGCTCGAGCAATTCTGCCTGGCGTATCGCAAGCTGTCCGAGAAGCCGCGCCACTTCGGCGAGCCGAACGTGGCGCTCTCCGCCGGTCCGCCGGCGGTGCGCGTCGGATCGCGTCGGTGAAATCCTCCGGGAATTCCTTGACTCGCCGTTCGTCGTCCGGTATTGTTTGACCGGTCAGTCAAGCGAAGCGGACCCATGCCCGATTCACCCTCGCCGCGCGAACGCCTCGTCGAAATCGCCGCCGACCTGTTCCTCAAACAGGGCTACGGCGCCACCGGCATCGCGCAGATCCTCGACGCCGCCGGCGTCCTCCGCGGCTCCCTCTACCACTACTTCCCCACCAAGGAAGACCTGCTCATCGCCACCCTCGAATGGCGCAAGACGATGCTCTGGCCCGAAGTGATCCAACCGGTCTTCGACCGGATCGACGATCCCGTCGAGCGCGTCTTCGGCATCCTCGACGGCTACCGGCAACTGCTTCTCATGTTCGAGTTCCAACTCGGCTGCCCCATCGGCAACCTCGCGCTCGAACTCGGCGAGTCCCACGGCCGCGTGCGCGTCCTGCTCGCCGAGAACTTCGAGAACTGGAAGCGCGCCGTGCGCGGCTGCCTCGACGAGGCCGCCGGACGCTTCCCGAACGACGTGGACGCGGACGACCTCGCGCACTTCGCGCTGACCGTGATGGAAGGCGCCGTGATGCTCGCGCGCACCTACCGCACGATCGACTGCTACGACCGCGCCGTGACCGCGCTGCGCGACTATTTCGAGCGGCTGCGCGAATCCGCCACCGAATGGGGCGCCCGGCCGAAATCCAAACCGAAATCCAAACGGGGAGACCGACGATGACGCGGTTGAGTACGCTGTTCGCGGCGCTCGGATTGCTGGCGATCCCGGCGCGCGCCGAGACGCCGCCGCCGCCGCTCGCGCTCAAGGGGCTGGACCCGATCGCCCTCGCGGCCGGGCAGGAGACGAACGGCCTCGACACGATCGAGGCGAGCTACGGACGGTTCATGTACCGCTTCGCGAACGAAAAGAACAAGGCGGCCTTCCTGGCGAAGCCGGAGGAGCGCGCGATCCAGTTCGGCGGCGCCTGCGGCAAGATGGGGCCGTTCAGCGGCACCGGGAACGCCGAACGCTTCTACATCCACGACAAGCAGATCTACATCTTCGCCTCCGAGTTCTGCCGCGACGCGTTCAAGAAGGATCCGGTGAAGTTCATCGAGCGCCCGAACCCCGCGCCGAAGGGGACCGACGACGAGCGCAAACGCGGGATTGCGCTCGTCGCGAAGGCGCTGGGCGGCTTCGGCGGCGCGAAGGCCGTCGACGGCGTGAAGACGCTCCGCCGCGTCGAGACGATCGTCTACCGGCAGAACGGCAAGGAGACCGTCGGCACCGGGCGCACGACGTGGGCGTTCCCGCACGCCGTGCGCGTCGAGGAGGACTACGGCACGCCTTACGGCTTCGTCGTGAACGGTGAGCAGGGTTTCGAACACTTCGGGAAACAATCGTGGCCGCTGGAGCCGACGATCCGCGAGACCGGCTGGCGCGCGGCGCTGCGCGAGCCGCTCTTGATGCTGCGCCATCGCGACGCGAAGGGGTTCGTCGCCGTCGCGCGCGGCGAGGACAAGGTCGAAGTCGCGCTCGGCGGCGCCACGAATCTCTGGACACTCGACGCGACGACCGGGCGCGTCGTGAAGGCGGAATACGCCGCTCGGCGCGGCCCCGTCGGCGAGAACGTCGTCGAGTACTCCGAATTCAAGGCCGTCGGCGGCGTCGTCCTGCCGCACGCCCGCGCGGAGCGCTTCAACGGCAAGACGATCGCGGTGCCGGAACGGACGATCCAGCCGATCGAAGTGAACCCGGAATTGAAACCCGACCTCTTCCTCCCACCGAAGTGACGCCCATGAGCACGCCCGAACAAGGGATGGCGACGCAGCTCGCCAACATCCAGAAGAAGACCGGCCGGACGCTCGACGAGTTGAAGGCGCTGGTGAAGGCGAGCGGCCTCGCGAAGCACGGCGAGATCCGCGACATGTTGAAGGCGAAGCTCGGCCTGGGCCACGGCGACGCGAACACCATCGCCCACGTGGCGCTCGCGCCGGCCGAACCGGCGGCGGGCGATCCGCTCGACGCCATCTACGCCGGGCCGAAGGCGGCGTTGCGGCCGATCCACGATAAGCTCATGAAGGCGATCGCGAAGTTCGGCGCCTTCGAGATCGCGCCGAAGAAGGCGAACGTGAGCCTGCGCCGCAAGAAGCAGTTCGCGCTGCTCGGCCCGGCGACGAACACGCGATTCGAGGTCGGGCTAAACATGAAGGGCGTGCCCGGCACCGAGCGGCTGCTGGAACAGCCGCCGGGCGGGATGTGCCAGTACAAGGTGAAACTGACGAGCGCCGACGAGGTCGACGCCGAACTGATCGGCTGGATCAGGCAGGCCTACGACGCCGCGGGATGAGGCCGGTCAATCGTCGTCGTCCTCTTCGTCGTCGTCATCCTCCTCGTCATCGTCATCGTCGTCGTCCTCGCCTTTATC
>CAYVRB010000364.1:0-5397 GCA_964453375.1 uncultured Alcaligenaceae bacterium
TGTCGTCGCCGCCGACGGTGACGAGGTAGCTGACGCCCATCTTCTGGAACGCGCCGATGACGTTGGCGAGGTCCGCGGGCTTCTTGGCGGGGTTGGTGCGCGCGGTGCCGAGCATGGAGCCGCCGCGCGTGTAGAACTGCGCCACCTCGCCGATCGTCAGGGGCTTGACGCGGCCGGTGTCGCCCTTGATGAGGTCCGAGAATCCGTCGCGGACGCCGTAGACGTCGAGGCCCTGGTTGATCGCTTCGATGGTGACCGACGAAATCACGCCGTTGATGCCCGGCGCGGGGCCGCCGCCAACGACGATGGCCAACCGACCGCGGGGTGTCGCACTGCTCATGGACGAAACGCCTCAGTACGTTGCGAGAGGATTCGGTGCTGAAAGGATCGGATTCCCCACCCGAATTTCAAGGGGAGCCGTTCTGGCGCTCGCCTGCGCGCTGGCGCTGTCCGGCTGCAAGGCCCTCAAGCCCGAACGGAAGTGCGCGCCGCCCTGTCCGGAATCGTGGGCCGAAACGGTCGGCGGCGCGACCACCTACCGCGCCCCCTCCGCCGAACTCTTCCAAAACCTCGCCGACGGCCTGCAAGGCCCCCCCCGGCCGATGCCCGACGGCAGCCGCATGTACAACGTCCTCGCCATCTCCGGCGGCGGCAAGTTCGGCGCCTACTCCGCCGGCGTCCTCGGCGGCTGGACCGACTCCGGCCAGCGACCCACCTTCGACGTCGTCACCGGCGTCAGCACCGGCGCCATCGTCGCCGTCTTCGCCTTCCTCGGCCCCGCCTACGACGACACCGTCCGCCGCTTCTACACCACCGTCACCGACAAAGACGTCTTCCGCAAGAAGAACCTGATCGTCGCGCTGCTCGGCGATTCGCTCGCCAGCTCCGAACCGCTGGCGCGCGCCATCGACCGCGCCGTCACGCCGCAACTCGTCGCCGACCTCGCCTGCGCGCACGCCGAGGGCCGCCGCCTGCTCATCGGCACCACCAACCTCGACACCAAGCGCCTCGCCGTCTGGGACGTCAGCGCCATCGCCGCCGGCGACCGGCCCGACAAGCGCGAACTGATCGGCAAGATCATCCTCGCCTCCACCTCCGTGCCGGGGCAGTTCCCGCCCGTGAAGTTCGACGTGACCGTGAACGGCTGCCGCTACACCGAGCTGCACGTGGACGGCGGCGCGTCCAGCGAAGTGTTCGTGCGCCTGGCGCACCTGAACGTGCCGTTCGCGCAGCTCGAAGCCGGGCCGCGGCCGCTCGCCGGCTCGAACATCTACGCCATCGTGTCGGGGAAAGTCTTCGCCGAGCCGAAGTGCGTCTCGCCGAACCTCTTCGGCATCCTCGGCGGATCGATCACGTCGCTCGTGTCCGCGATGACGCAGAACGACCTGCTGCGCATCTACACGCTCTCGCTGCTCACCGGGATGCAGTTCCAGTTCACGGCCCTGCGGCAGGACTTCGCGGACGACGGCGGCCCGCTCAAGTTCGAGCCGTTGATGCTGGCGAGGCTGTACGAGGAGGGCCGCCGCGTCGGTTTGCAGGGCGGCCGAGGCGACGACTGGCGCACGCAGCCCCCGGCCGTGCTGCGCCACGAGCAGGTCGTCCCGCGCGTCGGCACCGACTTCGAAGGGCGGTGAGGGGGGGCGGCGCGGCGGCACGCCGAGGCTCGGTGACGACGGATTCGTTGATTTCGCGGTCTGTCTTGAGGAAATTGACGTTGGGGAAGTCGGGCTTGAAGTCCTTTGTGAAGTCGGGGATGGGACGGCTTCAGTACGATCGGGATCGCCAACGCAGGTAAGACAGGAAACGAAATCGCCCGCGTTCGATCAGCGCTGGATAGGCCATTCCAACCGGTTAACTCGATCGCTTATTTCGAATGAATTCCCGCGAACGAACGATGAACGATTTGAGTTCGTCGCCAATCGGTTGGCCGACGTCGAGACGGAGATCGTGCTTGCTCAGTTTGCCGGTGGGCTTTTCGAAAACCTTGAAACCGTATCCCGGCTTGACCTTCGGCCCGAAGTAAAGACGGAGCGTGATTTCATCGCTCGTTCGATAAAACTTGATTTCGGCATGGATACCATTCTCGTGCCGGTACCGGAGATCGCCGCCGAGGCTTCCGGTGGCATATTCCTCGATATCCTTGTCCAACAATAACGGCCGCAGTTTTTCGAGGTAAATTCGCACCCGCTCGCGCTGGGCCTCGATGATGTCCGTCACCGACGGCGGTCGAATGATCGTCTCGTCGGTCGCCGGCGCCTTGTCGAGGACGGCCAAGAACTTCGCCCGATCGCCGCGTTTGGCCCGCTCGCCGAGAATGTCGACGGTTCCCAGCGCGGATACTTTTTCCGCCACCGCGGTCGCGATGAATTGATTCAGCGAGACTTTGTCGCGCTCCGCGAACGTAGTGGCGGACGCATGCAGGGAATCGGGCAATCGAAGATTGATCGCGCTCATGAACGCCCCCGTAAAAATGCGAGGAATTGGTCCGGCGTTACCGCGGTGATGCCGAACTGTTCGCAGCCCTGGAAATCCCGAATGTTGTAGGTCACGATCCGTTGGCTATTCGATGCCACCGCGAGTTCCAACACCATGTCGTCATCGCCATCCTTCAAAAAGGGCCGCCACAGAAAATCGATTGTGTAATGTTGCATGGATTGACACAAATAATCGAGAACGATGTCGATTTCCTCTTCTGTATAGTCCATGTCTTCGACGAGCCGTTTACTGACCTCCTGATATTCGAGGAACAAGGGTACCGAGAGTGCCGTTTCAAAATCGCCTTCGCCAACCAGGCGAAGGAGTCGCTGGCTGGGACCGAGGCGGTTCCGTAAGCCGGCGATCAACACGCTCGTATCGATGACAACTCTCGGATTCACCAAAGTACTTTACATTCAGCACCGCAGATTGACAATCCTAAAACCGAAAAATCCACAAAAAAGCCCGCAGACGTTCGTCCGCAGGCTTCGCCCAGCTTCAAAATCCATTCACGCTCAGTCCATGTGGTCGTCGCCGCCGGCGGCGGCCTTGTCCTTCTTCGGGACGTCGGCCACCAACGCGTCGCTCGTCAGCAGCAGCGTGCTCACGCTGGCCGCGTTCTGCAACGCGCTGCGGACCACCTTCGTCGGGTCGATGATCCCTTCCTTCACCATGTCCACGTACTTGTCGGTGCGGGCGTTGTAGCCGTAGTTCGCGTCCTTGTTCTTAAGCACTTCGTTCGCCACGACGTTGCCGTCGCTGCCGGCGTTCTCGGCGATCTGCTTGATCGGAGCCTTGCAAGCGCGGACGACGATGTTGTAGCCGACCTCCTCGTCGCTCGTCAGGTCCTTCGGCTTGAGGCCTTCGGACGCGCGGAGCAGGGCGACGCCGCCGCCGGGGAGGATGCCTTCCTGGAAGGCCGCGCGGGTCGCGTGCATCGCGTCCTCGACGCGCATCTTCTTTTCCTTCACTTCGCTCTCGGTCGCGCCGCCGACGTTGATCTTCGCCACGCCGCCGGAGAGCTTCGCGATCCGCTCGCCGAGCTTTTCCTTGTCGTAGTCGCTGGTGCTCTTTTCCAGTTCCTTCTGGATCTGGGCGACGCGGGCCTTGATGGCGTCCTTCTTGCCGGCGCCGTCGATGACGATCGTGTTGTCCTTGTCGACCTTCACCTTCTTGGCGCGGCCGAGGTGTTCGAGTTCGACGGACTCGAGCTTGATGCCGAGGTCTTCGGAGATCACGGTGCCGCCGGTCAGGATGGCGATGTCTTCGAGCATGGCCTTGCGGCGGTCGCCGTAGCCGGGCGCCTTCACGGCGCAGACCTTGAAGCTCGGGTTCCGCATCTTGTTCACGACGAGCGTCGCCAGGGCTTCCCCTTCGACTTCCTCGCTGATGATGAGGATCGGCTTGCCCTTGCCGAGGACCTTCTCGAGCACCGGCACCAGGTCGCGGTTCGTGCTGATCTTCTTCTCGTAAATCAGGATGTACGGGTCGTCGAGGTCGCACTCCATCGCTTCGAGGTCGGTGACGAAGTACGGCGACAGGTAGCCGCGGTCGAACTGCATGCCTTCGACGAACTCGTGGTCGGTGTCGATGGTCTTGCCTTCGTCGACGGTGATGACGCCGTCCTTGCCGACCTTGTGCATGGCCTCGGCGATGATGGTGCCGATCTTCTCGTCGCCGTTGGCGGCGACGGTGGCGACGTTCTCGAGGTCGGCCTTGCCCTTGACGGGGATGCTGGCCTTCTTGACCTTCTCGACGATGTCCTCGACGGCCTTCTCCATGCCGCGCTTCATGAGCATCGGGTTCGTGCCGGCGGTGACGGCCTTGAGGCCTTCGTTGAAGATCGCCTCGGCGAGGACGGTGGCCGTCGTGGTGCCGTCGCCGGCGACGTCGGACGTCTTGCTGGCGACTTCCTTCACCATGCGGGCGCCCATGTTCTCGTATTGGTCGGGCAGTTCGATTTCCTTCGCGACGGTGACGCCGTCCTTGGTGACGGTCGGGCTGCCGAACGACTTCTGGATGATGACGTTCCGGCCCTTCGGCCCGAGCGTGACCTTGACGGCCTTCGCGAGCTTGGCGATGCCCTTCTTCATGGCTTCGCGGGCTTCTTGATCGAATGCGATCTGCTTGGCGGACATGGACTCGAACTCCGATTTCTGCATCGTTGAAGATGCGAGTTAGGCTACGACCGGGTACAGGCTCACTATGAGGACAAGCCCTGCCGCAGCGGTGATTGAATGAAGTCTTGTCGTAGGCTTGTGGGGCGGAAGCCCCGGCACGGCCGTGCCGGGGCTTCGGACTTACTCGATGACGGCGAGCACGTCGCTCTCGTGCATCACGAGGACTTCGTCCTTGTTCTTCTTGTCCTTGAATTCGTCGCCGGCCCACGAGGTGAAGAGGACCTTGTCGCCGGCCTTGAGCTGGAGGGCGGTGCGGGTGCCGTCCTTGTTGAGCTTGCCGGGGCCGACGGCGACGATGGTGCCGGTCTGCGGCTTCTTCTGGGCCGCGTCGGGCAGGATGATGCCGCCCTTGGTCTTGGCTTCCGATTCTTCGCGCTTGACGATGATCCGATCGCCGATCGGTTGCAGGGCCATCGTGGGTCTCTCCGGCAGTGGGAATAGCGGTCCGTGGCTGGGGGAGATGCAACCGGCGTGCCTGCGCCGAGTGAAGTCGCAAAGCTTAGTAGGCACGTGGTTTACGACGACGGTCCAAGTACAGGACCGCGTGCCAAGATTGCGCCCACGCTGTCGGATTGGCAGGCGTCGCGCGGAACTTGGAGCCTGAATTCACGATGGCACACGCGGCGGGGCGTCGAAGACTCGACTCGCTCGGTGGGCAAGCCTACCGCGATTTGATGAGAAACCAAGTAGGACTTACGCAGTTGGCGGTGCAAGTGGGGCGTGTTATCGGGTAGTGTCGTGG
>CAYVRB010000365.1:0-5313 GCA_964453375.1 uncultured Alcaligenaceae bacterium
AGCGCGTTACCGACGTCCCGCGCTCGGCTCCGAAGACTCCGCCTCGCCGCTAAACGGGGCGCCTTGTTACGATCGCGCCGGCTTCGGCCGGCGTTCGAGCCCCGCCACGTTCCGCAGGCCCACCAGCAGAATCATCCCGATCGACCGCAACGCTTCCTTCCCGTTCACCTTGCTCGCACCCGCCCGGCGGTTCTCGAACAAAATCGGATACTCGCCCATCGTGCAACCCGCCTTGTGGCAGCGGAATAGCACCTCCTGCTGGAACGAATACCCCCGGCTTCGGATCTTGTGCAGCTCGGCCTCACGCAGCTTCGCCACGCGATAGCACCGGTACGCCCCGCTCGCGTCCTTCACCGGCATCCGCATCAGGAACCGCACGATCATGTTCACGAACCGGCTGATGACGAGCCGCTTGAGCGGCCAGTTCTCGGTGCCGCCGCCGGCGATGTAGCGCGAGCCGATCATGACGTCCTTCGTGGCCATGCCGGCGAGGATGCCGGGCAGGAAGCGCGGCGGGTGGCTGAAGTCGGCGTCCATGTTCACGTGCCAGTCGTACTCGTGCTCGATGGCGTAGCGCATCGCCGCGAGGATCGCCGTCCCCAATCCCAGCTTCCCGGCGCGGTGCATCACGTGGATGCGCGGGTCCTGGGCGGCCATGTCATCGGCGAGTTTGCCCGTGCCGTCGGGAGAATTGTCGTCCACGACGAGGACGTGCGCGGCGGGCACGAACTTGTGGATCTCTTCGATGAGCTTGGGGAGGTTGCCCGACTCGTTGTAGGTCGCGAGCGAGACCAGGATGCGGGGTTCGGAATTCATCGGGGAGCGGAACTCGGAGGTCGATGGCGTCGCGGGAAACATTCGCTACATTAGGGAATTATTCATCGTTCGTCGTTCGCGATCCGCCCCCTCAATCCCGAGACCGCCCCATGGCCGACACGATCCCGGTCACGTGCCCGGAATGCGAGAAGTCGATGCAAGTGCCGGCCAAACTGGCCGGGAAGAAGATCCGCTGCAAGGGCTGCGAGGCCACGATCCTGGTGAAGGAGCCGAAGGCCGCCAAGCCGGCGAAGCCCGCGCCCGCGTCCCCGCCGCCCCCCTCCGCGCGGCCGCACGACGACGACGAGAACGCCGACCCCTACGGCTCCCAGAAGGACGACCTCGACGTCCCGCGCTGCCCGTTCTGCGCCAAGGAACTCGATCCGCCCGACACGCTCATCTGCCTGAGCTGCGGCTACGACCTCGTCCAGCGCCGCCGCCACGAAAGCAAGACCATCCACGCCTGGACCCAGGGCGATTACCTCAAGCACCTCGCCCCCGGCGTCGCCTGCGCCCTCGTCGCGATCGGCTTCGTCGCACTCATCGTCCTCTCGATCCTGTACATGCCCGACGTCTTCGCCGAGATCGGCCTCCAGGACGACAAGGAACACGCCATCACGCGCAAGAAGGAATTCCTCTTCCCGCCCGGCGCCTGCACGCTGCCGTTCGTCGTGATGTCCTTGTTCATCATCTACAAGTCCGGCTTCTTCGCGATCAAGCGGCTCTTCATCAAGTGGCGGCCGCCGGAGCGGAAGAAGGAAAAGAAGTAACGCAACCCCCGGGGAGTCGGGTCGATGGGCGAACGGATCTCGGTCGGCGCGTCGTTCAACAACGCGCTGTTCATCGCGGAAATCGTGCTCGCGGCGATCTGCCTGGTCGTCGGCGCCGCGCTCGCGCCGTTCCACCTGGAGCCGGGCCTCGTCCTGCTCGGCCTCGCCGTCGCGTTCGGCGTCGTCGCCCTGCTGCACGGGCTGTCGATCGCCAAGAACCGCAAGTGGTTCACCTCCACCGCCGACGGCTTCACCTACGAGGACAAGCGCGGCTCCTTCGACTTCGCCGACGACGACATCGTCGAGATGGGCACCTGGGCCAAGACCAAGCTCAGCAACGGCATCCCCAAGACCGTCGCCCGCGAGTGCCGCCTCGTCCTCGAAGCCGGCGAATTCCGCGGCGACTTGCAGTTCGCCTACTCCTTCCCCATCGAAAAGCTCGACCCGCAGACCGAGTTCCTGGATCGCAACCTCCAGCGGCTCACCGACCTCGCGCTCGAGCGGATCGCGAAGGGGGACGCGCTCGCCGGCGAGACGTGGGAATTCGACAAGACCGAACTGCACGTCCGCGAGGGCCGGCAGAGCCAGACGTACCCGATCGACACCCTGGTGGCGGCGGACGCGGTGGACAACAAGGTCTGCGTCTGGGTGAAGGGGGAACCGAAGCCGGCCGTGCGCCTCCCGGCGGAGGGGCTGAACGCGCTCATCCTCCTGCGCGTGCTCGCGAAGCGGTTCCAGGACCAGGGCTTCAAGCCGGACGAGGAGCCGGGCCTCGGCCGGATCATCTTCGAGCGCGACCATTCGATTCCGAAGGGCACCCTGGTCATAACCATGATCCTGTGCGGGGGGATGCTCCTCGGCGCCGTCGTGGCCGCCATCTTCGCCACGCAGCAGCGTCAGCCGGAAGTTCCAACGGTCTTGGCCGTGATTCTGACGGTCCTCGGCATCGGCATCGGCCTCGCCGTCTGGCTCAACCGCACCAACATCCTCCGCTGCCACACCAAGGGCGTCTGCCGCATCACCACCAAGACCACGAAGGAGCTGGAATACAAGGATATCCGCGTCTTCAGCTACGGCGCCATCCGCCAGTACTACAACGGCAGCTACACCGGCACGACCGTCACGATGAACTTCGAGCCGGCGCCCGACTCCGAGTCCGACCCGATCAAGTACTCCGCCACGATGAAGAAGCTCGACGGCGAGTTGGACAACCTCCGCGACCACGTCAGCACCGTCGTCGCCTCCAACATGAACCTGGCGCTGCAGAACGGCCAATCGGTGAAGTGGACCGAAGGGATGACCTTCACGCCCGACGGCCTCCAGGTGGACATCGCCGGCGGCATCCTCTCGAAGGCGAAGAGCCGCAAAATCTCGTACTACAACTGCCTCTTCTCGCTGAACGAGGGCTATTTCTTCCTTTTCAAGCGCGGCGGCAAGGACGCGATCTATTCGCTGCCGGTGAGCGCGGCGAACTTCTTCCCCGGCTTCATGCTGATCAACCAGTTGTCGTACGAGGCGAACCAGAAGGCCGAGGCCGCGAAGGCGGAGCCGCCGGCGGAGGAGCCGGAGGAGTGATGGGCCAAGGTTCCGTCTCACGACTCACGACTCGGAACTCAGAACTCGTTTAGAAATCGAGTCGTGAGGTGTGAGTTGTGAGTTCCGAGTTTTGAATTGATCGGCAATGGTGAAGAGTCCATGTCCGAAACCGCCCCATCGCTGAGCGCAACTAATCCGGTCCGTTATCGCGACCGCTGGAACAGCGCGGCGTGGACCGTGTCGGGCTCGATCTCGTGGTGGTCGTTCCTGGCGTTGCCGTATCTCGCCGATTTCAACGACGGCAACGGATGGCTTCTGGCCTTCGGCATCGGAACGGCCGTCCAATTCGCGATTCGATATACGCACCTACCGGCCAGTCGCGTTCCGGGCTTGATCCCTCCGGCCACGTTGTTCATTTTCGGATCGACGGCCCTCGGATACTGGATCGGTCCTTCCCGTGGGACGTTGTGTTTCGCGAGCATCGGTTTGTTCGCGATCATCGGTTCGGTCATGCGAAACACGACCAACAAGTCTTGGTTCCGAAACATGACTCCGGCCGACCTCGCGTTCCAACTCCTCGCCATCGCGAGCGTTATCACCCATCTCGCGGCGCGAAAGACAATTCCAAACATCGACTCGGCGACCTGGGAGCAGCTTCGTGTCGCTCATCTGGCCATCCTCGGCTTCTTGATTCTCGTCTTCGCTTGGACGCGCCTCTTCCGCCCACTCTTCGAGATGTGCGTCGAGGCCAAGCTCTCGATGAACTACCGCGTCGTCGTCGTCGGCGCGGATGTGCCCCTGCACGGGCCGGTCATCGTGATCGCGAACCACGCGTGCCTGTGGGATCCGCTCTTCCTCGCCAAGTCGCTGCCGCGGCCGGTGACGCCGATGATGACCTCGCTCTTCTACGACCGCTGGTACATCAAGCCGCTGGTGAAGTACGTCTTCGGCACGATCCGCGTGCCGGACTCGCGCGCGCGGCGCGAGGCGCCGGAAATCCAGGACGCGATCCGGGCGCTCGACGACGGGAAGTGCCTCATGATCTTCCCCGAATCCTACCTCCGGCGCAGGGAGGAGATGCCGCTGCGGCGCTTCGGCCGCGGCATTTGGGAGATCCTGAAGGCGCGGCCCGATACGCCGATCGTCTGTTGTTGGATCGAAGGGGCGTGGGGGAGCTATTCCTCGCACTGGAACGGCCCGCCGACGCAGAACAAGCCGAAGGAGCCGGGGCGGCGCACGATCACGATCGGAATTTCGGAGCCGATCCGCGTACCGAAAGAGGCGATCGAGCGCCACCTCGCGACGCGCATCTTCCTGATGAACGAAGTCTCCGCGGCGCGGCGGCACGTCGGCCTGGAACCGCTGCCGACATTCGAGTTGCCCGCGAAGGACGACGAACCGGAACAACCCGCCTGACCCGCAGGGTTTCGCCCGTTTCGCCGACCGCTACGACCGGCCACGTCAATGGAAATCGGCGCAGTTTCGCTCAAGTTTCGGTTGGCGGCCCGCGCAAGGACGACCTAGGTTTCGGCATTCCCCCGGTGAACCTTCCCGGAGCCAATGCCATGCGAAACCGATTCCTTCTCCTGTGCCTGGCGAGCCTGATGCTCGCGACCGCCGTCGGCTGCAACGGCCGCTTCCTGCGCCGCGGTTGCACCTCGAGCACGCAGCGCGACCGCCTCGACGTGCCGCCGCCGGACTACTGCCCGAACCCGTGATCGGCCGAACGTCCGCTACACTTCGCACGAAGCCCGCCACCGGTCCCGCTTCGCGGACCGGCACACGTCCCGGCGTTTGACCCGCTTGCGGGTTGAAACCAGTCCGCCGCCATTTGCCCATCCCCCCGGACGGCGCATACTCCCTTCGACGGCCCCGGTACGGCCCCACGGCCGCGACGCCCGCTTTCGGGAAGGATTCCCGCCCGCCTCCAAAGGATTGGACACCGGCACGTTCCCCGCGGTCCGCCGTGTCACGAAATGGAGGTTCGCCATGACCCGCCGGTTCCTGTTCTCGCTCCTGTTCGTCGGCTTCGCCCTGTCGTCCACGGGCTGTTGCGGGGTGATCCGCAACTTCGTCCACCGCGTCCGGGCCAACCACCGCTGCTACCCCGCGTTCGGCGGCCCGTGCTGCGACGCCGGCCCCGCGTTCTCGCCGAGCTACTCGATCGGCGCGCCCGGCCTGCCCGACCCCG
>CAYVRB010000366.1:0-5310 GCA_964453375.1 uncultured Alcaligenaceae bacterium
TTTCTTGGCCAATCCGGTCCTGCAAGCCCGGCCGGTGGCAACTGCGTAAGTCCTATCGGATTCTCCGGGACGTGGCAGAATCACACCGTCCATGGACAACCAACCCACAACCCGACCGACAACTTCGCTTGTTCGCAAACCCAGTTTGCGGAGCTGTTCTTCAGACCGCTCCGGCGACGTGTCGCAGCGAAGTAGACCCGCACACAACATCGCGGCCGAAACACGATCGCTGCCGGCGTTGGGGCCACATTCGCGGGCGAGGTTTTCCAAGGCCATCCGAACCAACATGATGGCCTCGGCCGGTAGGCCCAGTTCGGCCGCAGCGACATGGCAACGCGCCAGTAAGCGAGCTGGATCGCCTTGGGTCTGTTCTGCCATGATGATCGAATTCCCGTCTTTTGAATCGCCCTTTTCACCGCACCCCCGCCACCTCCACCTTCGGCGTCGCCATCAGCGCCCGCAGCACCGGCAGCAGCGGGGCGAGGGTGCGCTCCTCGTGCCAGTGGTGGTCGGTGATCTTGATGTGGCCGGGACCCACCGAGCCTTTGCCGAGCGTCGCGTCGAGCGCCACCCAGTCGCCGGCGACGTGGACCTCGAACCACATGTGATAGGCGAGGTACGGCTTGCCGCCCGGCGACGGAGCGTAGACGAGGCCGAGCGCCGTGCGGCTCGGGATGCCGTTCGCCCGGCACATCGCCGCCGCGAGCATCGCGTACTCGGTGCAATCGCCGGAGAGCGACTTCGCCACCGAACTGGCCGTGCCCATCGACTGGCTGAACTCCACGGCGCGCATGTTGCCCTTCACCCAGCGCTCGATCGCCTTCGCCTTCCGCCAGTCGTCCGCGCCCGCCGGCAGGCCCGCCATCGCCGCGGCCGCGTGCTTCTTCACCGTCGCGTCGTCCCAGTCCACGAAGAAGCTCTTGCCCAGATGCTCCTCCCCCGGCGGCTTCACGCCCTCCGGCTTCTGCCGCGGCTCGCGGATCGCCGTCACGCGCAGCTCGAATACCTTCGTCTTCTCGTCGAAGTTCGCCAGCGACTGCCGGGCGTCCTGCGCGAACAACTCCTCCGGGTTCGGATCGTTCTCGGTCGCGATCTTGTAGACCATCGCCGCCTTTTCGTGGATCCCCGGCACCTCGCGGTCGAGCCGCACCGATTGCACGTCGAACAGGTCCGGCACGTTCGCCGGCGCCGCGAGCGCGGCTTCCTTCGTGGTGCGCGCGATGATCAGCCGGCCGCCGAGGCTCGGCATGTCCTGGTCCGTCCGCGCCACCTCGAACGTCTCCGCGTCGCACCAGACCGTCGCCGGCGGCACGCGGAAGATCACCTTGCCCTCCTTGTCCTTCAACGGGTTCAGCGTCGTCGTCAGGCGCAGCATCGCCTTCGGCGCCTGGCCCTGGAACAGCGCGATCGTCTCGAGCGCCTTCGCCTCGACGGTGACCTTCATCACGCGGTTGAGCCGGCCCTCGTAGAGGAAATAGTCGAACGTGTCGCCCGGCTTGGGCTTCTTGTCCTTGAAGAGCGTGGCCTCCTTCGAGATGCCGAGCACGCCGTCGGGCCAGGCGGTCTCCTCCACCTTCTGCACGACGCCTTCGGATTGCGTCTTGAGCAGGCCGTCGACGACCTTGCCGGTGAGGACGATGCGCTGCTGCGGCCCGAGCGCCAGCTCCATCCGCGTGGTGAGCACCTGGCCTTCGGGCGTCTCGAGGGTCGCGTCTTCGGTGCTCTGCTCCGTCAGTTGGCCGAAGCGCCTCAGCGCCAGCTTGTGCTCCCGCGTCGCGTAGAGGTAGGTCTTGCCGTTCAGTTCGCGTTCGCGCACGAGCGTGTGGAAGTACCCGACCTTGACCCCTTTCAGGAACGCCGCGTCCCACGTTTCGAGGACGAGCTTCCCCTTCTGCGGGTCGGGCTTCTCCTCCGGCTTCGGAACGTCCTGCGGCTTCGGGTTGAGAATCGGGATCGGCGCGCCGCCGAAGGTGCGCGGCGCCGTCTTCTCGAGCTTCGGCACCGACTTCGAGACGAGCTGCTGCTCCGGCTTCGCACCGGCGCCGTTCGGCCGGATGACGATGAAATTGTCCTTCTCGGATTTCGCGACGGGCGCGGGCTTCGTCTCCACCGGAGCCGCCGCGCCCTTCGGCCGGATGACGATGTTCCCCGGCTCCTCGGCGAGCGCCGCCGTCGCGGAAACCAGCAACACCACGGCGAGGATCGGCTTTCGCACGGAAGTCTCCGAACCGAACGGGGTGAACTTACATCGAACCAAACGGGCGAGGGGCTGAAGCCGTTGACGGCGGCGCGGCGACGTTCGGAAGAAGTTCCGAGAAAGCAAAGCGAGGCGCCGCACCGCTTTCGCAAGCGGAACGACCGGCAGAATCCATCGTATCGGTTTTTTGGTCGAATTTTCCCACGCCGCCTGAAAACGCGCCCTAGAATTCGACGCCTGCGCCCGACCTCCCCCGGCGGCGCGGGTAGGCTACCGCGGGTTCTGAACGCACGGCATCCACGGACGAACACCCTTCAGACCTCCCGCCGGGGCCACGGCCACACCGCGAGCGAGGGTCCATCCGTGACGAGCGATTCGCTGGAGGCGCACCTCCAGGTCAAGCGTTATGGCGACTTCCTGCTGACCGACGCCGTGCGGCCCGCGCTCGAGGTGCCGATCCGCCCGCGCGAAGGCTACCGCCTGGAAGTCTTCCGCGACCGCGAGTCCCGCCTGCGCCTGCCCATGCTGTTCGCCAGCGTCTCCGCCGAGAAACTCTTCGACACCTTCCTCGCCCTCCTCGAACCTCTCGGCGACACCGTCCACGTCGTGCTCGAGAGCAGCCACGGACGGAAGGACGGCAGCCACGTCGATTTCCGCCGCAACCGGATCGACGCCCCAGTGCTCGCGAGCCACCTGTGCGATTTCGAGGACCTGATCCTGAACGACGGCTGCACCGGCCTCGCGGTGCTCAGCGCGCGCGGGCCGATGGAAGTGCAGTTCGACGAGCACAAGCTGTTCGCGGTCTACGCGCCGAAGGTCGGCCGGTTCCGTCGGGCCTTGAAGGAGATGGGCGTCCGCCGCCGGCGCGTGCTGCCGATGCTGTGCGAGGCGGAGCACCTGCACTACTCGAACGACGACTACGCGGACCAGTTCGAGCAGCTCGCGATGCGCCTGGGCGTGGCCGACTTCGAGAGCGTCCCGGCGGACGGGATCGAGTAGCGGAAGGGTCACGGCAGCGTGATCTGGATCCGCGCGTCCTTTCTCAATTTCTCCAGCATCGACCGCCGCACGTCCTCCGCGTAGAGGTCGCGCACGCGCTCGATCGACTTCTCGAACGTCGTCGGCGTGCCCGCCTTGCGGTCGGTCACGCGGATCAGGTGCAGGCCCATTTCCGTCTCGACCGGTTCGCTGACGTCGCCGATCTTGAGGGCGAACGCCGCCGCCGCGAACGCTTCGTCCACGATCGAATCCTTGCGTGCGATCTCGCCGAGGTCGCCGCCGGCCTTCGCGCTCGGACAGACGGAGTGCTTCCTCGCCGCCGCCGCGAAGTCGATCTCGCCTTTGACGAGGGCGGCGCGGAGCGCGACGAGTTTCTCGGTCGCCGCGGCGCGCTCGCCCGGCGTCGCGGTCGGCCCCAGCCGCACGACGATATGCGCGGCGCGCACGGTCGCGTTCTCGAACGCGTCCCGGTGGTCCGCGAAGTATTTGCGCAGCTCGGCCTCGGTCGCGCGGGCGTCGATCATCCGCTGGAGTTGCAGCGTGCGCGTCCACTGTTCGCGCAGCTGCGCCTCGGTCTGCCCGACGTCGCGCAGGTGCTCCGCGAGCGTCTTCCCCCGCTTTTTCAAGCTGGCCTGAAGCCCCTGCATGGCGCGTTCGAGGTCCGCCGGCGGGACCTTCGGCCCGCTGCGCGCCAGGAACTGCACGAGCAGGCGCTCGTCGACCAGTTCGTCGAGGATCTCGGCGCGCAGCCGTTTCGCCTGCGCCGCCGTGAGCGGCGCGTCCGCCGGCAGCGCGCGTTTGAGGGCGGCGTCGACCTCGTCCAATCGCACGACCTCGCCGTTGACGGTCGCGGCGACGTTTTCCGGTTTGGTTTCGGCGCGGACCGGAACGGCGATGGCGAGCAGGGCGAGTGCGAGGATGCGGCGGACCATGGCGAGCCTCCGGGATTGCGTGCCGGAATAGCGTCGCGCGGCCGGGGACGCAAGTGGAAAAAGGGGACTGTCACCTTTTTTATCGACCGATTATTTTAAATCCCTCGATATAAAAGGTGACAGTCCCCTTTTCGGACGGATCGACAACACCAGCACGATCGAGACGGCGGCGGCGGCCGCGAACGAGCCGAAGATCGTGCCGAGCGGGACGTTCGCGTCGCGCAGGGCGCCGAAACCCCAGTCGGCGAGGCCGCCGCAACTGATGCTGACGAAGTTCATGATCCCGTAGCCGGTGGCGCGGAGGTCGGGGCGGACGATCTGGCAGAGGATCGGCATGTTGTTGCCGTCGAAGAAACCCCAGCCGACGCCGAAGAGGATAAGGAAGACGACGGCGGCGCCGAGGGTGGGGGCGTTGCCGAGGCCGGCGATCGCGGGGACGAGGATCACCATGCCGAGGGCGCTGACGTAGATGCGGCCGCGCTCGGTCTGCGTCATCCAGTGGTCGGCGAGCCAGCCGCCAAGGACGGCGCTGGCGATGGCGGCACCCTGCCAGGTGAGCGTGGCGTAGCGCCCGGCCTGACCCTGCGCGATGCCGAACTGGTCCTTCAGGATCGCCGGTCCCCAGTCGCGCACGACCCAGCCGGCGAGCGCGGGCAGCGTGAAGTAGAGCACGAGCAGAAGAAAGAACGGGTTCGCCAGCAATTCCGACACGGCGCCGACCGGCGACGGTTTGGCTTCGATCGATTCCGGCCGCGGCGCGTCCTTGAGGAGGAACGCGAGCGGGATCGCATAGAGCATGCCGGCGAGGCCGCAGGCGAGGAAGGCGAAGCGCCAACCGAGCGCCGGTTCGTCCGCCACGTCGCCGCCGAAGCCGCCGGCGATGACGCCGAGGTAGATGGCCATCTGGTGCAGGCCGACGGCGCGGGAGCGCGTCGGCCCCGTGTGGTAGTCGGCGATGAGGGCGAGCGCGGCCGGGATGTAGAACGCCTCGCTGATGCCCATGAGCGAGCGCGCCCAGAGGAGTTCCTCGAATGTGGTGACGCGGCCGGTCCAGACCGTGACGGCCGACCAGACGAACAGGCTGCCGCAGATGGTGAAGCGTCGGCCGAAGCGGTCCGCGATGTAGCCGCCGAGCGGGCTGAGAAAGGCGTAGACCCATTTGAACTGGCCGAGCATGATCCC
>CAYVRB010000367.1:0-5300 GCA_964453375.1 uncultured Alcaligenaceae bacterium
CCTCGCGATCGAGCGACGCGAAGTCCTCGATGTTGTCGCCCTGATACCCCATGTGCTGGAGCGATTCGACGGTGCGCTGTTCCGTCTTCTCGGTGAAGTAGCCTTCCCACGCGCGCGTCTGCTCGCCCGCGTAGTTCTCGTCATCGACGATCTCGAAGTTGACGGCAACGAACTTCGTCCCCTTCTGCCCCGTCGGCCGGTAGCGGATGTTGAGGCGGCGCGACTGGTAGTCGGTGCAGTTGGAGGTACTCGTGACTTCGCCGTACTCGCCGGCGGCGCCGCGGCCGGGCATCCAGGCTTCGAGGTCGTACTTGCGATAGGCCGGGCCGCCGAGGTCGCCGGTGCAGGTGTCGATGACGTGGAACGGCAGGCCGAGGCCCTGGAAGATCTCCTGCTCGATGAGGCGGATCTCCTCGTGGATGGCGTCGCTCTGCTCCGGCGTGCAGAACGCGAACATCTCGACCTTCGTGAACTGGTGGACGCGGTAGAGGCCGCGCGTATCGCGCCCCGCGGCGCCGGCCTCCGTGCGGAAGCAGTGCGAGAGGCCGACGTACTTCATCGGCAGCTTCGCTTCGTCGAGGATCTCGTCGCGGTGCATGCCGCCGAGGGTGATCTCGGCCGTCGCGATCAGGCAGAGGTCCGAATCGGCGATGGTGTAGACCTGGCGCGTCTCGGCGTTGTCGCGGGGCGAGAAGCCGATCCCTTCGAGCACGTCCACCTTCGCGAGGTCCGGCGTGAGGATCGGCGTGAACCCCTTCGCCACGAGCTTTTGGATCGCGTACT
Source organism: uncultured Alcaligenaceae bacterium (assembly GCA_964453375.1). Classification (GTDB taxonomy): domain Bacteria; phylum Planctomycetota; class Planctomycetia; order Gemmatales; family Gemmataceae; genus Limnoglobus. The sequence goes on from CAYVRB010000367.1 coordinate 784, forward strand.
GCACGAGCGCCAGTTCCAGCAGCACGCCCTCGTTCTTGAGGAAGTAGAACTTCTGCCCGGCCACCTTCACGCCCGCCTCGAAGTCGGCGAGTTGCAGCGATTCGACGAGCTGGATGTGGTCCTTCGGCTTGAAGTCGAACTTCGTCGGTTCGCCGAATTTCGCGACGACGACGTTCGCCGCCGCGTCGCTGCCCACCGGGGCCGACGGGTGCGTCATGTTCGGGATCGGCAGGATCGCGGCCCGGAGCGCATCCTCGACGTCCTTGAGCTTCGCGTCGAAGCCGGCGACCTGCTCCTTGAGCTTCGCGCTCTCCTCCTTGAGCGCGGCGCGCTCCTCCGGCTTGGCCTTCTGGAACGACTTGCTCAGCTCGTTCTGCTTGGCCTTGGTTTCGTCCGCCTGGCGCTGGATCGCATTGCGTTCGGCGTCGAGCCGCACGACCGCGTCGACGTCGGCGCGGACGTTGCGGTTCGCGCAGTTGGCCTTCACGGCGTCGAGGTTGTCCCGGATGAAGTTCGCGTCGAGCATGAGAAGTATCTAGAGCCTCGGTAACGGAGTACCACCGTTTTATGGAGCGACCCGGCAGACGCGAATCCACTTTTCAAAACGGTGCCGTTGGGGTAGTCTGCCGGAAAGGAGTTCGCATGAGCACGGCCACGCTACCGCCTCCGACCGGACCGATGTCCGCCGACGAGTTCCTGCGCCTCCACGGCGACGAATCGGGGATCGAACTGATCGACGGCCAAATCGTGAGGCTGCCCATGCCCGGACTCGAACACGGTGAAGTGTGCGCGAACGCGGTCGCCATCATACGATCGCATGTCAAAGCTCATCGCCTTGGTCGCGTATTCTCTAACGATTCATTCGTGCGACTCGGCGTGGACCGCGTCCGCGGTCCGGATGTGCTGTTCATCAGTTATCAGACCATGCCGGCCGATGTACGGACGCCGAAGGGGGCCTACTCGCCGCCTCTCGAACTCGTCGTGGAAGTGAAATCGCCGACGGATTCGATGCGCGGGATGCGCAAGAAAGCCGACGAATATCTCGAAGCGGGCGTCAAGGTCGTGCTGACATTCGATCCCGATCTTGGAATCGCCACGGTCTTCCGCGACGAGGATTGGCCCCAGCGATTCCACAACGGCGACATCCTCGAACTCCCCGACGTGCTGCCGGGGTTCGCGTTGCCCGTGAAAAAGTTCTTCGAGTAACAGCCCGACTTGCATCTTCTATTCGATATCGCCCGGCGCTGTTACACTGCACCGCAGGAGAATCCATGAGTACGGCCGCGCTTCACGTTCCGCCCGTAAAGCTGACAATCCCCGCCGTCCCCTCAGTGACGGCGGAGGAGTTCGTCGATCGCTATTCGCACCAATACGCCGAACTGATCGACGGCGTTCTCGTGGAGTTCGGTATGCCATCCGGACGACACGGCCAAGTCTGCTCAAAAGCCGATCGGTTGATTGGGAATTTCGTGGAGCAGAATCAACTCGGCCACACGCTCTCCAACGACACGAGCATCCTCATCCGACGCGACCCCGATACCGTCCGAGGGCCGGACATTTGCTTCATCGGCTACGATCGCCTACCTCCGGGTCCAATTCCCGAAGGCGTGATCCAGGCGATTCCGCAATTGGTCGCCGAAGTTCGATCTCCATCGAACACTTGGACGGACATCTTCGGTAAAATCGGCGATTACCTAAAGCGCGGCGTGACGGCCGTACTCGTACTCGATCCCGATGGGATGACGGCGTCGGTGTATCGCGGATCGAATGGGCAAGAAGTATTTCATGCCGGCGACACTCTCGAACTCCCCGACGTGCTGCCGGGGTTCGCGGTGCCCGTGAAGCAATTCTTCGAGTGATCACGGCCGTTTGTCGAGCGGAATGTAATCCGCGTCGGCCTTGCCGACGAAGATCTGGCCGGGGCGGAAGATGCGGTTGCCGTTGAGCTGCTCCATCCAGTGCGCGAGCCAGCCGGCGGCGCGGCCGATGGCGAAGATCGGCGTGAACACGTCCGTCGGGATGCCCAGGCTCTGATAGACCACGCCGGAGTAGAAGTCGACATTCGGGTAGACGCCCTTCGAGCCGTAGATGCCGGCGGTGATCCGTTCCAGTTCCAGGGCGATCTCGTAGTTCTTCGGGCGCGTCGTCTCGGCGAACATGTGCTCGGCCAACTCCTGCAGCACGGTCGCGCGCGGGTCCTTCACCTTGTACACGCGGTGGCCGAGGCCCATCACCTTGAACTTCGGGTCCTTCGCGAGCTTGGCGTCCAACCACGATTGCACGTTGTCCTTGCTGCCGATCATCTCGAGCATCAGCAGCACCTCCTCGTTGGCGCCGCCGTGGAGCGGGCCGGAGAGGGAGCCGACGGCGGCGGCGATCGTCTGGTACGGCGAGGCGAGCGTGCTGGCGGTCACGCGAGCCGTGAACGTGCTGGCGTTCATCTCGTGCTCGGCGTGCAGGATCAGGCAGGCGTCCAGCACCTTGCGCGTCGCGGGGCTTGGCTCCTTGCCGAAGACCATGTAGTGGAAGTTCGCGGCGTGGTCGAGGTCCGGGCGCGGGTCGATCGGCTCCTCGCCGCGGCGGACGCGGGCGAAGGCGGCGACCACCGTCGGCAGCCCGGCGATGATCCGGCAGGCGGCGTCCCAGTTCTTCGCGGCGTTCGTCACCTGGCGGTGCGGGTGGAACATGCCGAGCGCCGCGACGGACGCCTGCAGCGCCTCCATCGGGTGGCCGCCCGACGGCATGCACTTGATCAGGTCCTTCAGGCGGTAGTGGATGCCGCGGCGTTCGCGCAGGGCGGCGTCGAAGTCGGCGAGCTCCTTCTGCGTCGGCAACTCGCCCTTGAGCAGCAGCCAGGCGGTCTCCTCGAAGCAGCTCTCGCGCGCGAGCTTCTCGACCGGGATGCCGCGATACTCCAACTGCGCGCGTTTGCCGTCGATGAAGCTGATCGCCGATTTGGCGGCCGGAACGTCTTCGAGGCCCGGCTTGTAGTCGGTGTCGGTCATGGCGGTCTCGGCGAGAGGAGGCGCGGCGGGTAAGCCTTTGATTTATGGTGAACGCGCAATGGCGTAAACAACCGACTCTCTCGAATATCCGCTTTCGATCCCGCCTCGCCTCCCTCGCGACCGCGCCTTCGCTACCAATCGCCAAGCACTTCGCTGCCGTTCGGTGTCACGGCGCCCCAGAAAATGGATTCGTCGACGCCGGGAGAAATGGTGCGCACGCTTCCGTCCATCATCCCCGCGACCAGCCCGGAGGGATGCATCGACTGCGGCAATCGGCCGTCCGAAACCTCAAACTTCGGCATGTGCTGGAACGTCCTGCCGCGAACGGACGGTAGAGTTCGACGTGGATTTCCACTCGTTACCGGGAGAACATCGTAATAGCCCGCATCGGCAAAGCTGGCGTTGCGAACACCCGAGGCATTCGATTCCCCCAATATGTAGTCGGGTCCGATCATATGGCCAACATATGAGATGGTGTTGGAGCGATTATTCGTAAAGCAGTAATGCTCGACGACCGAAATCGTGCAGGCCGTACCATCGGGGAAACTGCTGCCGAGATTCGGCGGGCCGGTGAATGCCGTCATGTTGAACGCAAAACTCGACAGGCCGAACGGACGGGTCCGTTCCGGTAACCACATCAGTGCATAAGTCGGATCGCTCGAGGAGAGGTACAGTGGCACGGGCACATACGATCTGCCGAATTCCGTCATCGTCCAGTAGGGAGGTTGAAAGCCACCTTCGATGTAAGGCAATATTTCTTCAAACGGCGGCATTACGGGCTGAATGGGGATCGTTGCATTGGTAAAGCCGGGTAGCCCCCCATCGTGATTGCTCGCGTAATTGTGGAATGCGAGGATCATCTGCTTGATGGCGTTCTTGTTTTTCATTTGCTCGGCAGTCGAGCGAACTTTTTGAACCGCCGGGAGAAGCAACCCGACGAGTATCGCCATGATTGCGGTGACAACGAGCAGTTCGAGCAGGGACAGTCCTTGTCTTCGCCGCATGAGGATTCCCCCATTTAGGATAAGATGACTCCTACCGCTGCGAGAAGTAGGAGCCAATTGCGATTCGATTGATCTTGGAGACAGGTCGGATCAGAATTTGAAGTCACTATTAACGCCGGCAAGTTTGATGACCGGCTGCATTGTCCCGGCCGCAGTGCCCCTGAGTTCCACTTTGACTCTATAGGTCCTGAAGAGTGCGGGCGCAACCGGTCCAGGAAGATTGACGTACGTCGGAGACGACCAGGCTGCGCCGTTGATCGTTGCGGTTATTGCCATCGGATAGCCCGCAACAGCCACTTCATTGTTGTTTGCATCGACTTCTTTGATTACCACTTGAATAGAACTGAACCCCTGCCCGGCACCCACGCTCCAAGCCCCGAAGGAATCAATGCAATTGCCAAATCCCGCTTGCACGAATTTCTTCCCCGCTTGGCTGACGGAAGCCGCCGCTGCCTGGCCGATAGCGCTGGAACTTTGAACTAAGAAGCACGCGATGCCGATGAAGAGC
>CAYVRB010000368.1:0-5268 GCA_964453375.1 uncultured Alcaligenaceae bacterium
GGGGAAGCTCTCGGTGATGAAGTCGGCCGGCCGCCAGTCGGCCGGCAGCGTGCTGAACGCGACGATGCCGGCGTCGAGCCACGGGTTGCCGACGTCCGGCACGCGGAACATCCGGTTGCCAGTGCGCGGGTTCTTCAGGACGATCTTGTCCACCCACGGCCGGTGCGGCGTGTGGCCGTCGAATTCCGTCCAGCCTTCGACCGCGCGCTCTTTCAACTCCTCGCGGCTGCCGATGACCTCGAAATCGGTCGGGTCCTTCTCGTCCACCCAGATCGGCAGCGCGAGGCCCCAATACCGCTTCTTCGAGATCATCCAGTCGCCCATGTTCTTGAGCCAGTCCAGCTCCCGCGCCCGGCCGTTCAGGCTCTCGGGCAGGAACGTCACCTTCTCGACCACCTTCGCGATCTCGCGCCGGAAGCTGTATTCTTCTTTCTTGTCTTCCACTCCGCACTCCGCACTCCGCACGCCGCACTCCCAAGTGCCCATGCCGATGAACCATTCGTCGACGAGGCGGTAGAGCAGTTCCGTCTTGCAGCGCCAGCAGTGCGGGTAGCGGTGGACGTACCGCTCGGTGCCGAAGAGGCGGTCCTTCTTCTTCAGCTCCTCGAAGACCGCGTCGGCCGTCGTCGGGTCGGCCGCGTTCTTGCCTTCGAGAGCGCCGAAGCCCTTGTGGAAGCAGCCATCGTCGCCGATCGGCGCGACCGGCGGGAGGCCATTCGCTTTGCCCCAGGCGAAGTCGATGCCGCCGCAGCCGGGGGCCGTATGGACGATGCCAGTCCCTTCCGATTCGCTCACGTCGTCGCCGCCGGACACGACGCGGTGCGCGGCCGCCCCCGTCACGGCCGGGCACCAGCCGTTCTGCTTCACGATCTTCGCGACTTCCTCGGGGAAGCCGTATTCGGATTGCTGCGCCGGCAGGTCGTCGAACGGCCCGGCATAGCGCCAGCCGAGCATCTCTTCGCCCTTCACCTCGCCGACGAACTCGTAGGTCTCGCCCCTGCCGGCCTTCGATTTGAACATCTGCTCGATCGACGACAGATTGGGAACTCCGTCGAGCCATTCGCGCTTGCCTTTCTTCGCGGTCGAGTCTTCGTCGTCGTCGCCCGACGACGCCATGCGGTCCTGTTTGAAGACGCCCTTCGCCAGGTAGTAGATCTCGTTCTTGAGCTTCACCTTCAGGTACGTCAGTTTCGGATTGATCGCCGCGCCGACATTGCTCGTCAGCGTCCAGGGCGTCGTCGTCCACACCAGCAAGTTCTCGCCGGGCTTGTCCAAGAGCGGCAGCTTCACGAAGCAGGCGCGGTGTTCGACGAGCTTGTAGCCTTCCTTCATCTCCTGCTCGGAGATGCCGACGCCGCAGCGGCCGCACCAGGGCATCACGTCGTAGCCGCGCGAGATCAGCTTCCTCGTGTGGCACTTCTTGAGGAAGCTCCAGATCGCGTAGTTGTTCGTCTCGGACATCGTGAAATACGACTTGCGCTCGTCCGGCGACTTGGCCCAGTCCTCGTCGGACACGTCCCAGTTCATCCACATGCCGAGGCGGATGCTCTGGTTCGTCTGCACGCGGGCGAATTTGTTGACGCGGTCCTTGCACGCCTGCACGAAGCGGTCGATGCTCGCCTCGACGTTCCCCGGCACGAGGCTCTCGATGTCGCGCTTGCTCTTGAGTTGCAGTTCCTTTTCGACTTCCACCTCGACCCACAGCCCCTGGCAGTCGAAGCCGTTTTGGTAACGAAGCTCGCGCCCCGTCATCGCGAAGTAGCGGCAGTAGGCGTCCTTGTACGTCCGCCCCCAGGCGTGGTGGACGCCCATCGGGTTGTTCGCGGTGATCGGGCCATCGAGGAACGACCACTTCGGCTTGCCGGCGTTCTGGGCCTTGCGTTTCTCGAAGGTACCGTGCTCGGCCCAGAACTTCAGGACTTGGCGTTCCATCGCGGGGAAATCGGGCGACGACTCGACCTTCTCGAACGGCATCGGCGGCAACCTCGGCGCGGCGGGAACGGCTAATGTAGCGGAAGCGACCGGCGAGATGCAGGGTACGGGGAATCGGATACAATGGCGAGTGTCGCTTCGCGCTAGGGGAATTGGTCATGGTCGTCAAAACGGGAGCCGAACCGATGGGCAAAGTCGTCGTCGATGTGAAGATCTCGAACCACTCCGATCGGGTCCGAGCCGAAGACGGCCGTATCCCGCTCAACGAAGTGCGGAGCATCACGATCAAGGGGGTCGTCGACACCGGCGCGGCGATGCTCGTGCTGCCCGAGTCGGCGGCGAAGGCGCTCGGCCTGCCGAAGGACGGCGAGACGACCGTCCGGTACGCCGATCACCGCAAGGCGACGCGCGATATCGTCGGCGAGTTGGAATTGGAGCTGTTCGGCCGCCGGTTTCCGTTCAAGGCCGTCGTGGAACCGGGACGCTCGGACGCGCTCATCGGCGCGATCGTGCTGGAAGCGTTGGACCTGCTGGTCGATTGCCGGCAGCAGGTCCTGCGGCCGCGCGACCCGGACATCATCTGCACCGAAATCGAATGACCGTCAATTCTTCTTCGCCTTCTTCGCGTCTTGCTTCTCCATCCGCTCGAACAGCTTCGCCAACGCCAGCTTGAACCCCGGCAGCACGGCGTCGCCGTCCAGCGTGCCCGATGCGGTAATGGCGGTCGCGTCGTCCGGCCCGGTGTAGATCTCGGCGGTGCGCGTCGCGGGGTCGATTTCCCAAACGAGTTCGACGCCGGCACGCCCAGGCGGCGCAGGAGCTCGCCCACGGTGTTCGCGTTGCGATTCCGAACGGCCGTTCGCAGGGTCGGTTCTCCCTTCTCGTTCGCGGTCACTTCGCCCCGGAGTTGATCCAGTCCTTGATCGCCTGCTTCTCGGCGGCGGTCAGCCGCGGCTTGTCGGGCGGGGGCATGCTGTCGGACATGATGGCGCCCCACAGGTCGCTCTTCGCGGCGTCGCCGGCGACGACCAGCCCCTTCTTCTTCGCGATCGAGTCGAGCGTGCGCAGGTCGATCATCGCGCGGATCTGCGGCGTCCCGTGGCACGTGTAGCAGTGGCTGCGGAAGACCGTCGACACCTTCTCGAACGACACCGCCGTGGTCGCCGGCGTCGTCCCGTTGCCCGAATCGGGCTTCATCTCCATCTTCTCCTCCTCGGCCGGCGGCGGCTCCGGGATCACTTCCCACTTCAGGCCGAGCGCGAGGTTCTTGTGCATCTTCGCGAGGACTTCCCACGGCGTGCCCTTGTGGTCCTCGGCCATCTTGGCGAGGAGTTCGCGGGCCTCCTCGGCCTTCTCCTGGATGTCCTTCTTGCTGGACATCTTCATCGTGGACGCGAGGCGGTAGCCGGCGGCCTTGCCCTTCTCGGGCTTCGGCAGGCTGTCGGTGCGGATCTTGCCGAGCGCCCCGCGGTACTCCTCGATGAAGGCCCAGCGAAGCTGCGTCTGCGCCTTCGCGTATTGGTAGAGCGCCAGCCAGCGCTTCGACTTCTCGTTCGGCAGTTCCGCCGCGGCCTTCTCGAGCTTGTCCATCTTGTCCTTGAGTTCCAGCTCGATGAGCGCCGGGCCAGTCTGGTCGTCGAGCGCGTTCTTGCGCGCCTTGTCGTCGACGTCGCCCTCGAACGATTCCTTCAGGCCGTTCTCGCCGAAGGTCCACTTCTCGCGAATCGTCTGGAGCGCCTCGAGGGTGGCGTGTCGGACGGGGAACTTGGCCTGATCCTTGAGAATTTGATCGTCGGCGACGCCGTCGTCGGCGTAGGCCTTCATGATCTCGGCGTCGAAGGGGTACACCGAGCCGAGGCTCGCGGGGATTTCCAGGTCCTTGCGGATGCCGGGCAGCGTGGCGGTCTGCATCACCTTCGTGATCTCGTCCAGCGAGACGCCCTTCGGGATGTCCGCCCAGGCGAATCGCGCGGCGAGCGCTTCGTCCTTGTTGTAATCGACGGTCGCCTTCGGTTCCTCGCCGGCGAGCTTCAGGGTCTGCACGCTGCGGTTGTCGCGCTTGGTGCCGAGGTACGCCTTCAGTGCGTCCATCCACGGGCCGATCGGCAGCGCGTCGGCGGGCTGCGGCGGCGGCTGCTTCATCGCCTTCACGCGGTCCGCCTGGACGCGGAACGCCGTCAGGAACTCGCTGCCGGTCTCTTGGATTTCATGGGCGTTCTCGCCGGCGGAGCAGCTCGTCACCACCTGGACCCCCGGCGGGGCGGCATGGAGCAGTTCGTCCAGCTTCGGCGTCATCGCCTCGCTGCCCGGCTTCGCGGCCCCGTACTGGGTGTTGAACCGGCAGACGTCCAGGATCAGGAGCTTCTGCTGCGCCTTGCAGTCTTTCAGCTTCGCGAAGATGTCGTCGAGCGGGATCAGCGTGCCGACGGCGTCGGGTTCGCCCTCGACCGGCACGAGGTACGCCTTGCCGTCCATCTCGACGGCGTGACCGCCGAAGTAGACCGCGACGCGATCCTGCGCCCGGCTGGTCGCGCAGAACTCGCCGACGGCCTTCTCGAGCACCGACTTGATCGGCGGCTTGAAGTCCTTGTCGCCGGAGGTGTCGCTGAGGACGAAGAGCTGGTTGTTGTCCTTGTCGTTCGGGATGCGCCACTCGAAGGCGATCTTCTTGGCGGTGCGGGTGGGCAGGTCGTCGCCGCGCGTGCCGGCGCCGGGGGTGAGGTTGTTGAAGTAGATGTATTTGGAGATGTGGACGAAGAGCATGCGGCGCGGGAACGGGTCGCCGGTGAGCTTCGAGGCGGTCTTGCCGGGTTCCGTGTTCGTCGCGCCGGTGTGCTTCGCGAGGGATTTGTCGTTTTCCTGCTTGGCCTGGGAATCCTTGCGGGCCTGATCGTTTTCGATCTTGTTCATGAAGAAGATGGCGCCGGCGACCATCGAACCGCAGAGGATGAGGACGAAGGCGGGTCCGATCCAGCGGTTGCCGCCGCGGCGTTTGTAGCCGCGCGGGCGGGACGGCTCGAAGTCGGCCTGGAAGGCGACGTCGGCGGGCGTGGGGGCGTAGGCGGGCGGCGGCGGCGCGTAGGGCTGGGGATAGGGCTGCGGCGGATAGCCGGGGGGCGCGTAGCCGGGCGGGGCGTATGCCTGGGGGTCGTAGCCGTGCGGAGCGTAGCCCTGGGGTGGATATCCGGGCGGCGGAGCGTAGGGCTGCTGGGGATACGGCTGCGGCGGATAGCCGGGGGGCGCGTAACCGGCGGGCGGCGCGTAGGGGTAGCCCTGCGGGTACGGTTGCGGCGGCGCGTAGGCGGGGGGCGGCGCGTACGCCGGCATCGGCGGCTG
>CAYVRB010000369.1:0-5262 GCA_964453375.1 uncultured Alcaligenaceae bacterium
GGCCGTCATGTCGGCGAGCCGTCTCACAAACTGGCACAGTTCCGACAGGTTGGCGAACGGCTTGCCGAACACCGCCGCCGCCCCGCAAGCCAAGAGCAGGGTGCGCGTGTCGGGCCGCAGGTCGGCGGTCATGAAGCAACACCGGACGAACGGGTCGATCGCCCGGAGGGCGGCGAGCACGTCCGGGCCGGTCATCCCCGGCATGTTCACGTCCAGGAGCGCGAGGTCGATCTTCCCTGCCAGGCGGCGATACGTCTCCACCGCCTCGGCCCCGGAGCCGGCCGAGTACACGTCGAACCCCCGCTTGCGGAGTTCCCGTGTCAAGACCATGCGAAGGGTGTCGTCGTCATCGACCACGAGGAGGGTCGGCGGGCGGGTGGCCGTGAGGCCCCCCGCGGCCGCGCGACGCGGTTGCAACGCGGTCATGCGGCCCTCCGGGTCAGCGTCGCCCGCCGGGTATCCCGGCGGCCGCGGGGGCGCATCCGGTGCGAGAACACCCGTGAGCCGGGGACACGTCCGGTGTGTGGGCCGGACGTCCGGGCGTTCCACAGCCAGACGAGCAAGGCGATCGCCGTGGCCGACCGCCGGCGTTCGAGGGTCGTCACCTTCCGCCTCCTTCCGAGATGCGGGACATGCGGTCAAGCCGCGCCAGCCAGTGGCGGGGTGACTAGCCGCGAGTGAGGGACCGGCCGGCCCGCGTAGGGGCAGCGGTGTGGGGACTGTTGGGAACGGCAAACGTGACCGGGCGACGGCCCCGGCGGAGAGGTGACTAACAGCGCAGGACGCGATGCCCGTTGAGCCGGTCGGCGGCGGACCCCAGCACCCGGTTGCAGCCGGAGGTGCCCGCAACGACGGTCGGGACGTACACGACAAACCCACCGCCGACGGTGGACGGGTCGTCTGATTGGGAATCCGACGTGGCCGGCCGGGCCTGGTCTGGGCGGGCCGTGACCGAACACCCGCGTTCGCCGCACGGGCAGGACGCCGGCGTCTGTTCCCCGGTCGGCCGCTCGTTGGCGGTGACCAGAACCGCGCTTGAAGACGACGACTTCACCGGCCGACTCTTGCTCGCGTTACAGCAGGAAGGCGAGCCGTTCGAGGGGGTCGATTCGGGGGCGGATCGGCAGGTGAAACACGACAGGGCGCAGCAGCACGGCCACGGGCCGACCGCCGTCGCAAACACCAGGTATATCGCCACCGCGATCCGCACGACGAACCTCCTCCTACATTACACTCGGTCCTGTCACCGGCCGGCCCGCTCGGCGTTCGCCATCGCCAGGTACTTGTCCGGGTCGCGTTGCACCTTGGACACGCACCCCTTGCAGCAGACGAACACCGTCTGGCCCTTGACCGAGACCGGGATCGGCTCGCCCATCTCCCCCAGCACGTCGCCCATCACCGGGCACGTCCGCTGCCCGCCGTACTTGGCCGCGGTCGGCGGCAGGGCCGCCGCTCCCGGTTGGGGAGCCGACGCGACAGCCGGGGCCGCAACCGGCGCGGTCACCGGGACGACGGCGGCGCGGCCGTGAGAGTCGGCCGAACATCCGCTCCGGCACCATCGACTCGACGAACACCCGGCCCCGGCGGCGGTGGCCACCGCGAGCGCCAGACACGCGGCCCACTTGACCGGATTCGATATGTTCATGTGACTACCTCCGTTTTCCAGAAACGACTCCCATCCTTGGAGTCAATCTTCTTTATCGACCGTCACCACCGCTCAACGTGACCTATTCCACGAAGTCCGCACAGCCGGGTTTGAGCGGTGCTTCGCGCCAGTCGGTCGCCGCCCGTGTCACTTGCCCTGAATTTGCCTGACCGCCTCGGCGGCCGCCGCCCGCACCGCCTTGTTCCGGTCCTTGGCCATCCCCTGGAGTTCCGGGATCGCGGCCTTTGCCGCCGTTCCGATCCGGCCGAGCACCTCGGCCGCCTCCGCCCGGACCGCCTTGTCCTCGTTCTTCAGCCCGTCGATCAGGACCGGCACCAACTCCGGGCCGAGCATCGGGTCGACCTTGAACAGGCTTTCGGCGGTGTGGACCCGGACCCCGTGGTTCTCGTCGGCGAGGAGTTTCTTCATCGCCGGCACCGCCGGCTTCGCTTTGGCCCCCAACTCTCCGAGGGTGTGGGCCGCATCCCCGCGGACGAACGGGTCGTCGTTCTTCAGCCCGTCGAGTAGCACCGGCATCACCAGCTTGGCGTTCTCGGAGACCTCGTAGACGGCGTCGGCCGCGTAGACGCGAACACCGTGGTCGGGATCTTTCAACAGTTTCGTCAGCGCCGGCAAGGCGGGCTTGGCGTCGTCCTTGAACTTGGCCAGGGCGTGCGCCGCGTCCCCCCGCACGCCGGGGTGCTTGTCGGCGAGGGCCGCCGCCAGTGCCGGGACCGCCAACTTCGGGTCGGCCCCGACCTTGCCGAGCGACTCGGCGGCCTGCCCGCGAACGCCTTCGTCCGCGTCCTTGAGCAGCGCGATCAGAGGCTTCTCCGCCACTTTCGCGGCCGGGCCGATCGACCCGAGTGCGGCCGCGGCGTTGAGCCGCACCTCGGGTTCCTTGTCCTTCGTCGCGGCCGTTAAGGCCGGGACGGCCGCTTTCCCCGCCGGCCCGATCTCCCCCAGCCCGGCCGCCGCCGAAGCCCGGACGGGCGCGTCCTTGTCCTTGAGCAGCGGGATCAGGTCGGTCACCGCGCCTTTGGCATCGTCCCCGAACCCGCCGAGAGCGAACGCGGCTTTCGCCCGGACTTCCGGCACGGGGTCTTTGAGAAGTTCCTGGATTCCCGGGATCGCAGCCTTCGCATCAGGGCCGATGAATCCGAGGGCTTCGGCGATCTCCCCGCGGACGATGGCATCTTTGTCTTTCAGGGCTGCGACCAGATCGGGGACGACCCCGGTCGGGTCGATGTCCCCGTCCTTGCACAAGTCCGAGATCGCCTGGGCCGCTTTCTGCCGGACCTCGGCGTTCGGCTTCTTCAAGTCGCTCACCAAGGCCTTCAACTCGTTGTCGCCCCGCGGGTCGGTTGCCCGTCCGAAGCCGGCACTGGCAAACACGACGAGCGACATCCATACGGCGCATTTCATGGAAGTTCTCCGGGAGGGAGCCCGGCGGGAACGATCCCGCCGGGGAATGAACGATAGCCGCGTTACCGCCGCCCGGTATACCTGCGGTGGGTCATCGCCCCGCGGTAACCGCCGCGGGCGTTCGTCGAATAGGACATGTACCGCTGCTGAGCGGAGTAGAACTGCCGCTGCTGGGCGAGAGACCGCTGCTGGTACCGCAGCATCGCCGCGTAGGGATTGTTCGTCCCGTACCCCCGCCCGCGGGCGGTGTACCCGCGGTGGGATTGCGGCGAGCGGTAACCGTTTCGTCGGGTCGGGGTGTAGTTCGTCGGCCGGCTGGCCGCCGCCCGCAGGTCGGCGATCGTCTTCTGTTCGTACTTGTCGAACTCGGCCCGGCTGATCTTCCCGTCCTTGTCGGCGTCCCAGAGTTTCAGGAACTGGTGGTCCGGGTGGGCGTCCGGCTGACCACCCGCCTTGTGTTCGATCACCTTCGCGCCCGGGCCGCGGAACGCCCTGGCTAGGTCCTCGGAGTCGAGGAAGCCGTCCTTGTTCTTGTCCCACTTGTCGAACCCCGCGTCGAGCGGGTTCTTCGCGGTTTGCTGGGCGAACGCCGGGCCGCCCGCGAGCAACGTCGCGGCGAACGAGATGGAAAGCATGATGACTCGCATGAGTGATCCTCTCGCCCCGATGTGTTCGGCCTGGGTCGCAGGGGCGGCGACCCAGGCCAGGGGCTGCCTTAGTGGCCGCCCTTCTCGCTCTTCTCGTTGGCGAACTCGACCCGGAACCGCTCGGTCCCGATCTGGACGTTGTTGATGACCACCTTGACCGCCTTCCCGTGGAGTTCGGGCGGCAACTTGCCCGCGAACGCCGACGTCTTCCCGGCGGCCCCCTTCGGGGAGTCGGCGGCAAACTTCACCTGCACCGCGTCGGTCGCGCCGGCGGGCGTCACGTGCCCGACGAGATCCTGGACCGCGACCTCCTGCGGCGTGGTCTCGTCCTTGCCGAGCAGGTACAGGCGGACGACCCCTTCCTTCTCGAACACGACCTCGGCGTGGTAGCTGTCCTTGCCCAGCGAGACGATGGTCCCGCCGTGCGCGCCGGGCTTGTGCCCGTGCTCGCCCCCCTTGTCCTTGGGGTCGCCGGCCTTGTGATCCTTGTGGTCGCCACCGGTGTCTTTGTGGGCGTCGCCCTTGTCCTTGTGATCCCCGGCCTTGTCGGCACTGGGTGGGGTTTTGCCACCACACCCGGCGAGGGTGAAGGCCGCGAGGGCGACGCCGAGGCTGCCGAGAACGACGAGATTGCGAGGCATGAGATTCTCCTGTTGTGCGGGTCCGGGTCAACGCACCCGAACCGGGGGAAGAAAGAACGTTTTCCACCGCGTTCGGCGGACGGCCGAGGCGGGGTGGGTTTCAGTCGCACGGGGTGCGGACCACGGCCGATGGGCGAATGAGCGCGTCCGACCAGTCGGACGGATCGATACGGCTTGGGAACGGGACGACGTACGGGATGAGTCGGCGGTGACCAGAAGGGGCAGCCATCCGATTAGCCGCCTGGCCTCGATTCGCCGCCCGATCGAGCGACGGGTGAACGGCTAAATCAGAAGGGAGCAGTGCGTGATGAACAGGCGAGGTACGGGATGCCGCTCGGGCACGAAGGGGAGAAGGCGAATCGCGTTCGCCGGGAGCGGGCCAAAAAGGGCCGTCGGGGAGTAGAGTTCGACCGACGGAGGCGGACCGTCAGGAGCGAGGGCGGCCGGCGGGACTGCACAACAGACGGCGGGGCAACCGGGAGACTTCGGGCAGTGATGTTCGGGTGCGGGGCAAGGGTGATCGCAGGTAACCTTCCCATAAGTACCTGTCCGGTTGTGATCGTCCTGCGTGTGCGTGCGAGTGATCGGGTGGTCGTGGTGAGCCGTCGGCTCCGCGATACCGTGCGACTTCGACTCGACCGGGACTTCGCCACATGCAGGCCCGCAGGTGCAGAAGCCGTACGGCATCAGCAGCAAGAGGGATAGCACAGCAGCGAGTTGCCGGCGAAACATCGAGCGAGGCTCAAGCTATGGACGGGGAAGAACCCAACGCTTCAATTGTACCATCCGATTCCCGCCCACGGAAGGTCGGCCCACTGAAAAAACGAAGAATTTCCACGGTGGGTCTTGAGGTTACGAGTTACGCAGTTGAGGGATTTTGCTCTGGCGCCCTCGACGGGATTCG
>CAYVRB010000370.1:0-5237 GCA_964453375.1 uncultured Alcaligenaceae bacterium
CCTGCAAGCGGTCCTCGCGGGATTTACAAGCGATTAATGCGCGTGAACCCTGGGGCTCACGATCCGTTCGTGGTCCTTTGAAGAAAACAATCTGCTACGCGAAACGCCCGGTGCTTCCACCGGGCGTTTTGCGTTTCATTTCGCTTTTGCTCAGATCTTCAGCACGCCGGTGCTGTCGCCGAAGCGGGTGATCGGGGCGCCCATGCGCTCGAAGAGGGCGAGGTACAGGTTCATCAGCGGCGTCTCGCGGGCGGCCTTGATGTGCCGGCCGCCTTCGAGGCTGCCGCCGCCCTTGCCGACCAGCAGGATCGGCAGCTCGTCGTGGTTGTGGCGGTCGCCGTCGCCGATGCCGCTGCCGTAGACCATCATCGTGTTGTCCAGGAGCGACGTGCCGTTGGCTTCCTTCACCTTGCTCATCTTCTCGACAAGGTAGGCGAACTGCTCCATATGGTGCGTGTTGATCTTCTTGAGCTTGGCGAGCTTATCTTGGTTGCGGCCGTGGTGCGACAACTCGTGGTGGCCTTCGGACACGCCGATGGTCTTGTAGGGCCGGTTGCTGCCGTCGTTGGCGATCGGCAGCGTCGCGATCCGCGTGAGATCCGTCTGGAACGCGAGCACCATCAGGTCCGCCATCAGGCGGACGTGGTCGGCGAACTCCTTCGGGATGCCGCTCGGCGCCTCCATGTTCGGCTTCGGCGCCGGCTTGCGCTCGGCGTTCAACTTCTTCACCTTCTGGATGCGATCCTCCACTTCGCGCACGGCCGTCAGGTACTCGTCCAGCTTGCGCTGGTCGCCCTGGCCGAGGGTCTTCGTGAGGGTCTTGGCGTCGTCCATCACGAAGTCGAGGACCGACTTGTTGTAGAGGTCGCGCTTGGCCCGCGCGGCGGCGAGTTCTTTCGGGTCGTTGCCGCCGAAGAGGCGATCGAACACCGCCTTCGGGTCGGTCTCCTTGGCGTTCGGGGTCGCCTCGCCGCGCCAGGAGAGGTTCGAGGAGTACGCACAGCTATAGCCGGAGTCGCAGTTGCCGGCCTGCTGGCCGCGCTCGATGCCGAGTTCGAGCGACGGGAAGCGCGTCTTGTCGCCGATGACGTTGGCGACGTGCTGGTCGGCGGAGATGCCGATGCGGATGTCGGCACCGTGGGTCTTGCGGGGCTGGCGGCCGGTGAGGAAGGTGGACATGGCGCGGGCGTGGTCGCCGGGTCCGTCGCCGTTGGCGCGGGCCTTGTCGAGCGTCATGTTCGAGAGGACGTTCAGCGAGTCCTTGAACGGCGCGAGCGGCTTGAGGATGTCGGGCAGGTCGCCGAGCTTGCCTTCGGACTTCGGGAACCAGTCGGGCACGACGACGCCGTTGGGCACGTAGACGAAGGCGAGCCGGCGTGGCGGCGTGACGGCGGCGGCCGCCGGCGCGGCGGCGCGGGCCAGGCCCTCGAGCCACGGCAGCGCGATCGCGGTGCCCACGCCCTTCAGCATCGTCCGGCGGGAAATCGCTCGCATGTCATTCGCTCCGTTTGCCGCGACGCTTCTGGAACGCGTCGGTTTCCACAATGGCCAGTACCAGCGCGGAGAAGCGGTCTTCCCCGGTTTTGAGCTTTTTCACGAGGTCGTCCAGCACGCACTTATCGTAATACTCTAGACCACGCCCCAAGGCGAAGGTCAACAGTTTTTCCGACAGGCAGCGGCGGAACAGGTCCGCCTTGCCGAGCAGGACTTTCCGAAGTTCGGCCGGGCCGTTGAATTTCGCGCCGTCCGGGAGGACGCCGCTGGCGTCGATCTTCGTCCCTTCGTCCAGCTCGCGCCACTTCCCGATCGCGTCGAAATTCTCGAGTCCGAAGCCGAGCGGGTCGAGCTTCTCGTGGCAGCCGGCGCAACTCGGGTTCGCCCGGTGCTGTTCCATCCGCTGGCGGAGCGTGCCCTTCAACACGGTCTTTTCCAGTTCCGGCACGTCCGGCGCCGGCGGCGGGGCGGTGAGGCCGAGGATGTTCTCGTACACCCATTTCCCGCGCTTCACCGGCGAGGTCCGCGTCGGGTTCGACGTCACGAGCAGGATGCTCGACTGGGTCACGAGGCCGCCGCGCTTGGCGTCCGGCAGTTTCACCTTGCGGAACTCGCCCCCCTTCACGCCGGGGATGCCGTAGTGCCACGACAACCGGTCGTTGAGGAAGGTGTAGTCGGCGTCCAGGAATTCGAGCACCTTCCTGTCCTCTTGGACGATGTGCTCGAAGAACAGTTCCGTCTCGCGGATGATCGCGCCGCGCAGCGATTCGTCCCAGGTGCGGAAGGTGTTCGGGTCCGGCGACAGCGACAATATGTTCCGCAGCATCAACCACTGGCCGGCGAAGTTCTTCGTCAGGGCCGCGGCCTTCGGGTCCTTCAGCATCCGCTTCACCTGCGCCGCCAGCACGCCCGGTTTCCGCAGCTCGCCGGCGCCAGCCAACCGGAACAGCTCCTCGTCCGGCATCGTCGACCAGAGGAAGTACGACAGCCGCGTCGCCAGTTCGTGTTCGCTGATCGCCTTCGCGTCGTTCGGGTTCTTCGGATCGTCCTCGATGCGGAAGAGGAAGTGCGGCGACACGAGGATCGCCTTCAGCGGCAGCTTCATCGCCTGCTCGTACTTGTCGCCTTGCTTGTCGGCGATGTCGAACAGCTTCATCAGCCGTTGGAGTTCCTCCGGCTTCACCGGCCGTCGGAACGCCCGCCGCGCGAAGCTCGCCAAGCTCGCCTCGGCCGCCTTCGCCTTTTCCGCGTCCGCCTTCGGCACCATCGCCAGCGTCAGCTTCATCGACTCCGGCAGAGGCTTGCTCGCGCCGCCGATCGGCCCCTCGATCTCGATCGTCTCCACGCCCAGCGTCCGGCTCTTCTTCGACTCCTTGTCCGTGAAGGCGTTCGCGAACGCCACCGCCACCCGCTTGTTCTCCCCGGCCGTCACGCGCATCGTCGTCTCGAACGTCTTCGGCTTGTCCTGCGGCGCGTCGATGGTGAAGGTCTTCATGTCCTTCCCGTCGATGCGGAAGACCGCCTTCGGGTCTTCGCTGCCGACTTTCGCCCCCCAGGCGCGGATGCGCAGGTGGTACTCGCCGTCGGCGGGGAAGTTGAACTTCTCGAGGAACGCCGAGCCTTCCTCGGTGAAGACGATGCGGCGGATCTCGCGGCCCTTGGAATCGGTCTCGCGGGTGCGGGCGCCGCGCGGGATCGTCTGGATCTGCTGCGGGCGGAAGACCTGATTGCTGGACTTGATGCCGTCGAGCGGCACGATCGCCTGTTCGAGGATCGCGTCGGCCGCGGCCATGTACTTTTCGATGAGGATCGGCTGCACGGAGAGCACGTCGCCGATGTTGTCGAAGCCGTAGCCGACGTCGTCGGAGGGGAAGTTCTCGGCCGGTTTGAAGTCGACGCCGCAGAGGTCGCGGATCGTGTTGTTGTACTCGGCCCGATTGAGTCGGCGGATCGTCACGCGGCCGGGGTCCTTCGGGCCGGCGCAGTCCACCTTCGTGAGGTTCTGCTCCACCCAGTTCAGGAAGAACGCCTTCTCGTCCTTCGGCGGTTGCTTCGCCTTGTTCTTCGGCATCTCGCCGGAGGCGACGAGGCGCTGGATCTCCTCCCACGTCTTGCGGTCTTTCCTGGCGATCGCTTCCGTCTTGTAGAACTCGAGGTCCAGCCCGCCGCCGGCCTTCTTCTCGTTGTGGCACGAGACGCAATGCGCCTTCAGGAACGGCAGGATCTTCGTCTCGTAGTCCTTCGTCGGTTCCGCCGCCACCGCGCCGCGCGGCGACCCCGGCGCGCACCACAGCCCGACGGCGACCAATCCCAACAGCGTCAGGCACGCGAGCGTCTTCATGGAACCCATCGTCGAGGATCGGCACGCTCCCGCCAGGCAGGTCGGCGGCGGGACACGAAACGGCTTCGTACCGATCACTCTAGCTTACCGTCCCCCTTCCGGCGGGACAATCACCAATAGGCGTCTTCACCGGTTTCTCATGGGTGCCGAACGTGGACAAACCCCTACGATTTCGAGGGTCGTAGCGGGTATTCGACGACCTGTCGCCCGGCTACGCCGTGCCGGTGAAGTAGTTGTTCGGCCTTCAGTAACCTACCGCCGCGCCGTCCTTGCGCGTTTCGGTCGCGCCTTTCAGCGTCCCGGTGATCGGGTCGATCAGAATCCCCTGGTAGCCGCCGCCGTTGGTGCGGACGCGCTCGACGACGTGGCCGCGCTTCTTCAATTCGGTCACGATGGCGTCCGCGATGCCCGGCTCCGCCTTAATGGTGCCGCCGGTGGCCGCGCCGGACCGGCCCGTCGGCGTGGCGCTGCCGACGTGTTCGATGCGCGCCGCCTCGCCGGCCTGCTGGACGTTCATGCCGAAGTCGATCATGTTCACCAGAACTTGGACGTGCCCCTGCGGTTGCATGTCCCCGCCCATGACGCCGAAGCAGAAGAACGGCGCGCCGTCCTTCGTCACCATCGCGGGGATGATGGTGTGGAACGGCCGTTTGCCCGGTTCGAGTTTGTTGGCGTGCGTCTCGTCGAGCGAGAAGAGCGTGCCGCGGTTCTGGATCGCGAAGCCGAGGTCGGGCGGGGCCATGCCGGAGCCGAAGCCGAAATAGTTGCTCTGGATGAGCGAGCAGCAGTTGCGGTCCTTGTCCACGACGCAGAGGTAGATCGTGTCGGCCTGGCCGACCTTCGCGTCGCCGGCGGGGATTTCGGTCATCGCCTTCGTCTCGTCGAAGAGCTTGCGGCGTTCCTTCGCGTACTCCTTCGAGATCAACTCCTTCACCGGCACCTTGGCGAAGCGCGGGTCGGTGTAGAACTTCGCCCGGTCGGCGTAGGCGAGCTTCTTCGACTCGACGAGCAGGTGCCAGTAGTCCGGCGAGGTCGGGCCGAGTTTCTTGATGTCATGCGGTTCGAGGAGGTTGAGCATCTGAAGTGCGGCGATGCCCTGCCCCGGCGGAGGGAGTTCCCACACGTCGTACCCGCGGTACGTGGTCTTCACCGGGTCCACCCATTCGGAGGTGTGTTTGGCGAGGTCGTCGGCCGTGAACAACCCGCCCTTCTTGTCGGAGAACCCGACGAGGCGCTTGGCGATCTCGCCCTTGTAGAAGGCGTCGCGACCGCCCTCGCCGATCAGGCGGTACGTGTTCGCCAGCGCCGGGTTCTTGAACACCTCACCGGAGTGCGGTGCCCGGCGAACGCCGTCCGTTCCCGGCACGAGGAAGACTTTCGCGGTGTCGTCGTCGGCAGCCAA
>CAYVRB010000371.1:0-5236 GCA_964453375.1 uncultured Alcaligenaceae bacterium
TGTAGTTGGTCTGGGTACACCGACGGCGCTCGAAGACTGTCCCCCCCACCCCAACCCTCCCCCTCAAAGGGGGAGGGAGTTGGGCGCTGGTATTGTGGACAGGCCTCTTGGTGACGGCTGTGGTTCCGGCCCGCGCCGACGACGCGGCGCGGTTCGCGTACTTCGCCCCCGGCGCGCCCGGCGTCGTCGAATTGCGCCCCACCTTCGACGGCCAGCCTGTCGCCCCGGTCTGGACCGCCGCCGTCAACAAGTTCTTCGACTACCTCGACCGCGACGGGAACGGAAAGCTCGACGAGAAGGAACGCGCCGTGCTGGGCCAGCAGTCGGGCCGGCGGCGCAACGATCCGGCCGCGGCGTTCGCCGAGTCGGACCTCGCCGGGCGGCTGAAGTTCGAGCGCGACGCCGAGATGGTCGATAAGCCCGCGTTCGCCGCGGCGCTCAAGGCGGCCGGGTTCGGGCCGGTCGAAGTCTCGTTCCAGGCCGCGCGGGACGACGCGGCCGCGCTGACGAACGCCCTCTTCAAGCACCTCGACGCCGACGGCGACGGCAAGCTCTCCGCAAACGAACTCGCCGCCGCCCGCGACCGCCTCGCCATCCTCGACGTGAACGAGGACGAATGGCTGACCGCCGCGGAGCTGACGTCCCGCGGCGTGGCGCCCGCGCGCCAGTTCGTCCAGCCCGGCCGCCGGCCCGCGCCCGAACCGGTCGAAGCCAACTCCGCCGATTTCCTGCTCTTGAACGGCGCCGGCCTGCCCGCCGTCAAGCAACTGCTCGCCGCGCGCGGCAAGCCGAAGGCCACCACGCTCTCGCGCGCCGAGCTCGGCATGGCCGAAAAGCCCTTCGCCGACGCCGACCGCGACGCCAACGGCTCGCTCGACACCGACGAACTCCTCGGCTGGCTCGCCGCCAAGCCGATCTTCGCCATCGACGTCCGGCTCGCCGTCGATCCCTCGAAATCCACCGCGTATCCCGCCGGCGCCACCGCCGTCGCCGGCACGCGCTTCGACGTGTCCGCCCCCACCGGCGCCGGCGTCGGCGCGTGGACCGCCACCGCCTACCAGATCCGCGCCGGCTTCAAGGCCCTCGCCAAGGACGGCCGCGTCGCCAAGGCGAACCTCAAGGACCAGCCCGCCCTCGCCGGCGCGTTCGGCTTCCTCGACCGCGACGGCGACGACGCGCTGACCGAGAAGGAACTCGAGGCGTCGCTCGCGGTGCTGGCCGCGCTCGCCAACTGCCGCGCCGGCTTCACCGTGGTCGATCGCGGCCGCGGGTTCTTCGAGCTGGTCGACGCGAACAACGACGGGCAACTTTCGCTCCGCGAGTTGGCGACCTTGCCCGCGATCGCAAAACCGATCCTCGGCGCCGACGGCAAGCTCGCGAAGGCCGACGTGCCCCGCCTCCTCGCCCTCCAGTCCACTTCGTCCGGCATCCGCATGTTCGCGAACCCCGAATCGCCCCGCCTCTTCGCCGACGCCATGGCCGCCCCACCGACCCGCGCCACGCCCGCCGACGGGCCGGCCTGGTTCGACAAGATGGATCGCAACGGCGACGGCGACGTCTCCCGCAAGGAATTCCTCGGCCCGCTCGAACGGTTCCGCCAACTCGACGCCGACGGCGACGGGCTGATCTCCCTCGCCGAAGCCAAAGCGAAGTAGTGCGCCTCCCACCGCCCCTGTAAGGAATGACGGGATGCGGGGCTATGCCTTCGCATGTACAATGCCGTCGCCTGGACGGTTCGTCGTCGCATTCCCGGAACGCCAATCATGTGGTCCCGTTCGCTCCTCGTCCTGCTGTTGACCGCGCTGCCGGCCTTCGCCCAGAAGCTGCCGAATCGCTTCGAGGAGGTCGCCGACATCGCGACGAAGGTCGAACCGGCGAAAGCGAAACCGGGCGAGACGGTGACGGTGTCGCTGACCGTCTCGCCGAAGGAGGGGGCCTGGACCTACACCTCCGCGAAGAACAACTTCCGCCTGCCGGAATCGGGCGACATCGTCTTCGACCCGATGTACGACGACCCGCCGGGCGCGATCGAGGGCGTGGACGAGGAAGGAATGCCGGCGGAGAAGTACCTCGCGGCGACGACCTGGACGTTCAAGGCGAAGGTTGCCCCGACCGCGACGCCGGGGAAGAAGGCGATCGACCTCTCGAAGTCGAGCATCCAGGTTTGCGTGCCGGGGCGGTGCCTCAAGTCCAAGAAGACCTCGATCCCGATCGCGGAGTTGGAAGTGGTGGCCGGCGCGATCCCCGCGCCGGCGCCGAGTCCGCGCGCGTCGCCGCCGAACCCCGCACCGGAAAAGCTCGAGAAGAAGGCCGAGCCGGCGCGGACCGGCCTCGTCAAGAAGGCCGGCGTCCCGGCCGACGAGTACAAGGCGAAGCTCGACGCCGTGCTCGCGAAGCTCGACCGCGGCGAGGCGAAGCTGCCGACCACCGAAATCTGGGGCTTCCTCGCCACCGCCGCCGTCTGGGGCTGGATCTCGCTCGTCACGCCCTGCGTCTTCCCGATGATCCCGATCACGGTGAGCCTGTTCCTCAAGCAGGGGAACAAGTCGCCGCGCGAAGTGCTCAAGCTCGCGGCGGTCTACTCGCTCACCATCGTCGTGGTCATCGGGGTGGCGGCGCTCTTCGTGCTCCAGGTCTTCCGGGACCTCTCCGTGAACCCGTGGATGAACATCGGCCTCGGCGCGCTGCTCATCGTCTTCGCGCTCTCGCTGTTCGGAATGTACGACATCGCGCTGCCCGGCTTCCTGCTCCGCTACACCGAGAAGCGGCGCGGCGCCGGCGGCCTCGTCGGCACCGTGTTCGGCGCGCTCGCGTTCAGCATCGTCAGCTTCACGTGCGTCGCCCCGTTCCTCGGCGGCTTCGCCGGCTTCGCCGCCTCCGGCCAGTTCGGCACGGCGCAGCTCGCGCTCGGCGCGTTCGCCTTCTCGGCCGCGTTCGCCTCGCCGTTCTTCCTCCTCGCGCTCTTCCCCGCGCTCATCCGCAAGCTGCCGAAGTCCGGCGGCTGGCTCGACACCATCAAGGCCGTCATGGGCTTCGTCGAGGTCGCCGCGGCCCTGAAGTTCTTCCGCACCGCCGAGCTCCGCCTGCTCTCGCCGACGCAGTATTTCACGTTCGACGTCTGCCTCGCCGGGACGATCGTCGCCGCGGTCGCGTGCGGGCTGTACCTGTTGAACGTGTTCCGCCTGCCGCACGACGAGGAGAAGCCGACGATCGGCGTCGGCCGGCTGATGTGGGCACTCGTATTCTTTTGGCTGGCCATGCACCTCGCACCGGGCTTGTTCAAGACGAACGAAGGCCAGAACCAGCGGCCGACAAGCGTCGTCTATGCGTGGATCGAATCCTTTTTGCTGCCGGAATCGTCATCCGGGGGCGGGAAGGATCTCCCCTGGTCCAGCGACCTTCCCGGCACCATCGAGGCGGCCCGCAAGGGGGCCGATGGCCGCTCGCTCGTATTCGTCGACTTCACGGGCAAGACCTGCACGAACTGCCGGCTGAACGAACACAACATCTTTCCCATCGCCGAGATCGATGCGATCCTCCGGCGTTATTTCCTCGTTCAACTCTACACGGACGAAGTACCGGGCGAATTCTTTACGATCCCTCGAACGCTCGCGCAGCGCGAGGACGAGGCGCGCGTGAATCAGGAATTTCAACGGGCGTCCACCGGCGGCGACGAGCGGCTGCCGCTGTACATGATTCTCGAACCCACGGCAGACGGCCGCGTCCGCGTCGTGGCCATCTACGAGGAGAGCAAGATCAACGATCCCGCGCCGTTCGCCGCGTTCCTGCGGAAGCCGCTCGCGAAGTGATTCACTCCGCGATGGCGATCGCCTCGTCGGGGCCGCCGGCGCGGGTGGCGAGCGCGAACAGCACCCTCGGCTCGATCCGTTCGTTCAGGAAGCGGGCGCCGCCGTCGGCGAAGCCGAACCAGGCGCCGCCGACGTGCAGGCCGCCGAACTGCGCGCCCGTGCCGATCGCGGGCCGGTCCTTCAATACGCCGCGCGCCGTCGCGGGGCCGCCGCGGATCCACGGGCCCAGGTCGCGGTTCGTTTCGCCGAAGAGCAGGGTGTTGCTCGTGCCGTCGGGGAAGGCGCCGAGCGGCGTGGCGCCGTCGTAGCGGAAGCTGCCGGCGAGCGGCGAATCGACGGGCAGGGCGGCCGCATCCGCGCCGACGCCCGCGATGCCGACGATCTGCGTGACGACTGGCTCGCCGTCGCGGAACTCCGGCGGCGCGGCCGGGCAGAGCAGCACGCGCAGGCGCGTCTTCGCCGCCTCGGCGTTGCCCCCGTCGTTCCAGGCGAGTTTCGGATCGACGAGCTTCAGCAGCCCGTCCGTCTTCTGCCGCTTCTGGTCGAGGAACGGCAGCATCGCCATGGCCCAGCTCAGGCGCTCGTCCGGCGGGAACTTCGACGGCACGATCGTCGCGGGCGGGACGACGGCGATCTCCGGCAGCTTCTTCCTCCCGGCCTCCGCTTCGTGGTAGCGCGCGGCGAACTGGCCGAGTTCCATCAGGTTCCGCTTCACCGTCTCCTTGTCGGCGTCGGCGCGCTGGCGCACGAGCGCCGTGACGAGCAGGCCGAAGCCGACGACGAGGAAGCCGGCGGCGAGGAGCACGCCGAGGATGCGCCGCGTCATGCCGCGCCGGCCTGTCGCGCCTTGCGGGCCGCGATGAACGACCGCACGCACAGCCCGACGAACGCGGCGCAGACGAGCGACATGGCGAGGCCGGCGACGGCCGCCGGGGCGGTCAGGTTCAACTCCTTGCCGGTGGCGAGCTGGCGGATGGGCGGCGCGAACCCGCCGAGGAAGCCGAGGACGCCGAGCATCGCGGCGAAATGCATGGCGTGCTTGCGCAGGCCGTCCTTCAGCGCGAGCGCGCCGCAGACGAGGATCAGCACGCCGATCACCGCCGGGATCAGCGCCGTCGGGCTGACCTTCCCCTCGGCGTTCGGCGTCGCGTTCAGGTAGCCGTAGCTGCCGATCGCGGTCAGGATCAGGCCGCAAACGATCGTCGGAATGGCCATCATGTCGTTGGGTGCTCCGGTTACTTCGCCTTCAGGTGCTTGTCGAAGAACGCGATCAGCGCCGTCTCGGCGGCTTCGGCGTCCTTTCCCTTGAATCCGTGGCCGGCGCCGTCGAGCGTCAGCAGTTCGGCCTCCACGCCGGCGTTCTTCAGTCGATCCACGATCCAGACGGCCTGCTCGTGCGCGACGTACTTGTCCTCGGTGCCGTGGAT
>CAYVRB010000372.1:0-5213 GCA_964453375.1 uncultured Alcaligenaceae bacterium
GTCGAGCTGGTCCAGGTACTGCCGGTTGCTGTCCAGGAGGCGCGTCTGACTCTGGAGGTATTGCAACTCCACGCGAACGACTTGCAGGTCCGAGACGACGCCGCCTTCCTTCAGGTTCCGGTACAGGCGCAGGATCTGATCCAGTGCGGCGAGGTTCTTCTTCTCGTTCTCGAGGTTGGCGGCGCGGAGGATGACGGGCTGGAATCCGGCGACGGGCGCGGTGAGGTTGTTGCCGATGGCGCGGCCGAGGTTCACCGCGAGGCCCTGCAGGCCGTAGGGGTTGTTCGTGTAGTCGCCGGCGCCGCCGATCGCGACGAAGAAGACCTTGCGGAACCGCGCGTAGGAGCGGATCGCGTAGAGGAGCGTGCGCTCGGATTGCGTCAGCGATTCGAGCGCGACCGCGAAGCCGCCGCCCTGGAGCAGCGGCTGAATGAACGTGAGCGAGAGGTTCGAGATCGCGATGTCCGGCCGCGGGCTGGTGAGGTCCAGCACCACCTGGTTCGCGAAGCGGAACAGCAGCGTCGCCCCGGTGGGGAACAGTTTCGACACGCCGGCGTCGGTGTTCAGGCGCCAGCGGTTGCCGGCGTCGGCGCGCTGCCGGCCGGAGTTCTCGCGCACGACCGTCTCGGCCGCGAACGCCTGCGCCGCGAAGCTGAAGCGCTCCGTCGTCACGGGCAGCGCCGAAAGGTACAGGTCTTCGCGGCGATCCTGGAATTCGCGGCTATTGAAGAGCGCCAGTTCCACCGCCTGGTCGATGCGCAGGCGATACGCCTTTTGGTCGCTGTGGAAGGCGAAGGCGAAGCCGCCGACGGCGGCCGGGTTGGCCGGGTTCATCGGCATCGGCGCGGCCGGCGCCGGATCGGCCGCGCGGTTCTCCGCGTCCCACGACTCGATTTGCTTGAGGTATTCCTTCCCCTCGAACCGCCCCGCGCCCCACTTCTTCGACGGCTTCTGCGGATTCGGCGACATCAGCCACGCCGCGTAGTCGTCCGGCGGGTACGGCGGATGGTCCGGGCAACTCGGATCCGCGTGCCGCGCCTTCGGGTCCGGGTAGACGTGCCAATTCTCGATCTTGGTATCGGGGAAAATATTCTTCTGCGTCAGTACGCCTTCCACGTCCTTGTCGGCGCGCTCGCGGAAATGCAGGCGCGAGCATCCCGTCCCGGCGATCACCGCACCGGCGAGAACCAGCTTCGGCAGCCAGCGGCGTCGGACCCAATGTGCCAATCCGGGCATGGTGCGATCCAACCGTCGGAGAGTGCGCGCAAAATCCCGCACGATCGTTATCGGAGGAACAGTTTCCCCAGCTTGACAGGAAGAATTGATTTTTCGGGGATTCGCCCGCAAGTCGACGCGAGGAATCGAAACGGTTCCGGCCGGACCGGAATCTTCGCGCAGTTTCCCAAGGGTCGCCGATCGGACCCGACAACGCCATTTGGCACCTTTCGAGACTTCCCGCGAAACCGATGCTTGCTTCCCGGCGTCGAATTGGGCAAGCTAGAGAAATGCGGCGATTCCCCGCGCGGCTTGACGCACGAGCCTAAAATGGAATCGACACGCCCCCTTCATGACCGGAGCCTGCCCACCATGCGCCTCCGACGGTACGCCGCGAGTTTCCTCCTCTCCCTTCCGCTCGCCGTTTTCGGTTCCGCCGCCGATTCCAAACCCGTCCTCTGGAACCCGACGCGCACGACCGCGCCCGATACGGTCGTCGAGTTGAAATCGCTCCAGGACACGGTCAAGGGCCTCGTCGCCAAGGTCACGCCCGCGACCGTCGCGGTGATCCTCGGCGAGATCGACCCCTCGCGCAACGGCCCGCAATCGGTCGGCGCCGGCAGCGGCGTCATCGTCAGCGACGACGGCCTCGTCCTCACCGCCGCGCACGTCATCGAACCGCCGAGCTTCGGCTTCGGCGGACTCGCCCCGCGCCGCGGCGACGCCAACCCCACGACCGTGCGCCTGCTGCTCCCCGGCAACATCGAGGTGAAGGGCAAAATCCTCGGCCGCAACCCCGGCGTCGACAGCGGCATGGTCAAGATCGTCGATCCCGTCCCCGCCGACGCCACCTGGCCCGGCGCGAAGGAGGGGAAGTGGCCGTTCGTCGAAATCGGCGATTCCTCGAAGCTCGCGAAGGGGCAATGGGTCGTGTCGCTGGGCCACCCCGGCGGCCCGAAGCCCGAACGCCGCGCGCCGGTCCGCCTCGGCCAGATGGTCGACCTCAAGAACCAGAAGGCGCTCGTGTCCGACTGCACGCTCGTCGGCGGCGATTCCGGCGGGCCGCTCTTCGACCTCACCGGCAAGCTCGTCGGCATCCACAGCCGCATCGGCGACAAGATCGACGACAACGTCCACGTCTCGACCAAGGCCTTCCAGGACGAATGGAAGCGCCTCGTGCGCGGCGACGTGATCGGCCGCGGCGAATCCCGCGCCGTCCTCGGCGTCACCCTCAACCGCGAAGGCGCGATGGAGCCGGTCGTCGAGCAACTCTCCGACGGTTCCCCCTCCGCCAAGGCCGGCATCAAGATCGGCGACCGCCTGCTCAAGCTCAACGGCCACGTCCTCGATAAGACCTCCGACGTGGACGAGATCATGACGCAACTGCGGCCCGGCGACATCGCGACCGTCGAGTTCCGCCGCGGCGACGAAATCCTCGAAGCGAAGGTGACGCTCGGCCGCCGCCAACGCCCCATGCCCTGATCGGCCGACCGAACCCACCCGGAGACGCACCGATGAACCTCAAGAGATTCCTGCTCGTCGCGGTCCTCGCCACGCTCGCCGCCGCGCCGGTCCGCGCCGATTCCCTCGATTCCGGCAAGCGGCTCATCTCGAAGCTCATGGTCGCGTCGTCCTCCAAGGCGACCGCCGCCACCGTGCGCGTCCGCGTCGACAACAAGGACGCCATCCTCGGCACCGTCATGGACAAGGACGGCTACATCCTCACGAAAGGCAGCGAACTCAAGGGCGTCGTCAGCGTCCGCCTCTCCGACGGCTCCGAATACGACGCCAAGACCGTCGGCTACCACGAACTCACCGACCTCGCGCTGCTCAAGATCGACGCGAACGACCTGACGCCGGTGCCCGCGTTCGTCGACGCGAAGGACGCGATCGTCGGCAATTGGGTCGCCGTCGCCGGCCCCGACGCCGAACCCCTCGCCGTCGGCATCGTCAGCGCCGAATCCCGCCGGCTCTACGGCGAGGAACGCCTCATCGACAACCTCAACAAGGGCTTCCTCGGCATCACCGCCGCCAACGCGGAGAGCGAAGCCGACGACGGCATCCGCATCAGCAGCGTCTCGCCCGGCGGCGGCGCCGCCTTCGCCAAGCTCAAGAAGGACGACATCATCCTCGCCGTCGCCGGCAAGCCGGTGAAGAAGTTCGACGACCTCAAGAAGATCCTCGACAAGTACAAGCCCGACGAGACGGTGATGCTCCTCGTCCGCCGCGGCGAGGAGGAAAAGGAGTACAAGGTGAAGCTCGTCAAGCGCGCCAAGTTCGACCGCGGCGACTTCCAGAACACCCTCGCCGGCGAGCTCTCCAGCCGCCGCACCGGCTTCCCGAAGGTCATCATGCACGATACCTCCATCAAGCCGACGGAGTGCGGCGGCCCGCTCGTGGACCTCGACGGCAAAGTGCTCGGCATCAACATCGCCCGCGCCGGCCGCGTCGAAACCTGGACGCTCCCGGCCGACATCCTCAAGCCGATCTACGCCGACCTGAAGGCCGGCAAGTACCCGCCGACGACGGAGGAAAAAGTGGACGAGAAGAAGCCGGAAGAGAAGAAACCGGAAAAGAAGTGATGGGAGTGGAAGGAAAATCCGAAGCCCCGGCACGGCCGTGCCGGGGCTTCTCCGTTTTCATTACTTCACCAATCCCCGCCCCGTCAACCACTCCTCGCAGCGCTTGGGCCACGCGCTCACCGGCCCGCGATCGGTCCGCATCCCGAAGCCGTGCCCGCCGCTCGCGTACAGGTGAAGTTCCGCCGCCACGCCGTTCTTCTTCAGTTCCCGATAGAACGCGACGCTATTGTCGCTCGACACCGGATCGTCCGACGCGTGCGCGAAGAACATCGGCGGCGTCTCGTTCGTGATTTTGAACGACTCGGCGATGTCGGCCGTGTCCTTCTTCGCCAGGTACGCCGGATAGACGAGCACGGCGAAGTCGGGCCGGCACGACGCCTCGTCGGCTTTATCGATCGCGTCGTAGAGCCGCTTCGAGTAGTTTGTGCAGAGCGTGGCCGTCAGGTGCCCGCCGGCGGAGAAGCCGAGCATGCCGATCCGCTTCGGGTCGAGCTTCCACTCGGCCGCCTTGCTGCGGACGAGGCCGAGGGCGCGCTGGGCGTCCTGGAGTTGCGCGAGGTTGTTCGGCTCCTGCTTCTCGCGGCGGGGGACGCGGTACTTCAGCACGATGGCCGTGACGCCGAGCTTGTTCAGCCAGACCGCCACGTCGGTGCCTTCGTGCTCGATGGCGAGGATGCTGTACCCGCCACCGGGCGCGATCACGACCGCGGTGCCGTTCGGCGTCTCCGGCGCGTAGACCGCGATCTGCGGCTTGGACACGTTGCCGAGCCGTTTCACGTCGAGCTGGTTCGGCTTGGTCGGCTGGTACGCTTCGGGTGGAAGTTCCTTGACTTCCCCGGGCGCCTTGCCGGGCCAGAGGTCGAGCGTGACAGTCGGCGTCGGATCTGCGGCCGCGGCCGAACCAGTGAGTAAGATCAGGAGAGCGAGCGATCGCATGGAGGCACTCCGGGAGGGTGAGGACAGGGTAACGACTTTAGGAATAATGGAAAAGATTCGTCTTTTTTATTTGACAGGCAGATGTCGAATCGTCAGAATCTCGGACGCACGGATGTGGTCTCGCCCATCTCTCCATCCTCTTTCAGGAGGTGAACGATGTTCACCTTATGTGGCGCAGTCCGCAGTCCGCAGTCCGCAGTCCGCAGATTAGCGCCGTTCGCGATAGCGATCGCGCTCTCGTTGTCCACATCCAGCACATCCTTCGCCGCTGATCCCGCGCTCGCGACACCTACGTGTTCATCTCAGATAGTCGGAAACATGTATAGCGTGAAGGGATCGTTCTCTGTCACAAACATTCAGGCCGGCGTAAATCAAGTCACTGTCTACGTCGATTACGAAAAGCGTGTGAACGGAGGAGCGTGGGAAGTAACCGTTCACGGCCCGTCTGATTGATCTTGCGCTTTTTCGGGCCTTCGGCGA
>CAYVRB010000373.1:0-5186 GCA_964453375.1 uncultured Alcaligenaceae bacterium
CACGCCAGCGTGAACTCGAGGTGGTTCTGCATGAAGATCACCACGCGGCCGCCCATCCACGGGTGGACGTTGCATTGGATCGTCACGGGCGTCTTCTGGAATTCGAGCGCCTTCTCCGGCTTGTAGCTACCGCCGGCCGCCAGCGTCTGGTTGAACTCGAGGTTGTCCGCGGAGTACTTGATGTTGTGCGGCACCGGCGAGCTGTTCTTCACGTTCAGCGTGTCGCCCGCCCGCGCCACCGTAATCCGCGGCACGAACGCGCAGCACGGTTGGTCGATCGCGTGTTCCTTCGGCTTCGCGCCGGCGAGCGCCGGATTGATCTGCTTCGCGTCGAAGGTGTCCCCGTCCTCCGGCTTCAGGTAGACCCAGACGTTCTTCACGCCCTTGGTCTTCGCGCTCACGATCAATTCCTCGGACTTGAGCGCGCCCTTGGAGAGGCAGTGCTCCTTGTCGGCCGTCACGTTGACGTCCTTCGCGTCCGGGGCGTTTTCGAGGATGATCTGGCCCTTGATTGTGGCCCACTGGGCGTTCGCGCCGAGCGTGGCGACCGCGAACGCGGCGAGCGCGGCGAACAGGCGGAAGCGGGTCATGCGTTCTCCTGGGTGAGGTCGAAAGGAAGGTCCGGCGGGTCCGACGCAGCCATTATAGCGACCGTCGGCGGGCGAGGCCAAGAAAAGGGGACTGTCACCTTTTTTATCGACCGATTTTCCAATAAATCCCGCGATAGAAAAGGTGACAGTCCCCTTTTCAACGCAGGATCTCGAGTGTCGGCGCGTGAAGCGCCGGGGCGCACGCCAACACGTCCACGGAATGGATCGTGCGCACGCCGGACCAGTCGGTGAAGACGCCGCCGGCCTCCTCCACGATCGGCACCATCGCGGCCACGTCCCACGCGTGCACGCCGTGGTCGACCATGAGGTCGATCGACCCCTGCGCGACGAGCGCGAAGCCGTAGAAGTCGCCCAGGCCGCGCTGGCGCTCGGTCGCGTTGCACAGCCGCGTGAACTTGTCGAGGTGGCCCGCCTTCTTGAACCAGCCCACGCCGGAATAACTGAGGAAGGATTGATCGAGCCGTTCCGTCGTGGCGACGTGGATGCGGCGGTCGTCCACGTACGCGCCGTCGCCGCGGAGGCCGCGCCACAGATTGCCGAGCGCCGGCGCGTAGGCGATGCCCGCGATGGTGTCGTCTTGGTATTCGAGGCCGAGCAGCGTGCCCCAAATGGGGATGTGGCGGACGAACGCGCGGGTGCCGTCGATCGGGTCGATCACCCAGCGGTAGCCGGTGGTGCTCGGTTCGTCGCCGTATTCCTCGCCGAGGAACCCGTCGCCGGGGAAGTGCTTTTTGATCGTGGTTCGGATCAGTTCTTCGGCTTGCTTGTCCGCGATGGTCACGGGGCTGTGGTCTTGCTTCCACTCCACCTCGAAGCCTTCGTCGAAGTATTTCTTCGCCAAGTCTCCCGCCTGCCGGGCCACGTCGATGGCCAGGTCGTACCGCGCGCGCCAATCCGCATTCATGCTTTCAGGGTCCCGCCAGTTTGAGTTTCGCGTAGGCCGCCGAACCGACGATACCGGAATCGTCGCCGAGGGCCGCCGCCAAGCATTTCACGTTTCGGGCGGCGTCCGGCAAGATGTGGCGCTGGGCGAGTTCCCAGATTCGCTCGATGAACGGGTCGCCGAGCGCCCCCGTGACGCCCCCGCCGATGACGATCACTTGCGGGCTGACGAAGTTCACGACGCTCGCGATCGCCGCGCCCAGCGCGCGGGCCGCGTCGTCGATCAGCTGCACCGCGATCGGGTCGTCGCGCTGGTAGAACTCGGCGAGCTGCGAACTCTTCACCTTCTCGAGGTCCACGCCCTTCCACTCCTTGCGGACGCGTTTCGGGGCGTCGTCGAGGAGTTCCTTGGCGCGGAGCATCTGGTATTTGCGGCCGGCGACGGATTCGAGGGTGCTGCCGCGGCGCCAGTGGAGGACGATGTGGCCGACCTCGCCGCCGTGGCCGTTGAAGCCGGTGTGGAGTTGGCCGTCGAGGATGAGGCCGCCGCCGACGCCGGTGCCGATGAAGATCCCGAAGACGTGCTTCGCCCCGCGCGCGGCGCCGGCGGCGTACTCGCCGAAGGTGCCCATGCGCACGTCGTTGTCGACGACCACCGGCCATTTCCACGCCGCCGGCAGGATCGGCTTCACGTCCACGTTTCGCCAGTTCAGGTTCGGGGCGAAGCGCACGACGGAGCCGCCCGGCTCGATCTGGCCGGGAATGCCGATGCCGAGACCCTTGACGCCGTTCGCCGCGACCTTCGCCTCGGCGAGGATCCCCTCGACCGTCTGACCGATGCGGGCGAGGATGCTCTCCGGCCCCTTCTCGGCTTCGGTGGGAATCTTGGCGCGGGCGAGGAGCTTGAGCGAGTCGTCGAAGAGGCCGGCGAGGATTTTCGTGCCGCCGAGGTCGATGCCGATCCAGTGAGCCATGAGCGAACCCCCGTGAGTCGGGGATTATGATAGTTGGGCGGCGGCCCGCGCATTCTTCACAAATGCCCGGACTTTGCCGGCGTCCTTTTTTCCGGGCGCAGATTCGACACCACTGGCAACGTCGATACCGCGCGGTTTCACGAGCCGGATCGCCTCGGCCACGTTGTCCGGCGTCAACCCGCCGGCGAGCACCAGCTGCACGCCAGGGTCGAAACCGACGAGCAGGTCCCACGGCGCGACCTTGCCCGTGCCGCCGACTTCGCCCGGCACGAACGAATCGACGAGCACCGCCGCCGGCTTGCGGCCGAACGACGCGCAGCCCGCCACGTACTGCCGGATCGCCTGCAACGACGCCGCGTCCCGCACGCGGAACGCCGGCAGATGAGCGAACGGGAAAGGATCGTCGTCCGGCGGCGCGTTGTACGTCTGAATCGTCCGCAGACCGAGCTGGTAGGCGATCGCGATCGCTTGCCGCATCGGCGGTTCCACGAACACGCCTACCGACGCGAGGAACGACGGCAGCGCCCGCACCAGCGGCTCGGCCGCCTTTGGGTCCACGTACCGCGGCGACTTCGGGTGAAAGTTGAACCCGATCGCGTCCGCCCCGGCGTCCGCGACGACGGCCACGTCCTCCGGCGTCGTCACGCCGCAGATCTTGATCTGGATCATGGCGCCCCCGCCGGCGCGCCGGGCAAGCGAAAGAACTCGGCGACGGCGCACGCGAAGCCCGGCAGTTCGGGATCGTCGGCGATCGTGTCCGTACTTTCCAGCACGACGAGCGATCGATCCGGACGGTAGACGGTGATCTTCTGGTCTTCGTAGTCGACGAGCCACACCACGCGGACGCCGCCCCGAAGGTAGCCGGCGATCTTCGCATTGACTTTGCTCATGCGGTCGTTCGGCGATAACACCTCGACGGCCAATACCGGCGGATGCTCGCCCCAGCGGGGATGGACTTCGGCGAACGTGTTCGCGTCCGTGTAATACGCCACGTCCGGCCCGACAACGGTATCGGGGTTTCGTTCCAGCAAAACGCCGGCATCGTTGGAGGCGATGTATCCGACTTTCACTTCAAAGGACCAGTTCGTGAGGATCGTGGTAAAACGCGAGCAAACGTATCCGTGTTGTCGAGTCGGACGCGGCATTTCGATCACCTCGCCACGGATGAGTTCGAAACTCGTGTTCTCGTTCTCCGGTCGATGGCCGAACTCCCAGAACTCGTCCGCCGTCAACGGCTTCGCTTTCGATTTCGGCGGCAGTCGCGTCGCGGTCATGGTGGAACCTCCCCCGATTAGTCTACCCGTTCGCGCGGCGGGCCGCCAAGCCGATCGCGCCGTGAATGACCACTTCCGCGCCGAGCGCCGTCGGCACGATGTCCGTCAGGCCGCGGAACGGCGCGAAGACGCGCTCCGCGACGGCGGCGCGGAGCGGATCGAAGAGCAACTCGTCCCCGTTCGACGTCACGCCGCCGCCGATGACGATCCGCTTCGGGCACACGAGCGCGATCATCTGGCAGATCGCCTCCGCCAGCGCGTCCGTCGCTTCTTTCAAGACACTCATGGCGAAAGCGTCTTTCTTCTTCGCCGCCCGGCCGACCAAGGCCCCGGTGATTTTCCCAATGTCCCCGCCCACGAGTTCCAGCAGCACCGAACCGGCGGCCTCGCCCTCGATCGCCAACTCCTTCGCGCGCTCGCCGATGGCGAAGCCGGACGCGACCTTCTCTAATTCGACCATCATCGGCGTGCCGGCGCGGGACCAGTCGAGCACCTTCAGGTGGCCGATCTCGGCGGCGCCGCGGCCGACGGCGCGGTAGATCTCGCCGTCGAGGATGAGTCCGCCGCCGATGCCGGTGCCGACGGTGATGTAGAAGAGCGGCGACACGCCCCGCCCCGCCCCGTACAGCGCCTCGCCGAGGCCCGCGACGTCGGCGTCGTTCCCGATGGCGACGGGGACATTGAGGAGAGTCTTCGCCCACTCGCCGAGCGGGAAGCCGTCCCAGCCGTCGATGTGGTGGGACTTGATCGTGCGACCGGAGGCATCGTCGAATGGCCCGCCGAATCCGATGCCGATCCCTTTCACGGCCGATGGCGAAACGCCGGAGCGCGTCCACAGGTCGGGCAACATCCCTTCGATCGCCGCGCGAATGCCGGCGGCCCCCGCCGATTGCTCGACGAGGCGCTGCAACAGTTTCCTGTCATCCCCGAGCGGCACGAGCGCCCCGTCGCCGGCGCCGAGGCCGACCTGCTGCTTCGTCCCGCCGATCTCGATGCCGAGGTACATGGTGGTTCCTTATCGGTTCTTCGCCCGCCGGCGGCCTTTGCCTTTCGCCTGCGGGCTGGCGACGGTTTCACCCTTCAGCTTCGCGATCTGGTCCCGCAACTGTGCCGCGCGCTCGAACTCAAGGTTCTCCGCCGCCAGCAGCATCTCCTTCTGCAGTTCCTCCAGGAACTCCGCGGTGACATAGTCCTCCTTCGTCCCGGCCGCCTCCTGCGCGAGCTTGTGAGCTTCGACCTCCTCCTCGATGACGCTCCGGATCGCCGATTGCACCGTGCGCGGCGTGATGCCGTGCTCGGCGTTGTACGCCAGTTGCAGCTCGCGCCGACGTGACGTCTCCTTAAGGGCGCGGTCCATCGAGGCGGTCACCGTGTCCGCGTACATGATGACCTCCGCGTTCACGTTCCGCGCCGCGCGGCCCATCGTCTGGATCAACGACTTGTCC
>CAYVRB010000374.1:0-4808 GCA_964453375.1 uncultured Alcaligenaceae bacterium
CTATTGTCGGTGGCCCCGTCGGGGCCGAAAACCCGCGGTCGAATCGCCTGCGCGATCACAATCAAACGTCGCACTCGACGACTCGAATACTCGCTGAGAGTTCAATCCTGCACGGATGCGAAGGCCTCGCACCGAAATCTCGTTCGAACTCACTCAACGCCGATTCATCGGGAACGACCTTGCTGGAACGATATTACGGCTGCTTCGCGACCGGCTCGGCGGTCGGCGGCTGGATCGTCTTGCGCGCCGGGATGTGCGCCGTGCCGATCGGCGAGAAGACGGCGCCCGGCGCGTCCTGCGTGCCCGGCCAGGGGCTGACGATCGGGCGGATGTCCTGCAGCACCGGGGCGGCGGCGATCGGGCCGGTCGGCGGCGCGGGCGCCGCCAGCGGCACCTTGGCCCCTTCGACCGCCGGAACCGGGGCCTGTTCCACGACCGGCGCCGCGCTCAGCGCCGGCAACGCCAACTCCGACGGACGCTCCCGCAGCTTGATCGCCGCGTTCCGCGCGCTGAAGTGGTCCGACGCCTTCTTCTGCACGTGAGGCGGCAGAGGCCCCTCGCCCACGCTCACGTTGTTGTACTTCTGGATCGTCCCCTTCTCGAACTCGAGCGCCGCGAGCGCCGAATTGTACTGCGCGATGGCCTGGTACTCGCCCGCCAGCTGCGCCGCGAAGTTCTGCTGCACCTGCAGGATGTTGAACAGCGTGTTCACGTCGAACGCCCCGCCGTCGATGAACTTCTGGCTGAGCGCGAGCGTCTCCTGGAGCTTGATCCGCGTCTGGCGGCGCAGCTCGATGTCGCGGTAGCGGAAGTCGAGGTTCCGCCACTGCCGGAGGACGACTTCCATCGTCTTGCGTTCGCTGTCCTGGAGCTGATAGTGGCTCTTGACCATCTGGAGCTGCGCCTGGCGGACGGCGGCGTTGGCGTCGCGGAAGCCGAGCGGGATGTCGAGCCGGAGGCCGAGCTGCCAACTGTTGGCGTCGTTGTCGGCGAAGTTGGCGAAGGCGTTCTGTTGGAGGGTGTTCCCCTGGGCGTCGCGGATGATGGGCGAGCCGTCGAGCCGCGTGCCGATGCCGGCCATGTCCTGCGACGCGAAGAAGCGCAGGTCGGGCCGGCGCTGGTTCTTCGCCAGCAGGAGGTTCAGTTGCTGCGCCTTGAGGTCGTGCCGGGCGATGATGAGTTCCGGCCGCGAGGCGAGCGCCTCGTTTACCTGCTCGTAGTAGTCGGGCTTGTAGGGGGCGAGCGTCGGTTCGTCGGTCGGCACCAGGCGCATCCCGTCGGCGTGCGAGTTCTCGCCCAGCAGGCCTCGCAGGCTGCGCTCCGCGTCCAGCACCTGGTTCCGCGCCTCCACGATGTTGCGCTCGAAGGTCCAGAGCTGCGATTCGGTCTGCGTCAGTTCGCCGAGGCGGACGGCGCCGGCCTCGTGGCGCTTCTTGATGTTCGTGTAGAGGTTGAACGCCTGCTTCAGCGTCTCCTCCTGGGCGTAGAGGTTGTAGTAGGCGGCGTAGAGGTTCCAGTACGCCGACTCGACGTTGATGAGCAGTTGGTTGATCTGGCGGTCGAACTCGGCGCGCTGCTGGTCGTAGCGGATGCGCGTGATGAGGATGCCTTCGGTGGTCTGCCCGCCGCTCGGCCGCAGGCCCGAAATCAGGAGGCTGCCGGGGTGGCTCGTCGCGAGTTGGTTGATCTCGATGCCGAAGCCCTGGAGCAGCGGCTGCTCGAAGAGGAACTGCAGGCGCGGCGTGTAGGCCGGGTTGACGTTCTGCGCGAACGTCGAGCTCGTGACGGCGAACTTGCGATAGTCGGTGCTGAACGTGATCCCCATCACGCCGCCGGTGGGCAGCGGCTTCGCCAGCGTGGTGCTAATCGACGCCGCGTCGCCGTTCGTAAGTTGCTGCTGGAAGTTCACCACTGGCTGGTCGTTTTTGGACCAGGTCAGGCTCGAGATCCAGCGCGCGTCGAACTTCGAGAGCGACCGCTCGATGTCGGCGCCGACGATCGCGGGGTCGATGACGAGCGCGCGGAGCGAATCGGAACCGCCGGTGTTCCGGCCGTTGAAGGACACGAGGCCGTCGTTGACGAACCCGGCGTTCTGGCTGCCGCCGATCGAACCGAGGTTCCCCTTCTCGACGGCGATGGCGATGCATTCCTTGAGGCTGATCGGCCGCGAGGGGCGCGTGGGGTCGGTCGCCGTCGCCGGCGCCATCCCCGGCGACACGAGCGTCGGCGGGATCGAGGCGTGCGGTTGCGTCTCCAATTTTTCCAATCCGGCCATCAACGACGTCTTGTGGTCGGATGGCTCGAGGAACAATTGGTGTTTACAACCGGCCATCGGCAGCAGGGCGAGCAGGCCCCCGCAAAGCCGCGCCTTCCAACGCCGAACACGTTGCAATCTCATGGTCACGTCGCGCCCCCCTCGCAGACGTTCCCCGACAACGCGGGGTATCTCCCCACCTATCGACGCGAAGCGGGGAAAAATCCACAGGACTTGCGGGCGGAAACGGCCCGCTCGACGACTTTTTCGGGAAAGTGGCGACTATCGCTCAAGTGGCGCGACTGGGCGGAATGTCAAACGGCGCAATCAGCGGGGTTCCGGCGAAGCGGGGGACGCGAATTGCGGCGCAATGGCCACCACGGGCAGGCCGAGCAGGCGCTTGATCGGAATGAACTCGCCGACGTCGTTCCCTTCCACCTGGTGGCCGATCCATTGCAGGACGTAGCCCCCGAGGAACGCGGCCAATCCCCACGTCCAGGGGGCGAGAAACCAGAGCACCGGCGCGACTAAGAGTGAAAGGGGGATGCCCGCCATGTGGATCGCGAAGTTGAATCCGTTCTGGTGGCGCGCCAACCAGTTGCGACGCGCCCGGCCGGCGAAGCGGAGCAGCCGCCTGGCGATGGGGAACGAATATCGCGGGGTATCACTCATGAAGCAAGAAGTAGTCGCAAGCGGACGCTCGGCAAGGCGGAAAATGGGTCCGGCCGATACCTCCCCACCCTGCGGCGGAATCACTCCCAATTTTCGGACCCAAAGAGACTGAGACGTAAATCCATTTCTATAAATAGTTTATGATTTTTGGTCGTTTTAGGAATCGTGCCGGACTCATCGGATTACCAAAAAAGCATGAATCCAAACTTGTATTTCAAACAAATGATTGGTACACTTGTTTCAATCAGTTATTCAGGTCGGTGCCCATCATGATCGCGGATCCCGACGACGCCCCGGAACCCCGGCAACGCCTGCTGCTCGCGGCCGAAGAGATCTTCGCCGAGAAGGGGTTCGCGTCCGCCACGATCCGCGAGATCACCGACAAAGCCGGGGCGAACGTCGCGGCGATCAATTACTACTTCGGCGACAAGGAGCGGCTCTACATCGAGACCGTGCGATTCGCGCACGCCTGCGCCGCGAAGGGGATGCCGCTGCCGCTGGCGCCGGAAGGGACGCCGCCGGTCGAGAAACTGAAGGCGTTCATCCACGAGATGGCGACGCGGATGACGCAGCCGACGCGGCCGAGTTCGCTGCGGCTGATGATGCGGGAGATGTCGCAGCCGACGGCCGCGGCGCACGCCATCGTCACCGAGTTCATCCAACCGATGGCGTTCGGCCTGCGCGCGATCGTCCGCGAGCTGCTGCCGACGGCGCCCGAGGCGCGCGTCCTGATGATCGGCTTCAGCATCATCGGGCAGGTCCTCTTCTATCGCCAGAACCGGCAGGTGGTGGAACTGATCTTCGGCAAGGAGCCGGTCGACGCGATCACGACGCCGATGATCGCGGAGCACGTGACGCGGTTCGCGCTGGCGGCGCTCGGCCTCGGCGAACCAATCCGGGAGGCCGCGCCATGAACTGGGTCGCGCTGCGCATGCTCACCGGCGATCGCGCCAAGTATCTGGGCATCATCTTCGGCGTCGCCTTC
Source organism: uncultured Alcaligenaceae bacterium (assembly GCA_964453375.1). Lineage (GTDB taxonomy): Bacteria > Planctomycetota > Planctomycetia > Gemmatales > Gemmataceae > Limnoglobus. Next base: position 3,912 of record CAYVRB010000374.1, read on the forward strand.
GCGGCGCTCCTGATGAGCCAGCAGCTCGCCATCTTCTGCGGGCTGATGCGGAACACGACGAGCCAAATCCGCGACATCGAAGGCGGCGACATCTGGGTGATGGACAAGAACGTGCAGTTCGTGGACGACGTGAAGCCGATGAGCGAGAACAAGCTGCTGCGCGTCCGCGGCGTCGAAGGGGTGCAGTGGGCGGTGCGGCTGTACAAGGGGATTGCGCGGGCGCGCCTGTCCGACGGCAACTTCCAGCAGATGATCCTGATCGGCCTGGACGACGCCACGCTCGTCGGCGCCCCGCGGCCCGACCGCATCCTCCACGGCGAACTCGGCGACCTGCGCCAGCCGAACGCGGTGTTCATCGACCAGTTCGGCTGGCGCTACCTCTTCGGCGAGGAGCCGTTCGAGGCCGGCCGCACGCTGGAGATGAACGACAAGCGCGCCGTGATCGTGGGGATGTGCAAGTGCAACCCGACGTTCCAGACCTTTCCGATCCTGTACTGCACCTATTCGCAGGCGGTGCAATTCCTGCCGCAGGAGCGGAAGACGCTGACCTTTATCCTCGCGAAGGGGAACGACGGCGTGCCGGCGGAACGGGTGTGCGAAGCGATCCACGAGCAGACGGGACTGAAGGCGCTCTCGAACGACCAGTTCTTCTGGACGACGATCGAGTACTACATGAAGCGCACCGGCATCCCGATCAACTTCGGCATCACGGTCATGCTCGGGTTCGTCGTCGGCTGCGCCATCGCCGGGCAGACGTTTTACCTCTTCACGCTCGAGAACCTCAAACAGTGGGGCGCCCTGAAGGCGATGGGCGTGGGCAACTTCCGGCTCGTCGGCATGATCCTGTTGCAGGCGCTCGTCGTGGCCCTGATCGGTTTCGGCCTCGGCATCGGCGGG
>CAYVRB010000374.1:4818-5034 GCA_964453375.1 uncultured Alcaligenaceae bacterium
CGTCTTCGAGCGGGCGGTGAAGTCGACGCCGCCGGCGTTCTACTTCGGTTGGCAGATCATGGCCGTCACCGCCGGCGCCGTCACGGTGATCGCGCTCGCGGCGAGCCTGCTCAGCATGCGCCGCGTGCTGTTCCTGGAGGCGGGCGTGGTGTTCCGATAACGTTTAGCCGCGACGCGGAGTCTTCGGAGCGGAGCGCGGGAGTTCAGCAATGACAG
>CAYVRB010000375.1:0-5018 GCA_964453375.1 uncultured Alcaligenaceae bacterium
TCCATGTGTCGGAAGACGTTCTCCAGCACCACGACCGCGTCGTCGATGACGATGCCGACGGCGAGGATGAGGCCGAGCAGCGTCATGTTGTTCAGCGAGAAGCCCATGAAATCCATGAAGGCGAACGTGCCGACGATGCTGGTGGGCACCGCGAGCGCCGCGATCACCGTCGTGCGCCAGTCGCGGATGAACAGATAGATCACGCCGCTGACGAGCACCGCCGCGAGCAGGAGGTGGAACTTCACCTCCTCGATCGAGCCTTTGATGAATTTCGACTGATCGCGGATGACGTCCACGCGCACGTCGGCGGGCAGCGTCGGCCGGATTTTCGCGAGGCGCGCCTTGATGGCGTCGGCGACCTTGACCGTGTTGCCGCCGGACTGCTTCTGGACGACGAGCGAGACGGCGATGTCGCCGTCGAGCCGCGAGAAGCCGCGCGGCTCCTCGACGCCGTCCTCGACGCCGCGCTCCTCCGTGCCGTCCGGCCCGGCGACCACGTCCCGCAGGCGCGTGAGCGCGCCGCCGCGGTTCGCCACGATGATGTCCGGGAATTCCTCGACGGTCTTGAGTTTGCCGACGATCCGCAGCCCCGCCTCGCTCGGCCCGCCGTCCACCTTGCCGCCGGGCAATTCCACGTTCTGCTCCACCAGCGCCCGGCGTACGTCCTCGATCGAGAGCTTCCGCGATTGAAGCTTGTACGGGTCGGCCCAGACGTTGATCGTGCGGTTCTGCCCGCCGACCAGCACGACCGCCCCGACGCCGCTGACGCCTTCGAGGTCCTCCTTGATGAGCTTCTTCGCGATCTCCGTCACCTCGCGCAAGGACCGCTTCGCCGACACCACCACCGTGACCACCGGCGCCGCGTCGAGGTTGAACTTTTCCACCTTCGGCTCATCCGTGCCGATCGGCAGCGATTGCTTCACGATGGAGAGCTTGTCGCGGATCTCCTGCGCCGCGATGTCGCCGCTCTTCTCGAGCTTGAACCCGACGACGATCTGCGTCAGCCCTTCCTTCGTCGTGGAACGCAGTTCGTCAATGCCCGAGACGGTGTTCACCGCCTCTTCGAGCGGCTTCGTCACGGACGATTCCATCTCCTCGACGCTCGCGCCCTTGAGCGTGGTGGTCACGACGACGACCGGCACGTCCACGTTCGGGAACAGTTCGACGCCGAGCCGGCCGTAGGACGCGAGGCCGAGCACGACCGGTGCCAGCACGAGCATGCAGGTGAAGACCGGCCGGCGAATGCAAATGTCCCAGATCATTTTGAAAGCCCAACTTGGCCACAGATGAACACGGAAGAAAACGGATCAAACCAAATCATGATTTCTTCGGATCGGGTTTCTCTCTGTGTTCATCCGTGGCTGGTTCTCGGATTTTGAGATTGGAACCATCGACGAGCTGCGATTGGCCACTCGTCACGACCTGGGCGTTCGCGGGAAGGTCGCCGCGGATTTCCACCCAGGTCTTCTCGCGTGTGCCGACCTGCACTTCCACCGCCTTCGCCTTCGCGCCGTCGGCGAGGAACACCTTGTTCACGCCGGCGAAGCTCACGATCGCCTCCGGCGGCACCGTGCGCACGTTCGCCTCCGTTCGCGTGCGGATCTCCGCCTTCGCGAAGCCCCCGGTCTTCAGCGTCCCTTCCACGTTCGGCACTTCGATCTCCGCCTGGAACGACCGCGTCAGCGTGTCGATCGACGGGTTCACGCGCACGACCTTGCCGACGAACGCCTTACCCGGCAGCGCGTCCGCCTTCACGTCGGCCGACTGCCCGACCTTCACCTCGGCCGAGAACCGCTCCGGCACCATCACCCGCAGCTTGAGCGCGTGCGCCAGCACCAGCTTGAACGCGTTCGTCGTCGGCATCGCCCGCACCATCGAGCCTTCCGTCAGCATCCGTTCCGCGACCGCGTAGCGCATCGCCCCCGGCTCGCGCGTCGTTCCCGTCGGCGTCGGCACCGCCAGCTTGCAATCCCGCAGCCGCTGCTGCGCCAAGTCGAGCGTCGCCTTGCGCAGCCGAGCCGCCGCCAGCACCGCCTTCGCCTCCGTCGCCGCCTGCGTCTTGGTCGCCTCCGCCAGCCGCTTCTCCGTCTCGGCCACGTCGTACTCGTCCCGCGACACCGCGTCGCGCTTGAACAGGTCCGCCTTCTGCTTGAACTTCCGCGCCGCCTCCTCGAGCGCCACGGCCGCGCGCTTCACCGACGGCACCGTCTCCACGTCGAACTCGCTGGCCGGCAACTCCGTCAATCCGAGCTTCGCCAACTCGGCCGCGAGCGCCTGCTTCGTCTCCACGACGGACAACTCGTAGTCGGTCGCCTCCAGTTCGAGCAGCGTCGCGCCCGGGGCGACGACGTCGCCCACGTCGGCGCGGATGGCGACGACGCGGCCGTCGACCTTCGGCGCGAGCACGACCTCCTCGTAACCGTTGAGCGTGCCGACGGCGCTGACGGTGCGGTCGAGCGACCGCGACGCGACGGGCGCGACGGTGACGACGATCGGCGCGTCGTCGGTCTTCGGGGCCGCGTCGGGCTTCGGCGCGCAGCCGACGAAGGCGATCAGCAATACGGGCGCGAGTCGGTTCACGATTTTCTCCCGATGTGTCGTTTGCGTTCGCGGTCGCTGAGGATGCCGAGGAAGAGGACGTCGAGGATGGCGTCGGCCTGGGCGTTCGGGCTGCTCGGTCGGCCCGACAGGTGGTTCGACAACACCGTGCCGTAGAGCAGGTCGCCCGTCACCATGAGGAGGTGTTCGGGCTTCGCCGGCCGGAGTCGCCCGGCGGCGATGAGGGCGCGCACGAACGGTTCGTCGCGCGATTGCTTGTCGTAGCCGGAGGAGAAGTACAGCGGCGTGTGCCGGTCCCGGAACGCCGCCCGCTCCTGGATGAACAGCTCCGCCATCTCCGGCCGGTCGTGGAAGAACTTCAGGTAGGCGCGGATCGCGCGGCGGACGAGGTCGATCGGATCGACGTCGGCCGCAGTCAGGATGCGCGTGATCGAATCGTCGAGGTCCTTGAGGCCGCGATCGACGGCGGCGAGGAACAGGTCGCGCTTCGCGGGGAAGTAGCGGTAGATGGTTCCTTTGCCGACGCGGAGGCGGTCGGCGATGACCTGGACGTCGGTCTCGGCGTAGCCGTCGCGGGCGAACGCGTCGGCGGCGGCGGCGAGGATCTCCTCGCGCCGTCGGCGTTCGCGGTCGGGGTCTTTGGGTCGCCCGGGTTTGCGGGCGGGGGCGGAAGCCATGCGAGGCTCGAATTAGTTAACGGACGGGTCCGTCCGGTAACTGTACGCGGAGGAGCCGTCAATATCCAGACCGGAATTCCCGCGCGGGGTTCACAGAAAAGGGGACTGTCACCTTTTTTATCAACCGATTTATCGAATAATCGGTCGATAAAAAAGGTGACAGTCCCCTTTAAACCAGCCCGACGCCCGCGACCAAATCGCCATGCGAGAGGGCGCGATCGACCGGGAACAAGACGTAGCCGCCGGGGGATTGCGAACAATCGAGCGCCACCTGCCGGTCGTTCGGCACGGAATAGCCCTCGTCCGCGGGGATGTGGCCGGTCACGAGCAGGTCCGCCCCGACCTTCTGGAGGAACGCGCCCGCCGCCTCCGCGGACGTGTCGCGGCCCCACAGGATGCCGTACACCGTGCCGCCCGGTTGCAAGTCGGCGTCGGCGTACGTCTCGCGTTCGAGCTGCGCGAGCGAGAAGCCGCCGAGGTGCCGCGGCGGAATCGACGTGTGGCTCAGGAAGACGTGGTTCGGCGTCAGCAACCCGAGCGGGCAAACCTGGAACAATTCCAAATAACTCCGATAGATCTCCGGCATCGCCGCCTTGCCGTACGCGGTCAGCACGCCGAGGCGGAACTGCTCGTTCAGGTCGGCGTCGCCCTTCAAAATCTTCCGGCCGGTCCACTGGCCCATCTCGTGGTTGCCCGGCAGGTAATGCACGCGATCGGGGAACTGCGTCTTCGCCATCGCGAAGAGGTCGACGAGTTGATGGGATTTCTCGCCGGCCGTCGGATACCGGAACGGCCCGTGGATCAGTTCCTGGACGACGAGGTGCCGGGCGGGGAACCGTCCGAGGTCGGCGAGTTTCCAGATCGCTTGGAAATTCGGGACGTTCCCGTGCAGGTCGCCGGCGACGAGGACTTCCGCGCAATTCTGGAGTCGCACGAAGTGCCCGGTCCGGCCCGGCGTCGCCTTCACGAGGTCGATCGCACGGCGGAGCATCGGCAGGACTTTCTCCGGTGGCGGCATGCGCTCCCCGTTCGTCAGGTTCGCCGTTCGTACTGATTGCCCGGCAACCGGCGGATCAGCTTCTTCAATTCTAACTGCATCAGCGCCGGATTGAGGACGCCGATTCCCGCGCCGGCGAGCCGCGCGAGTTCGTCCCCGTGCTTCGCGCCGTCCGCGAGGGCGTCCCACACCGATTGTTGAATCGGATTCAATCCGGTCGGCGCCGGCGGCTCGAACAGGCTCGGCGTCGGGTTCGGCGCGGCCGCCTTCGGCGCCGGTGGATCGGGCGGCGCGATCCCGCGAAGGTCTTCGAGGATGTCGTCCGCGTCGCGGACCATCTTCGCGCCCTTGCGGATCAGTTCCAGGCAGCCGGCGCTCGCGGGGCTGTCGACCGGCCCCGGCACGGCGAAGACCTCGCGCCCCTGTTCGGCGGCGTGCTCCACCGTGATGAGCGCCCCGCTCTTGACGTTCGCCTCGACGACGACGACCGCGCGGGACAGGCCGCTGATGATCCGGTTGCGCGCGGGGAACATGCCGGGCTGCGGGGCGACGGTCATCGGCGTTTCGGAGACGAGGCAGCCGCGGCGGACGATCTCGTCGGCGAGGTCGGCGTGTTCGGGCGGGTAGATGCGGGAGAGTCCGCCGGCGAGGACGGCGAGGGTGCGGCCGCCGGCGTCGAGCGCGCCGCGGTGCGCGGCGCCGTCGATGCCGCGAGCGAGGCCGGAGATCACGGTCCAGCCGGCGCGGGCGAGTCCGGCCGCGATGCGCTCGGCCATGCGCTTCCC
>CAYVRB010000376.1:0-4984 GCA_964453375.1 uncultured Alcaligenaceae bacterium
CGTCGGGCCGAACAAGGACGACATCTGCTACGCGACGCAGAACCGGCAGGAGGCGGTGCGCGAGCTGGTGCCGGAGGCGGACGTGGTGCTGGTGCTGGGCAGCCAGAACAGCTCGAACAGCCAGCGGTTGGCGGAGATCGCCCGGACCTGCGGCAAGCGGGCGTACCTGATCGACCGCGTGACCGAGTTGGACGCCGGGTGGTTCCGGCCGGACGACACGGTGCTGGTGACGGCCGGCGCGAGCGCGCCGGAGGACCACGTGCAGGACTGCGTGGATTATTTGAAGGAGAAGTTCGGCGCGACGCTGGAGAACCGCGTGATCCGCGAGGAGCACGTGAGCTTCCCGCTCCCGCGCGAGCTGCGGGTGCTGGTGCGGGCGTGACGGCGAAGCCGCGAGCGTATCGGCTGAGGGCCATCCATCGGCGGATGTCGTTCGAGACATTTCAGCGAACCATCCCGTTTCGGCCCGGCTGGAAGCGCGAATACTACGGGGAAAAGGCCCACGTTCGGCCGTCGTGGCCATTCGTCACGTATGAACTCGATATGTCACGACGCCCCGATCGTCGGATCAAGGGATTGCGGAGTTGCACGCCCCGCGACCGGGACGAACTGATCGATGCGTTCTTCGATTCGTTCCTCACCGCGCCCGAATACGCCGATTATCCGATGAATAAGTATCGCCTGAAGGCGGTCGAATACGTCGAAGGATGTTATGGAACTTTGCGGGGCACCTTGTCGCCAGCGTCGACAGTATTGGAACGGGACAGGCGGATCGTCGCGGCGGCGATGATCAAGATTCGCGAGGAGAAACCGCCGTTGCTCGACTGTCTGTTGGTGCGCCCGCGTTACTTCCGTCGCGGCTACGCGACGGCCGTGGTCGCTCGGGCGGCGAATCGTTTGGTTCGGCTAGGCTACTCAACGCTCGAAAGCGGGGCGATGCTCGCGAACGAACCGAGTTTGGCCTGGCATGAGGCGTTCGGTTTTCGAGAGAAGCCCTGCTTCTTCGTCGCGCAGTCCCGGTACTATTGCTCCCGCAACGAGCGCGATCGGCGCATCAAGTATTGCGGGGCGAAGCCGGAGGAACTCGTCGAATTGGATGAGCTGATCGCCCGACGGAAGGCCGAGTATCGCCAAGTGTTGGCGATGAAGGAAAACGGCATCTATCGCGATCCGTTCCTGGAGATGGACGACGAGGTGCCGCGATGATGGAAGCGGAGTGGCTGGTATCAACCGATGCTCACCTCATGCGAACCCACCTCGCTTCCATGTCCGTGTCGCTGAGAAAAGTTCTGTTGTTTCGAGTGGGTTGCTGTCGAATCCAATTTCGACACTTAACAATCAAAGAGGCACGTCAAGCGATTGACGCCGCCGAGTTACTTGCCGATGGACAGTTGCAATTTGATCAAACGCGAACAGCATGGGCGGATGGTATCAAGCGTTACCTCAAGTATTGCTATTCGAAAAACTTCCAGAAGGCGCGTCGTGAACGATCCGAGTTGGCAGCTCGAATCAATTTGGCAGGCTTCGCCATCGACTGTTTGGATGTGGAACATACCAGAAAGGCGGAATTCTTCCCCGAACCCAGCGAATACCTCGATCATCGTCACCTTTATCAAGCCGCTCCAGATGTTTTCCGTGACATCTTCGGCAACCCCTTCCGCCCCGTCACCGTCGATCCCGTCTGGCTCACATCAACGGCCGTCGCCATCGCGCAGGGCATCTACGACGACCGCGCCTTCGACCGGCTGCCGATCCTCGCGGATGCGCTCCAGGACGCCGGCTGCGAGAACGCGGACATCCTCTCGCATTGCCGAAGCGACGGACCGCACGTGAGGGGTTGCTGGGTTGTCGATCTCGTGCTGGAGAAGAGCTGACATATAGCGGTGGGCTTGCCCACCGGGCGGACCGAGTCGGCGAGGTCCGCCGTGGGCCTCGGCGACGAGAGACTTTTTTCGAAACGGATGAAACCCGCGTCGATGGAACATTGCCGGTCGGTCTCGGCGCGACGTTCGGCGGTTCGCCATTGACGATGGCCCACGGCGGGTTCTCGAAGACTCGAACCCGCACGGTGGGCAAGCCCACCGCTATATAACAGCCATCCCCGGAACGCCCACATGATCGACCCGCCGCTCAACCACCTCCCCACCCTTCCGCGCCGCAAAGACTGGCGGATCGGCTGCGTCGGCAGCGGCTTCATCATGCGGGACTGCCACCTCGTCGCGTACCGGCAGGCGGGGTTCAATCCCGTCGCCATCGCGTCGCGGAACGTAGCCACCGCCACCGAGGTCGCGAAGCTGCACGCCATTCCCACCGTGCACGAATCCATCGAGAAACTGCTCTCCGATTCGAGCATCGAGATTCTCGACGTCGCCGTGCCGCCGGATGCGCAGCCGGACCTGATTCGCCGGGCCGTCGAGCTGGGTCGCGGCCGATTGCGCGGCATCCTCGCGCAGAAGCCGCTGGCGCTCTCGGTGAAGGACGCGGCCGACCTCGTGACGCGCTGTGCCGACGCCGGCATCGTGCTGGCCGTGAACCAGAACATGCGGTTCGATCAATCGGTGCGTGCCGCGAAGGACTTGCTCACGCGCGGCTGGCTCGGCGAGCCAGTGCTCGCGACCATCGACATGCGCGCCATCCCGCACTGGATGCCGTGGGCCGAAGGGCTGCCGTCACTCTCCACGTTCGTGATGAGCATCCACCACCTCGATACCTTCCGCTACTGGCTCGGCACGCCGGACCGCGTCCTCGCCAGCACGCGGCCCGACCCGCGCACGAAGTTCCCGCACACCGACGGCATCAACCTCTCCATCCTCGAATACGACTCCGGCGCGCGGGCCAGCTCGTGGGACGACGTCTGGACCGGCCCCGGCCGCGAAGGCGCCGCCGGCGACTTCGGCATCCGCTGGCGCATCGAAGGCGTCGATGGCCTCGCGACCGGCACCATCGGCTGGCCGAAGTATCCCGCGAAGGAGCCGAGCACGCTCGCGTTCAGCACGAAACGCCAGCCGGGGACGTGGATCAAGCCGGAATGGAAGGAAGTCTGGTTCCCGGACGCGTTCGTCGGCACAATGGCGCAGCTGCTCGTCGCCATCGAGAACGGCACGGAGCCGGAGATCGGCGGCCGCGATAATCTCGAAACGATCGCGCTCTGCGAAGCCGTGTTCGCGGCGGCGAAGGAGCATCGCGTCACGACGGTGAGGGAATTCCTGGCGGGCGCGGCATGAATGACCCGCTCACGGTCGTCACGGGCGGCGGCGGGTTCATCGGCCGGCATCTCGTGCAGCAACTCGTCGAACGCGGCGAGCGCGTTCGCATCGTCGAGAAGCCCGGCGCACACGTACTCCATCCGTCCGGCGTCGAGGTCGCCTTCGCCGACATCCGCGATCGCGACGCGGTCCGGCCGGCGCTCCATGGCGCCCGCTTCGCCTACCACCTCGCGGCGAATCCGAATCTCTGGACGCGCCGGCGCGGCGAGTTCGATCGCGTGAACCATTGGGGCACGGTGCACGTCCTCGACGCGGCGCTCGCGGCCGGGGCGGAGCGCGTCCTGCATTGCAGCACGGAGAGCATCCTCACGCGGGCCGATCAGGCGTCGGCGATCACCGAGCATCAGCGCGTGACGATCGCCGACGCGATCGGACCGTACTGCCGGTCGAAGTATCGGGCGGAACGGTACGCTCTGGCGTTGGCGAAGGAAGGAAAACCGGTCATCGTCGTGAACCCGACGCTGCCGGTCGGGCCGGGGGACGCGGGGCTGTCGCCGCCGACGCGGATGATTCTCGATTGCGCCTTGGGCAAGCGCTCCGCCTACCTGGACGCGGACCTGAACCTGATCGACGTGCGGGACGTGGCGGCCGGGATGGCGCTGGCGATGGCGAAGGGAACACCGAGCCGGCGTTATCTCCTCGGTGCGGAGAACTGGTCGGTGAAGCGCGTCTTTGAATTCGTGGCGGACCAATGTGGCGTGCCCCGGCCGACGTGGGAGGTGCCGTATGGGCTGGCGCTGGCGGCAGCGTACGTCGGCGAGTTCGTCGCGGACCTTGTCACCGGTCGTCCGCCGGCGGCGACAGTGACGGGCGTGAAGCTCGCGGGGCGGTCGATGCTCTTCGATGCGACGTCGAGCCTGCGCGAGCTGGGCCTGTCGCCGCGGCCGGTCGAGGATGCGCTGCGCGAGGGCCTCGCGGACCTGCGCGTCCGAGGATTCATGTCGCGTTAGCGCTCCGCGAAGACTTTTCATCTCCCGCGCTAAGGCGCGTTCATTTCTCGCGGGATTGCCCGACGACTACGGCGCGGCGGGAAAAATCGTGACCTAGAGTGCAACGATTCATTCGCGCCGATCCGGCGCGGATCCGGTTCACCCTATCCCCCAGTCGTCCATGCGCGCACCCGCGTCCACGATCGAACTGATCGACCTGGTCCGCAAGAGCGGAATCCACCCCGGCGGCCACCTCGATCAAAGCCTTTCGGGCTTCCCCAACCTCCCCGTGGACCCGACGGCGTCGGCGGCCCTGATGGTGAAGCAGGGGATGCTCACGAAATTCCAGGCGAAACTGCTGCTCACCGGGCGATGGCGGGGCTTCAAGCTCGCGTCGTACATCGTGCGCGAGCAGCTCGGCCAGGGCGGCATGGGCGCCGTCTACCTCGCGGAACACGAGACGCTGAAGCGCCAGGTGGCGCTCAAGGTGCTGCCGCCGTCGAAAGCCGACCAGAACGCGAAGCTGAACGTGGAGCGGTTCCTGCGCGAGGCGCGGGCGGCGGCGGCGCTCGACCACCCCAACATCGTGCGCATCCACGACGTCGGCCACCAGGGGGACGTGCACTTCCTCGTGATGGAGTACGTCGAGGGGCAGACGCTGGAGGACCTGCTGCGCAAGGGCGGGCCGGTCACGCCGTCGCGCGCCGTGGAATACATCGCGCAGGCGGCCGCCGGCCTCCAGCACGCGCACGAGAAGAACTTCATCCACCGCGACATCAAGCCCGCGAA
>CAYVRB010000377.1:0-4972 GCA_964453375.1 uncultured Alcaligenaceae bacterium
GCGGGTCGTGCTCTCACACCCGCTAGACATCTTCGCCTTGGTGGGCCGTTACCCCGCCAACTAGGTAATATCACGTGGGCTCCTCCCAGGGCGGCGGACCTTTGGTCTCACGACATCATCTGGAATTACCCCTTCTTTCGAAGGGCTATGCCAGACCCCAGGGTAGATACCCACGCATTACTGCCCCTTACGCTGCTTCCCCCCTTGCGGGGATTCGCACAACTTGCATGCCTAATCCATGCCGCCAACGTTCGTTCTGAGCCAGAATCAAACCCTTCAAAAGTTTATTGGTTCCAAGGGGCCACCTTGGAAACTTTCGAGAATCGAATCGGCTCGTTGCTCGGTGTTGATCTCACTCAAATTGGCAAAGCGACAAGATTGCTCCCGCCACTCCGCCGAGCGAGTCACCACCGTCCAACGGCAATGAACTCGCCCATTCGCAAGGCTCGTAACGCTACCGATTTGTCAAAGATCAACTTCGGGAAACCGTCGCGGGCGAACCCGCTTCCGACTCCCCAAACTTTCACGACCGAATCGCTTCGGCCGTGCAACTACTCTACACGCGGCCTTCGCAGGGTCAACGGCCCGGTGAAATTTTTTGGGAAAAACCCCCTCCGCCCTTCCAATCCCAGACTGGAACGGACCACCGTCGATCAGGAGTGGCGGCTTTGCCCGAAGTGACTTCGGGCCGTTTCGCGTTCATAAGATGATCGCCAAGCCGACCCCGCCGGTCAAGCGGAAAACCGGCCCCCACCGGGAAAAAATCCCCATGCCTTCACCCAGCGTCCTGATCCTGCGCGGCCCCGGCACCAACTGCGACCACGAAGCCGCCTTCGCCTTCGAGAAGGCCGGCGCCGCCGTCGCCAAACTCCACATCAATCGCCTGCGCGAAGCCCCGCGACTCCTCCACGACCATCAAATCCTCCTGCTCCCCGGCGGCTTCAGCTATGGCGACGACGTCGCCGCCGGCAAGATCCTCGCCGTCCAACTCCAGCATTTCCTCGCCGACGCCATCCGGGAATTCCGCGACCAGGACAAGCTGATCCTCGGCATCTGCAACGGATTTCAAACGCTCCTGAAGTCCGGCATCCTCCTGCCACCCGACGAGGACGGACCGCTCGCCACGCTCGCGCACAACACGACCGGCCGCTTCGATGATCGCTGGGTGCGGCTCCTGGCCACGCCGGGGCATTCGGTTTTTCTGCGCGGCGTGACCACGCTTGACGTGCCCGTGGCGCACGGCGAAGGTCGATTGGTCTGCCGCAAGGAGTGGATCCTGCAAGGCCTCGCGCAGGCCGGGCAGGCGGTGCTGCACTATGTCGGTCCGAACGGCGAACCGCCCGAATACCCCCACAACCCCAACGGTTCGCAAGGGGACATCGCCGGCCTCGGCGATTCGACCGGCCGCGTCCTCGGCCTCATGCCGCACCCCGAGCGCAACGTGCTGCCGACGCACCACCCCCGCTGGACGCGCGACGGATTGAAGCCCGTGGGCGACGGCTTCGCGATCTTCAAGAACGCGGTCGAGTACTTCAACTGAGCGCCGCGGCGATGCGCGTCAAGACGCGATCCTTACCCAGGATCGCGAGCGTGTCGAACAGGCCGAAGCCGACGCCGGAACCGGTGACGGCGACGCGCACGGGAAGTTGTATCGCGTTCACCTTGATCCCCTTCGCCGTCGCGTAGTCGTGCATCGCCTTGTCCGTCGTCGCCGCGTCGAACGGCTCGCAATTTCGCAGGACGCATTCAAATTCGGCGAGCAACCCCTTCGCGGCCGGGTCCTTGAACGCCTTCTCGACTGCTTTCGGATCGGCGTCGATCGCGTCCTTGAGGATCGGCGACGCGAACGCCAGCACGTCGCTGAACAGCTTGATCCGCTCGCCGGACGCGTCCACGATCTTCGTGAGCACCGCGCGCGTCGCGTCGTCGAGCGTTTCGCCGATCAGCTTCGCCTTCCGCAGGAACGGGATGCAGCGCTCGACCTTCTCGGCCGTCGTCAGGCGCTTCATGTACTCGCCCTGCACCCAGAACAGCTTCTGCATGTCGAAGTTGCCCGGCGCCTTCGTCACGCGGTCGAGGCTGAAGCTCTGGATCGCCACATCCAGCGGGATGATTTCCGTCTCGGCGTCGAGCGACCAGCCGAGCCGGATGAGGTAGTTGATGAGCGCCTCCGGCAGGTAGCCGAGCTCGCGATAGTAGGCGACGGTCGCGAGGTTGAGGTCGTCGCGGCCCTTGATTTCGTCGTCGGTCCAGCCGCACGCCTTGAGCTTGCCGATCTCCTCGGCCGAGAGCGGCGGCAGGTCCCGCTTGCTGATCTTCTTGCCGTTCCGAAAGATCAACGGCACGTGGCCGAACTCCGGCACCGGCGCGCCCATCGCCTGATAAATCAGCACCTGCGTCGGCGTGTTCGCGAGGTGTTCCTCGGCACGCACGACGTGCGTGATGCGGAATTCGGCTTCGTCGACGACCGTGGCAAAGCTGTAGAGCGCCCGGCAGACGCCTTTCGCGTCCGGGGCGCGCAACAGCGCCGGATCGCGGATCGTGTCGGTGTTCACGTCCACCTTGCCGCGGACGTGGTCGTGGAAGCTGACGACATGGCCCGGCACGATTTTCAACAGGATCGGCGCCTTTTTCGCCGCGTACTGCTTGAGATTCTCCTCCGGCGCCACGTCGCGGTTGCTCCCGCGGTGGACGTACGGCTTCCGCGCCAGATCGGCGTTCTTGCGGGCCGCGTCCTGTTGCTCCGGCGTCGTGTAGTCGGGGTACGCCTTCCCCTCGGCCATCAGCTTCATCGCCGCGGCTTCGTACTTGTCGTTCCGCTGGCCTTGGAAGTAGGGCTTGTGCGGGCCGAAGCTGTCGCCGCCGGCGTCGCGCGTCGGTCCTTCGTCCCAGTCGACGCCGAGCCATCGGAAGCCGTCGAGGATCGGCTTGACGGCTTCAGCACGGTTGCGGGCGTCGTCGGTGTCGTCGATGCGCAGGATGAACTGGCCGCCGTGCCGGCGCGCCAGCAGCCAGTTGAAGAGCGCCGTGCGGACGCCGCCGATGTGGAGGTAGCCCGTCGGCGACGGGGCGAAGCGCGTGCGGATCGTCATCGGAAATTCCGAAAAGCTCGAGGATGGGTCAGGCCGTACCATTGGCGGACGGATGCGCCGGGGCCGGTTCGAGGTTCGGGCGCGGGCGGCACTCGATGAGCGTGGCGATGCGGCCTTCCTGCACTACTTTGCCGTCCTGGTTCACGATGGCGCGGTGCCAGATGATCTCGCCGCGCTTGCCGCGTCCCCGGAGCGATTTCTCGACGGCGTCGGAGCGCACGCGGATCGTATCGCCGATGAAGACGGGAAGGATGAAGTTCCACTCGCGGACGCCGAGCAGCGCGATGGTGCGGACCGGGGGCGAAGCGACGCCGAGGCCGCTGGCCATGGAGAACACGCCGAATCCGTGCGCGATCGGGCGGCGGAACGGCGTGGTGGCGGCGAAGGCGTGGTCCACGTGGATCGGGTTGAAATCGCCGCTGAATCCGGCGAAATTCGCGATGTCCGCCTCCGTGACGGTCCGGCCGCCCGATTCCCAGACCTGGCCGATCTCGATGTCGTCGAAGAACAGGTGTACGGACGAATAACCCATGCGGGCCTCGGCGGGAGCCGTTTCGCGGGCGGACCGGCGGTTCGATGCTGGATTATGGAACTCGGCGACGGATTCCAAGCCCGAACCGGGTTGATTCACGCGGCGCCCGCCGGCGCCGTCGGCAGGAGCGGCACCGGTTCGCGGTTCGGCCCGTTCGGCCGCACGCCGACGTACACCACCTCGGCGTCCGTGACCGGGATGACCTCGTGCCCGCGCTCCGCCAGCACGTCGATGTGCATCGTGATGGACGTGCGGCCGATTCGCACGCACGAGGTGCGGAACTTCACGACGTCGCCGACCAGCACCGGCTTCTTGAACTCGACGCGGTTGACCGCGACGGTGACGTACTGCGTGTCGGCCGCTCCGCCGCGGAGGGCGATCTCGCGCCGCGCCGCGATGGACCCGGCGACGTCGATGTAGCTGAGGATGACGCCGCCGAAGATGGTGCCGTAGGGGTTCGTGTCCTTCGGCATCATCACGACCTGGATCGCGGTGTAGGGCTCGGCCATGAAATTTCGACTCCCGGGAGGGTCGTGGTGTTTCCGCCGTCGTTAGAATACGGTGCGTCCCATGCCGTGGGCGGTGCAAACGAAAACCCCGCACGGGACCGCCGTTAAACGAAGAGTGGCTCCGCCATGCAGTACATCGACCCGCACATCCACATGATCTCGCGCACGACCGACGACTACGCCCGGATGGCGTACGCGCAGTGCGCCGCCATCAGCGAGCCGGCGTTCTGGGCCGGGTTCGACCGCGGGACGGCGGCCGGGTTCCACGACTACTTCCGCCACCTCACCGAAGTCGAACCGAAGCGCGCCGCCCTGTTCCACATCCGCCACTACTCCTGGCTCTGCATCAACGCCAAGGAAGCCGAGAACGTCAGTCTCTCGCGCGAGGTCATCGCGATGATCCCGGAGTTCCTGAAGAACCCGAACGTCCTCGGCATCGGCGAGATCGGCCTCAACAAGAACACCGCCAACGAGGCCACCGTCTTCCAGGAACACCTCGACCTCGCGGCCAAGACGAACGAACTGATCCTGATCCACACGCCGCACCTCGAGGACAAGTACAAGGGCACGCGGATGATCGTGGACATGCTGAAGAACGACCGCCGCGTGCAGCCGCACCGCGTCTGCGTCGACCACGTGGAAGAGCACACGGTGAAGCTGGCGCTCGACAACGGCTTCTGGTGCGGGATGACGCTCTACCCGACGACGAAGTGCACGCCGGCGCGGGCCGTCGACATCATCGAGATGGTCGGCACCGACCGGATCATGGCGAACTCCGCGGGCGATTGGGGCAAGTCCGATCCGCTCGCGGTGCCGGAGATGATCCAGGAGATGAAGCG
>CAYVRB010000378.1:0-4959 GCA_964453375.1 uncultured Alcaligenaceae bacterium
CTCCGGCGACCTGGGTCGGCGGGGACACCCGATCCTGCGGGCAGCGGACACGGTCCCGGCGGCGGACATCGTGCTGATCGAATCGACCTACGGGGACCGCATTCACCCTCCCGACCCAGCCTCGGAGGTGGCGCGGGTGATTCGCGAGGCAGTCGCCCGGGGAGGGGCGGTCCTCGTGCCGGCGTTCGCCGTCGGCCGGACCCAGGAGTTGATCTGGTTGCTCCGGAAACTGGAGGACGCGGGGGCGATTCCGTCCGTCCCGGTCTTCATCGACAGCCCGATGGGGATCGACGTGACGGACATCTTCTGCCGGCACCCGGCGGACCATACGCTCGACATGGCCGAGTTGATGGACGCCGGTCGGTGCCCGCTCTGCTGCCGGCAGTACCACCTGACCCGGACCGCGGCCGAGTCGAAGGCGCTGAACGACCGCACCGGGGCGATGGTGATCGTCGCCGGGAGCGGGATGGCGACCGGGGGGCGGATCCTCCACCACCTGCGGCGGCGGCTGCCCGACCCGCGGACGACGGTCCTCTTTGTCGGGTATCAGGCCGAGGGGACCCGCGGGCGGGCCCTCCAGGAGGGTGCGGACGCGGTCACCATCTACGGGACGCGGGTCCCGGTCCGGGCCACGGTAGAAACGGTCCACGGGCTGTCCGGGCACGCGGACCGGGACGATCTGTTGGCCTGGCTGGGCGGGTTCCGTCGGCCGCCGCGAAAGGTCTACGCGGTCCACGGGGAGCCGGGGCCGGCCGGCCGGTTGACGGAGGCGGTGCGGGACCGGTTCGGCTGGCCCGCCGGGGCGGCAGCCGACGGGGAGACCATCCCCCTAACCGCGGCCATGCGCGCGACTTGAGAATCCGAGGAACTAGGGTTACGGGAGGAACGTGTGATGCGACATCGTCGGTGGTCGTGGTGGGTTCACCTGGTCTGCCTGCTGCCCCTGGCAGCGGCCCTCGTGCTGGTCCTGTCCGGGGTGCCGTTCGACCCTCTCCTCGTGCCCGTGGTGATGCTGCTCTGCTGCCTCGCGATGGCCGCTCTCGCGGCCGACGCCTGCCACGCCCCCCGCCACCCGCACCACCGCCCCGCCGCGAGTGACCCGGCCCCGCCGAAGGTCCCGGGCGGGCTGGACGACGTGTTCCGGGTGGACGCGGCGGACCGGGTCGGCGACGCGGTCGTGCTCCGCGGGGAACTCCTCGTGTCCCCGGACGAGGCGTTCGGCCGGCTGGAGGCCCGGCTCGCGGGGACGGGGTTGACGCCGTTCCTCCATCGCGGGGCCGACGGCCGTCCGGTCGTCCTCCTCATGCCGGCGGCCGACCTACCCGTCGCGACCGACCGACCCTGGCTGAATCTGCTCCTGCTCGCGCTTACGCTGGTCACGACCGCGGCCGCGGGTGCCCACCACGCCGGGGCAGACCTGTGGCGGGAGCCGGGACGGATCGTCGAGGGGCTCGCGTACGCGGTCCCGCTGCTCCTCATCCTCGGGGTCCACGAACTCGGCCACTACCTGGCGGCCCGCTACCACCGGCTGCCGGTCAGCCTGCCGTACTTCATCCCGGTCCCGTTCGGGCTCGGGACGTTCGGGGCGTTCATCCGGATGCGGGGGCTGCCGGCCGACCGGCGGGCCCTGTTCGACGTGGCCGCGGCCGGCCCCCTGGCGGGGTTGGTGGTCGCCGTGCCGCTCCTGTGGTGGGGGCTCGGCCACTCGACCGTGGTCCCGGCGGCCGAGGGCGGGACCTACCCCGGGTCGTCCGCCCTTCTGGCGGTCCTGTCGAAGCTGGCCGCCGGCCCGGCGCTGGCCGAGGGCCAGCACCTGCGGCTGCACCCGGCCGGGTTCGCCGGGTGGCTGGGGGTGATGATCACCGCGCTGAACCTCCTCCCGGTCGGCCAGCTCGACGGCGGGCACGTGGCCGACGGCCTACTCGGCCGGGCCGGCGGGGCGACGGCGGGCGGAATCGCGCTCTTCGCCCTCTTGTTCCTCGGGCTGTTCGTCTGGGGCGGGCTGCTCGGGTGGGCGATCCTGGTGTACCTGCTCGCCGGGGAGAAGGGGCTGCCGCCGCGGAACGATTTATCCCCGGCCGGCCCGGGGCGGTGGGCCGCCGGCGTGCTCCTGTTCGCGGTCCTGGTACTCACCCTGGCCCCGCTCCCGCTCCGGCTGGCGGACGCCCTCGGCCTGCGGTGCCCGTACATGTGACCGAACCCGGCACCGGAGCTGAGTCGGGGTGAGAGACGCGGCAGAAGAAGTAGCGAGGGGCCGCAGCCGGGCCGGCGGCGGTAGGTTGTATCGGCTCTCGGGGCGGCTGACCCGGACGGATCGGGCCCGCCCGCCCCCGATAACCCATCCCGGTGGCCGGATCGGGTAGAATTGCTGCAACGGGAAAATCGGCTGGCGGACTCGTGACCCAATGAGAGGTATCCCATGAGCACAGAATCGGATCGTCGCAAATTCCTCCTCGGGGGCGCGGCGCTGGCCGGCGGCCTCGCGGCCGGGGCAGCCCCCGCCCAAGAGCCGCCGCCCGCGAAGGACGACCCGCACGCCGGGCACGGCGGGGGCGGGAAGAACTACGGGCCGACGGACCCGGGTGATCGCGGCAAGCTGACCCCCGGCCGCCGCAAGTCCGGCGAGCCGCCCGTCCCGGTCGAGCACCCGGACATCGGGAAGCTGCCCTGGAAGATGGTGAACGGGGCCAAGGAGTTCCACCTGTACGCCCGGCACATGAAGTGGGAGTTCCTGCCCGACCAGTGGTTCGATGTCTGGAGTTACGGCGGCAAACCCGGCCCCAAGGCCGGGAGTACCATGCCCGACATGCCGGGTATGAAGGCCGAGACGGACGGCTCCATGCCCGGCCCGACCATCGAGGTCGTCGAGGGGGACAAGGTCCGCATCATCGTCCACAACGAGTTGCCCGAGGCGACCACCGTCCACTGGCACGGGCTGGACGTGCCCAACGCCATGGACGGAGTAATGGGCCTCACGCAAGACCCGATCCCGCCCGGCGGGATGTTCACTTACGAGTTCGAGCTGCGGCAGAACGGCACCTTCTTCTACCACACCCATGTCGCCATGCAGCAGGCGATGGGCATGGTCGGGCTGTTCATCGTCCACCCGAAGGCGGCGTGGGATCCGCCGGTGGACCGGGACTTCGCGCTGATCCTCCAGGAGTGGGCCATCCTCCCTGGGGCGTCGGTCACGAACACCATGTCGATGGAGTTCAACCTCTTCACGACGAACGGCCGGGCGGCCCCGTACATCACGCCGATGGTGGTCCGGCAGGGGGACCGCGTGCGCATCCGGCTGGTGAATTTCAGCGTTATCGATCACCACCCGATGCACTTCCACGGGATGACCTTCTGGATCACCGGGACGGAGGGCGGTCGGTTGCCGGTGACGGCGTGGATTCCCCGCAACAACGTGCTCGTCGGGGTGGCCCAGGCGTACGACATCGAGTTCGTCGCGTGGAACCCCGGGGACTGGATGCTCCACTGTCACATGTTCCACCACATGATGAACTTCATGTCCACCATGGTCGGGCCGATGGGCGGCGGGGGCATGAAGGGGATGCCGGCCGGCGGGAGCATGGCGACCGGAATGGGGATGCTCACCCGCGGCCCGGCCCTGAACCCGGAGTTCGGGGGTACACTCGGGCGGGGGACGGGGGAGAACACCGGAACCGACCGGGCCGTGGGGACCGGCCCGATGATGGGTGCCGGCGGTACTCAGCCCGCGATGCCGGGGATGGCCGGCGGCCAGCCGGGCGGACACGGGGGACATGGGGGGGGCGCGGGCGCGATGATCCCCGGGTTCCCGCAGGAGATGTCCGGGATGGTCAGTTACTCGGCATCCGAACTGAAGAAGCTGACCAAGCCGGAGACGCGGGGGATGCGGAACGGCTGGTTCGCGGACGTCGAGGGGCTGACCACCCTGGTCCGGGTACTCCCACCGGACCTGTACGACAAGGTGGTGTCCGGCAAGGGCGAGGTGGCCCCGGGGGCCAGCGTCCCGGGGGCCGGACCGGGCAAGGCCGCCGGCGGCCACGAGGGGCACGGCGGGATGAAGATGGACCCGAAAAAGGAACCAGCCCCGAAGAAGGATGAACACGAGGGTCATAAGAAGTAGATCGGCGGGCTGCCGCGGTGCGGTGCCGTCTATGCCAGGCGGGTTTCGCCTGACCCGACTGCCATCGCACCCTTTCCCGACCAGATTCCTTGCACCACAGTGCCCTGGGGCGCTCGATTTGCTGCCATTCCCCCCAGATGGCGGGCCGTTCGCGCCCTCGTCTCGACCGCCAGTCGGATGACCGTCACGCGTTCCACCAGTATCATCAGTCGTGTATCAAGGGGTGCTTCCGCTAGGCCGTGCCGCGGCCCGAGCAGGCTGTCACCTGGGTCAGTGGCCCGGACGGGTTCGCCTCCCGCCCGCTCGGTGCTACATTCCGCAGTCGTCTCGGGAGGAGGCTTCCATTACCCGAAGGGAATCTCATCTCATGAACAACATTAGACAAGCAGGCCGTCGGCTCTTGGCCGTGGCCTTCGCCGTCGGCCTGTGCGCCGTGACCGCCCCCGCCGCCCGGGCTGACGGCCCGGCCCCGACCAAGCAGCAGGCTCGGTTCGAGGTCGACTTCTTGAAGGGCATGATCGACCACCATGCCATGGCCGTCGAGATGGCCATGCTGTGCGAGGACCGGGTCGTCCACGACGACCTGATCGACCTGTGCGACCGGATCATCGCGGCCCAGACGGCCGAGATCGAGACCATGCAGGGCTGGCTGGAGGACTGGTACGGGATCGAGTACGAGCCCCGCATGACCCGGCAGATGGAGCGGCAGATCGAGAAGATGGCCAGCTTGGACGGGGCCAAGTTCGAGGTCGCGTTCCTGGAGATGATGATCCGCCACCACCGGACGGCCGTCCGGGAAGGCGAGCGCTGCATCGACCGGGCCTACCACGAGGACCTGGTCG
>CAYVRB010000379.1:0-4939 GCA_964453375.1 uncultured Alcaligenaceae bacterium
TTCTCCTTGATGATGTAGATGCAATGCTTGATGGGGGACTTCTCGCCGGGCTTGATGGGGATCGGGTTGTAGGCTTCGACGCCGTCGGCGTTGGCCTCGGCGTTCGCGCGCAGCGGGGAGCACTCGAAGGCGGTCCGTGAATACCTGGCCATTTCGGCCGGCGACGGCAGCGGGATGGTGCTCACGGTGCCGGAGTAGAGCGAGCCGATGTACTCGATGGTCGAGCGCGGGTTCTCCGGGTTCGCCCCGCTGGGATTCGGTTTGGACGCGCGGCCCTTGCCGTTGGCGACGTAGATCGTCTTCTCCTTGGCGTGATAGCGCACGCTCGTCGGGTACCAGCCGGTGGGGATGAAACCGAGCGGCTTGGCTGCCTTCGGGTCGGCGACATTGAAGACCGCGAGGTTGTTCGCGTCGGCGTTCGCCACGAAGAGCATCTGTCCGTCCGGCGTCAGGCAGAGGCTGTTCGGCGTATTGCCGCTCGGCGCCTGCGGGTAGAGGGCGCAGTGGATCGTCTGGATCGCGGCGCCGGTGGCTACGTCGAAGACGCTGACCTTCGTGGAGTTCGCGCACGACACGTAGAGCGTCTTCGCATCCGGCGAGAGCGCCAGTTCCGTCGGGTGCTCGGCCGTGGGCCAACCGGCGACGACTTTGTTCGA
Organism: uncultured Alcaligenaceae bacterium; assembly: GCA_964453375.1. Classification (GTDB taxonomy): domain Bacteria; phylum Planctomycetota; class Planctomycetia; order Gemmatales; family Gemmataceae; genus Limnoglobus. The sequence continues at coordinate 657 of CAYVRB010000379.1, forward strand.
CTCCAGATCCACGACGGCGATCTTGGCGTTCGCCCAGAGGGACACGAACAACCGTTTGCCGTTCGGCTCGACGAGGCAGGTGTACGGGTAGGAGTTGTTCTTCACCGGCGCCTTGCCCATGTCGGCGGCGACGGTGTCGTCGATCTCGCGGCGACCGTCGACCGGGCTGGGCGGATCGCCCTGCGGCTTCTCCGGCTTCGTCGCCGCGGCCGTCAGGCGGATGACGATCTTGTTCTCCGGGTTCACGAGCGGGATGCGGACGACGGCGTCGGCCCAGACGGCGGTCACGAAGAGATCCTTGCCGCCCGCATCGAGCGCGAGGCCGCCGGCGACCATGCGTCCCTTGTCCTGTTCGATGCCGATGGTGCGCGCGTTGTGCAGGAGGCCCTTGTCGAAGTCCCAGACGTGGACGCGGTCGAATTCGCCGCCGCTGGCGTAGACCTGCTGGCCGTCGGGCGAGAACGCGAGGCCGGTGAACGACTGGGGAAGGATCGTGCGCGAGACGATCTTTCGGGAATTCGCCGCGAGGCTGAGCATCACGATTTCGTGTTCGCGATAGCCGTTGTGCAGGACGGCGGCGAACTGGCCGGTGGGGTGGAACTGGATGTTCACGGGGAAATCGCCGACGTCGACGTGCGCGCCGACGGGCTTGAGTTTCCATTGGTTGGGGAGCTGGACGAAGCCGTCGCGCTGGAGGCCGGGCAGCACGCGCGCCGGGGGCGCGGGCGGAACCTTCGGCTCCTGGGCGAGGGCGGGCGCGGCGAGCGCGAGCAGGATGGCGAACGACGAGCGCATGGCGGACTCCGGGAGGGGACCACGCGCTTGGTCTACGAAAACGGAGTAAGATTGGTGATGAAGCTTTGATGACTCCCCACCCGAGAGCCGCGCCATGTCCCCGGAACACGATGAAGTGTTGTTCGACGCCATCGCGTTCGCGGCCCGCGCGCACCGGCATCAAGTGCGCAAGGACGGGCAGACGCCGTACGTCAGCCACGTCTATCGCGTGGCGATGGTGGTGCGGCACGTCTTCGGATTCGACGATCCGAAAATACTGGCCGCGGCCGTCCTCCACGACACGATCGAAGACACCGCCACGGATCGCGACGATCTGGAACGGGCGTTCGGCCGCACCGTGGCGGGCTGGGTGGCGGCGCTGACGAAGGACATGCGGTTGCCGGACGCCGAGCGCGAGAAGGCGTATTGCGCGCAGTTGCTGGAGGCCGGCTGGGAAGTCTGCGTGTGCAAACTCGCGGACATCCTGGACAACCTCGCCGACGGGGCGAAGCACTCGGAGAGCCAGCTGCGCCGTTCGACCGAGCGGTCGCGGTCCTACCTCCACGCCTGGAGCGGGCGCGTGCCGAACGAAGCCAAGGCGGCCTATCAGATCGTGCAGAATCGCTTGCAGGCGATGGAAAGCCAGTTGGCGAACGGCTGACCGATCGACGATAATGACCGCAACGCCGGGAGACGAACCATGACCAAACGCATCTTCGCCGCGCTCGCGCTGGCCATCGCGAACGGCACCGCCGCGCTCGCGTGCCCCTTCTGCTCCGTGCAGGGCCAGACGCTCGCGGGCGAGGTCGCCCAGGCGGACCTGATCGTGCTGGGCACGCTCAAGAACGCCAAGCGCGACGCCAACGACCTCTCGAAGGGGTCCACGGAACTCCACGTCGATTCGATCGTGAAGGACCACCCCTACGCCGCCGGGAAGAAGATGCTGCTCCTGCCGCGCTACGTGCAGGTGGACCCGGCGAACCCGAACGCCAAGATCATGGTCTTCCTGAACCTCTACAGCACGACGACTGACACGGCGGCGGCGGCGGCGGTCTCGCCGGTGGTGCTCGCGAACTTCAGCCGCTATCAGCTCGATCCTTATCGCGGCGACGAACTGGAGAAGGACAGCAAGCTGCCGTCCTATCTCGCCGGCGCGTCCGCCGTGCGCGAGAAGGACGCCGTGACGAAGCTGAAGTATTTCTTCGATTTCCTCGATTCGCCCGAATCGAAGATCAACACCGACGCCTTCCTGGAGTTCGCCAACGCCGACTACAAGGACGTGCGCGCCGTCTCGGAGGCGTCGAACCTCGACAAGGTCCTCGGCTGGCTCAAGGACAAGAACACCCCGGCGTCCCGCTTCGGCCTGTACGGCATGATGATCGGCCACGGCAAGAAGAAGGAACACGCCGCCGCCCTGCGGGATTTGCTCGACGACCCCAAGAAGCACTACAGCAGCGGCCTCGACGGCGTCATGGCCGGCTACATCATGCTCGATCCCAAAGGCGGTTGGGACTACCTCCTCGACCAACTCCGCGACGAGAAGAAGGATTTCCAGATTCGCTACGCCGGCCTGCGCGTCCTCCGCTTCTTCTGGGAGAACCGCCCCGACGTGATCGAGAACAAGAAAGTGGTCGAGGGGATGAAACTCCTCATCGCGCAGTCCGACATCGCCGACCTGCCGATCGAAGACCTGCGCAAATGGGAGCGGCACGACGCGGCCGACTACATCCTGGAACAGGGCCAGAAGGAATCGCACCGGACGATCCCGATCGTGAAGCGCGCGGTGCTGCGGTACGCCCTGACGATCGAGGGGAAGTGCGAACCGGCGAAGGGGTACGTGAAGAAGATCGAAGCCGAGGACCCGGACCGCGTGAAGCTCGTGCGCGAGATGCTGGCGGACGAAAAGCCGAAGCCGAAATGACGAGACGGAATGCGAGAGATTGCCGAAATGCTTCGATTCTTATCCACTCCCCCTCGAAGGGGGAGGGACGGGGTGGGGGTGAAGGGAATCGCGAAAACGTCCCCCCACCCTAACCCTCCCCCTCAAGGGGGGAGGGGATAAAACCGATTCGAGTCTTGTCTGCGTTTTTGAGAGCGACTCGTCGCAATGACGACCGGCCAACCCAGGTTGAAAGCTCGACTTGAATGCCCCAAATCTTCAATACTCATCCTCGACTTTCATGGCCTGTGAATCCGATCACTCCGCCGCCTTCGGCGCGGGCTGCGTCGCGGCCGGGGCGAAGAAATTCGGACGCAGGAATTTCCAATAAATGATCCCTCCTCCGACGACGACGGACGCGGCGAGGATGACGTAGAGCGCGACGCGCTGCGCCGCGGACGGCGCGGGCGCGGGCGGCGCCTCGGAGCGCTGCGGGAACGGCGCGGGCTGGAACGGCGTCAGGACCGGCCGCGACGGCGGGTCGCTCGCGCGCGGTGGTTGATACGGCGCCGGCGCTTCGTACCGGGGCGGCGCGTGGCCCGCGACGCCGCTGGCGCCCACGGGCCGGCCGAGCGGCTTGAGCGAGTACGACGACGGCGCCGGGCCGAACGGATTCGCCGGCGGCCGCACGCGCGCCTCCGCCTTCGCGAGGACCGCGCTGCCACCCATCCCCACGCCCGCGCCGACGAGCATCCGCGAGTTGGCCGGTTCCTCCACGGGCGCCACCAGATCGACCACCGGCTCCTGGCCCTCCATCACGGCCGGGCAGAGCACCGGCATTTCGGCCGCCGCCGGCGGAGGACAGTGCGCCGGCACATACGGCGCCAACGCCGTCGCCACTTCCCCCGGCGATTGATACCGCGCGTTCGGATCCTTCGCCATCATCTTCGCGATGATCGCCGCGATCTCCTCCGGCACGTCCGGGCGCACCTGCCGGATCGGCGTCGGTTCCTTCGTCCGGTGCCAGAGCAGCTTCTGCGAGACGGTGCCGGTCGGGAAGGGCGGGTGCCCCGCGAGCAGGAAGTAGAGCGTCGCGCCGAGCGCGTACACGTCGGCCCGCACGTCGACGGCGTGGCTGTTCGCGACCTGCTCCGGGGCGACGTAGTCCGCGGTGCCGAGCACGATCTTGTCGTCGTACTTCACCGTCAGCATGTCGGACTGGTCTTTGAAGAAGCGGGCGAGGCCCATGTCGAGGACGCGGGCGTTGCCGCGGCGGTCGATGAGGATGTTGCCCGGCTTCACGTCGCGGTGGATGAGGCCGCTGCGGAAGGCGAAGTCCAGGCCGGACGCGACCTGCTTGACGTAATGGAGCGCGCGGCCGACGTTCATCGGGCCGAACTTCTTCACGATCTCGAGGAGGTTCGAGCCGTCGACGTACTCCATGACGATGAAGTGGAGGTTGCCGTCCTGGTCGATGTCGTGGGTGCGGACGATGTTGGGGTGGTCGAGGCTGCCGGCGGCGCGGGCCTCGCGGTAGAAGCGGCCGAGGGCGGCGGGCTGCTCCGCCTTGGCGGGCGGCAGCACCTTGATGGCGACGCGGCGCTTCATGAACATGTGTTCGCACAGGAAC
>CAYVRB010000380.1:0-4922 GCA_964453375.1 uncultured Alcaligenaceae bacterium
CGGGACTTGCGTGACGCGCTCGGCTCCGAAGACTACGCCTCGCCGCTAAACGTGTTTGCATTTTGATCGTCAACACGACATACTTAATAAATCCCACCCGCGTCGGTTCCCGCCGATGAACGCTTCGCATCCCCGCTTCCATCGCCGGACCGCCATTCAAGCCGGCGCCGTCGGCTTGCTCGGCCTCGGCTTGGAACATTTGGCGCCCTTGCGCGCGAACGGCAAGCACTCGGCGAAGTCGGTGATCTACATCTTCCTCTCCGGCGGCCTCGCGCAGCAGGACAGCTTCGACCTGAAGCCGGACGCTCCGGCCGAATTCCGCGGCGAATTCCAACCGATCGCGACGAAGACGCCGGGCGTCCGCATCTGCGAACACCTGCCGATGCTCGCGGCTCGCTCGGACAAGTGGGCGCTGGTGCGCTCGCTGACGCACCCGTCGAACGACCACTCGCTCGGGCACCACATCATGCTGACGGGGCAGAGCAAGGCCCCCGTGGGGTTCGATCCGAACAAGCCGAAGCCGACGGACCATCCGAGTCTGGCGGCGATCGCCGGGGCGGTGTTGACGCCGCGGAACAACCTCCCGCCGGCGGTGGTGCTGCCGGACAAGATCGTGCACAACACCGGCCGCGTGATCCCCGGCCAGTTCGCGGGCGTGATGGGGCGGCACCGCGATCCGTGGTTTCTCGAAGCGTCGGCGTTCGAGCCGAAGGCGTACGGCGCGTTCCCGGACTACGAATTCGACCACCAGCAGCGGGCGTTGCCGAAGAATCGCCGGACGTTCACGTTGCCGAACCTCGGCCTGCCCGAAGGCGTCGACGGCACGCGATTCGATGAGAGGCTGGACATCCTCAAGCACATCGACGACCAGCGCCGCGCCCTCGATACGGAAACTTCGGCCGACGACGGTCTCCTTGCCTCCCGCGCCAACGCCGTCTCGCTGCTGACGAACCAGCGCGTCCGCTCGGCGTTCGACCTGAACCGCGCCGCGCCCAAGGACCTTGATCGCTACGGCCGCAACGCGTTCGGCTGGAGCCTGCTGATGGCCGCGCGCCTCGTCGAAGCCGGCGTCGGCCTCGTGCAGGTGAACCTCGGCAACAACGAAACTTGGGACACCCACGGCAACGCCTTCCCGCACCTCAAGGACAAGCTCTTCCCGCCGACCGATAAATCCCTCTCGGCCCTGCTCGACGACCTCTCCGAGCGCGGCCTGCTCGACTCGACGTTGATCGTGATGGCCGGCGAGTTCGGTCGCACGCCGAAGATCTCCACACTGCCCGCGCACTACAAGCTGCCCGGCCGGGACCACTGGGGCGCCGTGCAATCGCTCTGGCTCGCCGGCGGCGGCGTCAAGGGCGGCCGCGTCGTCGGTTCGTCCGACGCCAAGGGCGGCTACCCCGCCACCGACCCGCAGACGCCCGAGAACTTCGCCGCCACCATCTACCACGCGCTCGGCCTGCCCAAGACCGCCGCGTGGACCGACGCCGAGAATCGCCCCCACTTCCTCTACCACGGCGATCCGATCCGCGGGTTGAGTTGAACCGCCGGCCCCCTTGTGTCGCAACGGGCCACGAATACTCTGTCCCCAAGAAGGCCATTCAACTTGGGGAACTCTCCATGTCCAAGGTCGTGAAAGTCGCCGTCACCGGCGCCGGCGGCAACGTCTCCTACGCCATGCTCGCGCGGCTCGCCTCCGGCGAAGTCTTCGGCGACGACACCAAGGTGATCCTCCACCTGCTCGAAATCCCCAAGAAGCACGGCTGGACGCCGCCGTCGCCGACCGCGCGCCAGCCCCTCGACATCGCCGAGGGGAACGCGATGGAGCTCCTCGACTGCGGCTTCTCCACGCTGCTGGACGTCGTGGTGACGGACGACGCGAACAAGGCGTTCGCCGGCGTGAACTGGGCGCTCCTGGTGGGCGCCGCCCCGCGCGGCCCCGGCATGGAGCGCAAGGACCTGCTCGGCTTGAACGGCCGCATCTTCGTCGGCCAGGGGAAGGCGCTCGCCAAGAACGCCGCCTCCGACGTGCGCGTGCTCATCGTCGGCAACCCGTGCAACACGAACTGCCTCGTGGCCTACTCGAACGGCCGCGAGATTCCCGCCGATCGCTGGCACGCCATGACGCGACTCGACCACAACCGCGCCGTCTCCGCGCTCGCCGTAAAGGCCGGCGTCAAGAACGAGGTCGTCACGAACGTCACGATCTGGGGTAACCACTCGAACACGCAATGGGTGGACTTCGTGAACGCGAAGATCAATGGCAAGCCCGCCACGTCCGTCATCGCGGATCGCGCGTGGCTGGAGACGAGCTTCCTCCCGAACTGCCAGAACCGCGGCGCGGCGATCATCAAGGCGCGCGGCCTCTCCAGCGCCCTCTCCGCCGCCAACGGCGCCATCGACCACGTCAAGACATTCGTGAAGGGCACGCCCGCCGGCGACTGGACCAGCGCCGCGATCGTCTCGAACGGCGAGTACGGCGTGCCGAAGGGCCTCGTCTTCGGCTACCCCGTTACCACCGACGGCCACGGGAATTGCAAGATCGTCGAGGGCCTGAGCCACGACGCCTTCGGCCAGGCGGCGTTCCAGAAGACCCTCAACGAGTTGCTCGAGGAGAAAGACGCGGTCAAGGATTTGCTCCCCGGCTAAGATGACGGCACACCGAGGGAAACGACCATGGCCACCGCGAAGAACGTGCTGGGCGGACCGCTGCAATCCTGTTCCACCAAGCCGCTCACCGGCTTCTACCGCAACGGCTGCTGCGACACCGGCGCCGAGGACATCGGCCTGCACCTCGTCTGCACGCAGGTGACGGCCGAGTTCCTCGCCCACCAGCGCGCCATCGGCAACGACCTCAGCACGCCGTACCCGGCCTATGGGTTCTCCGGCCTGCGCCCCGGCGACCGTTGGTGCGTCTGCGTCGAGCGCTGGAAGCAATCCTTCGAGGCCGGCATGGCCGCGCCGGTGGTGCTCGAAGCCACGCACATCTCGACGCTGGAATACGTCGACTTGGAAGACCTCCAACGCCTCGCGGTGAAACAAGCCGTCTAACGGGAGCGAGCACATGGATTGGGAAGGCAAGGCGGAAAGCTCGAACGTCGAGGATCGCCGCGGGAACGCCGGACCGGCCGTCGCCGCCGGCGGCGGGATCGTCACGATCATCGCCGTGGCGCTCGCCTATTTCATGGGGATCGACCCGAACAAGGCGAAGCAGATCGCCGGCGGGATCGCGAACCAGGTCGGCGGCGCGGCCCAGCAGAAGAAGGCGCCGCCGACCAACGACGTCCACCTGCGATTCTCGAAGTCGATCCTTGGCATGACCGAAAACGTCTGGAGCCAAATCTTCCAACGGGACTACCGCAAGCCCTACGAAAAGCCGGGCATGGTCCTCTTCGATAAGCAAGTGGACAGCGAAGGCTGCGGCATCGCCCCGTCGGCCGTCGGCCCGTTCTATTGCCCCGCCAGCCGCAAGGTCTTCCTCGATCCCGATTTCTTCAACGAACTCGAGCAGAAGCTCGGCGGCGACAAGGGCGACGCCTCGCGCGCCTACGTCATCGCGCACGAGGTCGGCCACCACATCCAGAACCTCCTCGGCTACAACGCGCAGGTCGAATCGTATCGCAAGCGCGAGGGGGAGAACGCCGGCGTCCGCCTCGAACTCCAAGCCGACTACCTCGCCGGAGTTTGGGCGCATTACGCCGAGCAAATCTATGGGGACATCTTCGACCGCAACGACTTGGATTCGATCATCAAGACGGCGCAGTCCATCGGCGACGACCGGATCCGCGAGAAGATGTCCGGACGTCGCGAGTCCTGGAGCGAACAATTCAACCACGGCAAGGCCGAGCAGCGCCTGAAGTACTTCGTCGAAGGCTTCAAATCCGGCGACGCGACCAAAGCGCGCCTCGACCGCTTCTTCAACCCGAGCGTGGCTCCCAAGGACCTGTGAGATTCGTCCGATTCGCCTCCGACCCCGGCGCGATCGCCGGGGCCGGTTCGTTTCCGCAACGGCTTTGTAACGCCCCCGCGCACGGGATCGCTCCTTCCTCGTCTCATCCTGCGTAGCATACCCGCATCCCGGAGCGAACCATGACACTGAACCGCCGCCGCTTCCTGCGATCCGCCGCCGTCCTCGCCGGAGGAGCCGCCGTGCCGCTCGACCTCTTCGCCAAGCGCCGGCCCGACGATCTCGGCGCCCAGACCGGCATCAACCCGTTCGCCTTCGACCTCCACGCGAAGCTCGGCGCGGCGACGGGGAACGCCTTCGTCTCGCCCTTCAGCATCGGCACCGCTCTGGCCATGACCGCCGGCGGCGCGCAGGGGAACACCCTCGCGCAGATGGCGAAGACGCTGCGCTGCCCCGGCACGTCGGCCGACCCGATCGGCCACGCCCTCTTCGGCGAACTGATGTTCCAACTCGCCGGCCCGCAGAAGCGCACCCGGCCGTTTCAGCTCCACGTCGCCAACGGCCTGTTCGCCCAGAAGGGCTACCCGTGGAAGAAGGAGTTCCAGGAACTCGCGACCGGGAAGTACTTCGCCGAGATCCGCGACGCGGACTTCGCGAAGCGGAGCGAGGCCGAACGCAAGGCGATCAACGAATGGACCGAAACGCAGACGATGAAGAAGATCAAGGACCTCTTCGCGGAAGGGACGATCGACGCCCTCACGCGGCTGGTGCTGGTGAACGCGATCTATTTCAAGGCGAACTGGGACAAGCCGTTCCCGAAGGCGGCGACGAAGGAATTGCCGTTCCTGCTGGCGGACGGCACGAAGCCGGCGACGCCCACGATGCACGCGAAGCTCCGGGCGCGGCTGGCCGAGACGGACGAGGTGCAGTTCCTGGAGCTGCCCTACAGTTCGTCGCAGACGTCGATGGCGATCGTGCTGCCGCGCAAGGCCGATGGGCTGCCGGCGGTTGAGAAGGG
>CAYVRB010000381.1:0-4681 GCA_964453375.1 uncultured Alcaligenaceae bacterium
TCGGCCGTGAAGTCCACGTGGCCGGGCGTGTCGATGATGTTGATGAAGATCGGGTTGCCTTCGCGGTCGGCCCAGTCGATGGACACGGCCGCGGAGTTGATCGTGATCCCCTTTTGGCGTTCGAGGGGGTCGAAGTCGGTGGTCGTGTCGCCGTCGTCGACGTCGCCGACCTTGTGCTTGGTGCCGCTGTAGTAGAGGATGCGCTCGGTGGTCGTGGTTTTTCCGGCGTCGACGTGGGCCATGATTCCGATATTGCGTACTTGGTCGAGCATCGTCATCGGCCGGCCTTCCGTGAGGACCGGCTCCCTTCAATGGAGGAAACGGGACGCCCGTCGCAGCCGCGCGGCTTCGATCCGGGTGGGTGGCACGGCCATCCGCCGGCCCCACGACTTCACCAGTGGCACACAACCAACGACGCCGAACGCGAATCCGAGTTCGCCAGCGTACTGGGGAAGACGGCACAAGTTAATCGTATGGCCGCGCCAACGAAAGTCCAACCGGCGCACAAGAAGGTATGGGGAAGACCGATGAACCGCTGGGAATGCCGTTATTCGTCGTCCGAGATGATGTCGATCCAAGTCGACCCCAACACGGTGCGTCGTTGGCTCTGCCATTCGCCGGATCAGGCCGACCATTGGTCGTTCGCCGACGTACTCGCCGGTGTCCACGACGCCGAGGTCCGCGCAATCTTCGGGGATGACGTCGTCGAGTCCTTGAAATCGGCCGTTCGGGAGCGGATGCGGACCTGAAGGCGGCGCGTCGGCCCTACTTCTTCTCGACGAGGTTCACGAGCTTCCCCGTCGACTTGCCGCCGTTGTTGCCGGTCTCGTCGAATTCGACGCCGTTGTCATTCAGGGTCCACTTCAACACTTTGGTGTTGTTGGGCAATCCCTGCTCGGGTTGGCTCAAGAGGATCACGCCGCGATCGTACGACCAGACCGCCTTGCCGTCGGGTTCGGTGTAGTGGCCGTTCGAGTAGAGCTTCGCGACCCACTTGCCGCTCCACGTGACGCCGGTGATTTCCCATCGGGCAACCAACTTCGGGGCGAGGGCGTCCTTCTTCAGTTTCGCGATCGCGGCCGCCTGGGTGTCCTCCTTCGCCTTCACGTGGGCGTCGATCACTTTGTCGAACGCGGTCGCGAACGCCTTCTCGGCGGTGAGGCGCGACCGGATGAATTCGACGAGCGCCGGCCGGGACGCGGCCGACCACGGATACCAGCCGTGCTGCTCGAACGCCGATTTCTCGGCCTTGAGCTGTTCGATCTGCCGCTGTTTTTCTTCGGCCTTCTTCGTGGACTGCCGGATCAAATCCGCGTTCTTGTCGAACGCGGCCAACAGGCCCTTCTCGGCCTTTTCGATCGCCGCCGCGTACGCCTCCTGCGCTTTGTCGAGATCGTCGTTCCCGGCCTGCGAACGAGCGGGCGCGACGGCCAACGCCAACAGCATCAGAATCGGCCGCATCGCGGACTCCTAGATGAGATTCTTCGTGTGGAGATAGTCCAGGATCATCGCCACGCCGTCCGCCGCGTCCCGCGTCGACGCGTCGAAGGTCAGCTCCGGGTTCAGCGGCGGCTCGTACGGATCGTCCACGCCCGTGAAGCCGATCCCCTGCCCGCCCGCGACGGCGGCGCGCGCCTGCTGGTACAGCCCCTTCGGGTCACGCCGTTCGCAAATTTCGATCGGCGTATTCACGTGCACCTCGATGAACGGGATCGGCCCCTCGGCGTTCTCGGCGTGGATGCGCCGCGCCGCGTCCCGGTCGTTCCGGTACGGGCTGATGAAGCTCGTCAGCGCGAAGACCCCGGCGTCGGCGAACAGCTTGGCCACTTCGCCGATGCGGCGGATGTTCTCCACGCGATCAACCGCGCCGAAACCCAGTCCGAAGCGCCGGGCGGCCTCTTCGGAGTAGCCGCGAGTCTCGGTCAGGATCTTGGAACCCGCGTTCAATCCGAATCGGATATTGTCGCCGTCGAGCCGGTAGGCCGCGTGTCCGAGCCGCACGAGCGCCTGCTCGAGCGCCGCGGCGAGCGTGCTCTTGCCCGACCCCGACAGGCCGGTGAACCAGAGCGTGCCCCCCGACTGTTTCAGGGCGCCGCGACGCTCCTCGCGCGTGACGACCGCGTCGTGGTGGACGATGCGCAGGGGTTGAATATCGGACATTCCCGCCTCGTGGACCGTGTTCCTAACGGCAGTATACGAAGCCGGGGATCGCCCTCGGCCGCGAGGCTGTGCGCTCGGTTCAACGGGCCACGAAGAAAATGACCGCCAGCAGGACGAGGATCCAGAACACGATTCCGATGATTTGCGCGGTGCCGTCGCCGCACCGGACTTGGCCGAGCGTGAACACGTAGACGAGCGCGTGGCCCGTCGCCATCGTGATCGTTTCGAAGAACAACTCGAACACGAATTCCCACATGGCATATCGTTCCGGATGGGCAAATCGGCACTTCACATATTCGTTCGTTCGACGGGGTGAAATCTTGATCGGAGGATCTTGTTCCGAAAAAAAGGACGGTCCACGATCGTGTGGCAAATCGTCACGACACTCGGTGGCCCCTCCGGGGCCGAGAACGGTCACCGGCTGGCATCGCCGTCCGCCTTTCGTAAACCTACCGGCGCATAGTTGGCGGGAAGCGTTTCAGATCAGCAATTCGGGCACGACGGTCCCGTGGGACAACAAGTGCATCGGCCGGTTCGCGCGATCCGGTATCGTGGTTGACGCCGAGTCGATGCCGAGGAGATGGTACATCGTGGCCAAAATATCCTTCGGGTCGATGGGTCGCGTGATCGGATACGCCCCCTGTCGGTCGGTCGCGCCGACGACCTGCCCCGTGCGGATGCCCGCCCCGAAGAAGAGGCCCCAATACGCCCCGGACCAGTGATCGCGGCCGCCGCCGACGACGTTGGCAATGGAAGGCGTTCGGCCGTGCTCGCTGATGACCATGACCAGAGTCTCGTCGAGCAGCCCGCGCTGGTCCATATCGTCGAGGAACGCGGGCAGGACCTGGTCGAAGATTGGACAGAGGCCGTGCTTCAACCGCGGGAAATGGTTGTAGTGAGTGTCCCAGGCGTTGTTCCCGAAGGCGTAGTCGTCCCAGAACGCGGTGACGACGCGGACGCCGGCCTCGATGAGCCGTCGGGCCGCGAGCGCCTCCATGCCGAAGAGAGTGAGGCCGTAGCGGTCGCGGATTCGACGCGGCTCGCGAGTCACGTCCACGGCCCGCGCCAGCCGCGGGTCGGCGATCATTCGGGACGCAGACCGTTGATGGCGACGGAACGATTCGGCCGGATCCCCGCCGCCGACCCGGCGACCGGTCTTCGCGAGCAACTGGATTCGTTCGCCGAACCGAAGGGCGGTCACGTCGTCGGGCAACTCGGAGCCGTCGAAGACGAACGTGCTCGGCGGCGTCACGCCGTCGTACGGATCGAACCGGCCGAGCTGGGCCGCGGGACCGTTCGCGGTCGGGTTGCCGATTTCCCGTGAGCCTTCGCCGCGGAAGACGGGGTAGACGGGATTGAACGCCGCTCCGAGCCACGCGGCGTGCGGAGACCACCGATTCGGGTCGGTGTGCGCGTTGAGGGGCCAGGGCAGGATGACGTTCGCCGGGAGACCGTTCGCATCGCCTTCGCCCCGCCGCTTCCACAGATACTCGAGTACCGACCCGAAGTAGGGCCAATGCTGGGAATCCGACCGGTTCGCCTCGATCGCCGGCAACGACCGCGAGAGACCCGAGAGCGCGACCGAGACGGCGTGGTTGTTCGAGGCGTGGGTCATCGACCGGACCAGGCACATGCGATCCAACGCGCCGGCGATTCGCGGGAGGTGCTCGCACGCGCGGACGCCGGGGAGCCGCGTGGGGATCGTCCCGAATTCGCCGCGTCGTTCCGCCGGCGCGTCCGGCTTGGGGTCGAGCGTATCCATTTGGCTCGGTGCGCCGTACAGGTACAGGACGACGACGGACTTGGCCTTGCCGAACGTCGAACGGAGAGGATTCGCCGACGCGACCCGCGGCGCCGCGCAGGCCAGTCCCGAGGCGGCGAGGAAACGACGGCGATCGAGGTGCGACGCTCGCATGCGAGATCCCTTCGACCGGATTCGTCCGACTCCGGGGATGCTCCATCCCGACGAATCGAACGCGGAACCATTCCATTCTGACCACCGAACGAAGCCGTCGCAACTCCGTTCTCGGCGGGGCGTCCGCGCCTTGTTCCCATATCATCGCAGTGTCGGACCCGCCCCACGATCCCATCGGAGACTCTCCCCATGCGTCGCGTGCTGTTCGTCGTCTGCTTCCTCGCCGCCGGCGTCGCCGTCGGCCAGGAGAAGAAACCCGCCGACCCGAAGAAGGCGCCGCCCAAGGCCGCGCCGGTCGTCCCCCCCAAGACCGGCGAGAGCGAGACGATCAAGCTCTTCGACGGCAAGACCCTCGACGGCTGGGAAGGCTACGAAGACCTCTGGAGCGTCAAGGACGACGTCATCGTCTCGAAGAACACGAAGCCCCTGAAGTACAGCACTTACCTCCTCACGAAGAAGAAGTTCACCGACTTCCGCATCACGTTCGCCTGCAAGCTGCTGCCCGGCTCCGAGATGCATTCGGGCGTGTCGTTCTGGGGCGAAGTGTGGCCGAAGGCCGACGGAAAGGTCGCCGACGTGAAGACCGACCGCAGCGAGTACACCTAC
>CAYVRB010000381.1:4691-4909 GCA_964453375.1 uncultured Alcaligenaceae bacterium
ATGTTCCCCTCCGGCTACGGGATGTACGACCTCTTCGGCCGCAACGGCCTCGGCGTGGACAACAAGCCCGCGATCAAGGTGAACAAGCAGCACGACTGGAACGAGATCGAAGTGCTGGCGCAGGGCAACCGCGTCCGCGTCGCCGTCAACGGCGCCGCCGTCGTCGACTGGCGCGACCCGCAGCCGGAGCGCATCAAGGAAGGCCCGATCGGCCTGCA
>CAYVRB010000382.1:0-4876 GCA_964453375.1 uncultured Alcaligenaceae bacterium
GGACCGACAAAAAGATCATCCGCCAGAGCGAGGCCTACACCGGCCCGGACTCGCTGGCGTTCGTGTCCATCGAAAACCGATAGCCACAAAAAGGCACGAAGAGACACAAAAAGGAAGAGCAAGATCGGGTTTTCCTTTTTGTGTCTCTTCGTGCCTTTTTGTGGCCATAAATTCTGACACTATGAGCCACGACTTCACCAGCGCCGTCCGGCCCGAGGCGGATGCGCTCCTCCAACAGATTGCCGACTACGTACTCGCGACGGATCGCATCGTCAGTCCGGTCGCGTTCGACACCGCCCGGCTCTGCCTCGCCGATTCGCTCGGCTGCGCCCTGCTCGCGCTGGAGTATCCGGCGTGTACGAAGCTGCTCGGGCCGGTGGTGCCCGGCGCGACGATGCCGGGGCGCGGGGCGCGCGTGCTAGGGACGAACTATGAACTGGAGCCGGTGCAGGCGGCGTTCAACATTGGCGCGATGGTCCGCTGGCTGGACTTCAACGACACCTGGCTCGCCGCCGAGTGGGGCCACCCGTCGGACAACCTCGGCGCGATCCTCGCCGTCGCCGACTGGCTGGCGCGGGGCGGGACGCCGCTGACGGTGCGCGACGTCTTCGTCGCGATGATCCAGGCGCACGAGGTCCAGGGCGTGCTCGCGCTCGAGAACGGCTTCAACCGCGTCGGCCTCGACCACGTGCTGCTCGTGCGCATCGCTTCGACGGCCGTGGCGGCGCGGATGCTCGGCGGGAATCGCGAGCGGATCGTGAACGCGCTCTCGAACGCCTTCCTCGATGGTGGCGCCCTTCGTACTTATCGTCATGCTCCGAACACCGGCTCGCGCAAGAGTTGGGCCGCCGGCGACGCCACCAGCCGCGCCGTACGCCACGCGCTGATGGCGATGACGGGCGAGATGGGCTACCCGAGCGCGCTCACCGCGCCGCGCTGGGGCTTCCAGGACGTGCTGTTCAAGGGGCATCCGGTCAAGCTCGCACAGCCGTTCGGCACGTACGTCATGGAGCAGGTGCTCTTCAAGATTTCCTTCCCGGCCGAGTTCCACGCGCAGACCGCCGTGGAAGCCGCGATCCAGCTGCATCCGACGATCGCGCATCGGCTCGACGAG
This sequence comes from uncultured Alcaligenaceae bacterium, assembly GCA_964453375.1. Lineage (GTDB taxonomy): Bacteria > Planctomycetota > Planctomycetia > Gemmatales > Gemmataceae > Limnoglobus. The sequence goes on from CAYVRB010000382.1 coordinate 1,115, forward strand.
ATATCGCGCGTCGTCGTCGAGACGCAGGAGAGCGGCAAGCGGATCATCGACAAGACCGGCCCGCTCGCGAACTTCGCCGACCGCGACCACTGCCTGCAATACATGACCGCCATCGGCCTGTTGAAGGGTTCGCTGACGGCCGCGGACTACGAGGACGCCGTCGCCGCCGACCCCCGCATCGACGCCCTGCGGAACAAGATGACGGTCGTCGAGAACCTCGAATTCACGCGCGACTATCTCGACCCGGCGAAGCGATCCATCGGCAACGCGGTGCAGGTCTTCTTCAAGGACGGGACGTCGACGGAGCGCGTCGCGGTCGATTACCCGCTCGGCCACGCGCGCCGGCGGGCGGAAGGCGTCCCCGTGCTGCTCGCGAAATTCGAGGCGAACCTGCGCGGCCGACTGCCGAACCGCGCCGACGCGATCCTCGCGCTGTTCGCGGACCCGGCGGCGCTGGCGGCGACGCCGGTGGTGCGCCTCATGGAATTGCTGGCGGTCAGTTGAACTTCGAGAGCTTGTCCATCAGGTCCTTCACGCCGTCCGGCTTGCAGAGGTAGTAGCCGGAGATCACGACCTTCGCGCCGGCCATGCCGACCTTCGTCACGACCACGAGTTCCAGGGGCTTCGCCTCCTTGTCCGTCGGAATCAATTCCAGCGTGCACAGCGGCCCGGTGGTGATGGAGGACACGAGCGCTTTCTTGTCGAGGTCGTTCTTCAACGGGATCGCCACGACGCGGTTCGCCACCTTCGGCTTGCGGGAGAGCGCCAACTTCTTGCCCGCGTCGACGGTCCAGGATTCCGGCGCGGCTTTGTCGTCCTTGTTCTTCGCCTTCGGATCGGGCTTCTTGGCGGGTTGGCCATCGACGTTCAGCCCGGCGAGCCGACCGGCCGAAGTCGAACCCGTCTGGTCGCTGCGGACCTTGATCGAGCACGGGGACTTGTTCTCGATCGAGTACTTGACGATATCGCCGCTATAGAGCTGGCCCATCGCGCCGATGGTCAATTCGTCCGAAAAGGTCATCACGACCTTCTCGCGCCACGCCTTGAGCCATTCGCCCTGCGTGAGGTCTTCGGGAACGGTCAGCAGGAGCTTCTCGACTTCGGGGGCCTTGGGATCGGCCTTCTTCTTGTCCTGGGCGCGGACGTCGGCGAGCGGCACGGCGAGCGCGCAGAGCAGGATCGCGATCGATCGGAACGGCATGGCGGAACCTCGCGAGGACGGCCGACGGCGGGTGAACGAAAGGGAGGGGCGCCGGCGGTCGGACTTGCCCATCGTACCCGCACAGGGCCGGATCGCAAGGGATTTCAAGATGACAACCCGATCGCGGCGACGATGGAATCTCGCCGGGAACGATTGGCGTGAATTTCCAACACGCGGTATCATGGGGACGGAGGGGGGAAACCGATGAACGTCCACGAATCCGACGCCGAGCGCATCGCGAAGCTCGAAGCGGAGCTGACGCGCGTCAAGACCGAGCGGGACCTGTACAAGCAGTCCGTCTCGATCTTGATTCGCGAAATCGAGTCCGGAGAGATCGACAAACCAATGACCGAGGCGGAAGCCCACGCGCTCATGAACGATCCCAACCTCGTATCGCTGGACACCGTCATTGCCGAAATCGAACAGCAGTTCGGTGCCCGATGAGCGGCGAGTACTACGAGGTCGTCGCATCTCGAGAGATCGTCGATCGGATCAAATCGTTGATCGCCCGCGCGAAAGCTCATGGCCAGTACGATGGGGCGCTCGCGGCGTTGAAGTGGATCCATGAGGAACTTCGGCGGACCCCGTCGGAGTTTGGCGAATCCCGGTATCTTCTTCCCGCGGCGAAACTACACGTTCGTGTCGCGTTCGTTGGTCCTTTCCTTGTCGGGTTCGGAGTCCACGAAGAGAAGCGGGTCGTCTTCATTCGCAGCATCGGCTTCCGCGACGATACCAGTTGACCGACCATCCTTTTCCGTCACTTCACCGCCAGCACGGCGTCGATCGGCGCGGTCGTGCGGCTGCCCGTCACTTCGCGGAACCCGGCGGCCAACAGAAGGGACTCGTATTCGCCGAGCGTGCGCTCGCGGCCCTCGGTGCAGGTGAGCATGTTCAGATCCTGCAAATGCGCCCAGCGCGGGCCGGATTTGTCCTCCAGCAGCAGTTTCTCCGCGATGAGCAGCCCGCCGCCGGCCGGCAGCGCGTCGAAGATGCGCTTCAGGAGCGCCTCGCACTTGACGGTCGTCCAGTCGTGCAGGATGCGGCCGAGCGCGTAGAGGTCGGCCTTCGGCAGCTCGCCCGTGAAGAAATCCTCGGCGACGACGGCGATGCGATCCTTCTCCGGCGACGCGCCGACGATCTCGTTCGCGAGCGGCACGGCGGCGGGCAGGTCGAAGACGATGCCTTGCAAGTTCGGCCAGCGCCGGCAGAGCGCGATCGTCAGGTGCCCGGTGGCGCCGCCCAGATCGGCGACGGTCTGGAATCGCGACAGGTCGAAGGCGTTCGCGACGTGGGGCGAGCTGAGCACGCCGAAGCCGTGCATCCCCATCAGGAACTCGCGCTTGCGGGCCTCGTTCTCGAAGAAGCGGTCGAAGATCGGGCCTTCGCTGCCGTAGGTCTGCTTCCAGCGGTGCGTGCCTTCGCGGACGGCGTCTTCGAGGTTGGCCCAGAGCTTCCAGATCACGTCGTTGGAGTAGTTGATGTACCCAGTGAAGCGGTGCGGACTGGCGCTGGTGAGGTAGGCGGTCGCGGCCGGGGTGTTGGCGAAGCGGTCGCCGGACTTGGTCAGCAGGCCGAGGCCGACGAGCGCGTTGAGCAGCCGTTCGAGCGTGTCGGCGTCGGCTGGGATGATCGGCGCAAGTTCGATCGCGGTCTTGCCATCATGGGCAAGCCGGTCGAAGACGCCGAGCGAGACGCCGGCGAACATCGTCTTCGAACGGCGGAAGGCTTCGATGTAGTCGAGGACGAGCGACGGATCGGGCGGCGTGAGGTCGGTGGGCATGGTCAGCTCTTCTTCTCGACGAGTTCCCAGGCGAGATCGCGGCAGGCGAAGTAGACGTCCGCGGCGCGGAAGTCGTGGACGCCGGGGCGCTCGCCGGAGACGAGCGACCAGGCGTCGAGGGCGACGAAGAACTGCCCCTGGAAGTAGCCGAAGTGCGCGTCCGGCAGGCGGCCGGGCGCGGAGCCGGGGCGCTTCTGGATGCGCAGCTCGTCGACGGCGGTCAGCCGCAGGCGCAGGCGGACCGGTTTCGGTTCGTCGTCGAGGTTCTTGATCGCCGGCATCGCGCGCAGCGCGATCTCCACGTCCAGCCCGCCCTTGCGGGCGCGCTGGCGGATGCGCAGCACGCGGCCGCCGGCGAAGCGGAACCGCCGGGCGAAGTTCGGGAGTTCGAGCGCGGTCAGGTTCGTCATGGTCATACGTAGGAATCGAAGACGCGGACCTTGCTCCAGTTCGATTTCATCTCGTCGATGAAGCGGTTGTGCGTCGCGTCGGTCTGGTAGGCGTCGTGGTCGGCCTTGGTGTCGAAGACGAGGTGCAAGCCGACGTCCCAGTCGCGGTCGTTCACGTCGCGGTCGAGTTCGGCGCAGAGCGGCCCGGCGGCGAAGAAGGCGATCCCCTTCTGCACGTTGAGGTACTTGTGGCAGGCGGCGACCAGCTCGGCGACCTTCGCCGGCGAACGGTCCTTGCACTGGAAGAAGACGTTGTGCGCGAGGCGACGGGACACGGCGCGATCTCCGGGGAGGATGCGATCAGTTTAGGGAACGAAACCCCATTCTCGTCC
>CAYVRB010000383.1:0-4820 GCA_964453375.1 uncultured Alcaligenaceae bacterium
CGGGTTCCCACGTCGTTCGCCGTCGCCCACCCGTCGAAGCTCCAGTGGATCGTCGCCGCTTTCTCGGTGATGATGCGAAGTGTTTTCGCTGGCGCGATCCGCTGCGGCTGATGCGCGAGCGTCCACATCTCGATCGTGCTGCCGGTAGCGGCCCTGGCGTAGCGCTGATAAACCGGCTCGATGCGGTCGAAACACACCCCGTCCTTGCGGCTGCGCACCAGGCTCACATACTCCGCGTGCGACCAGCACAGCGGCATGGCCGAGCCGGTCGGGTCGCCGCGCTTCATCTTCGCCGCGGGCAAATCGTCGGCGTCCCAGAGCTGTTCCGCCAACATGCCGCCCTCGTTGGCGAACTTTTCCATCGATCGGATGAAGGGCATGGGATCGCGCCCGGCGGCCAACTCGTAATGGCCGCGTTCGCCCGTCAGGATCGGCCACGAGCGGCCTTCGCCCGTGCCGTCGAAGGCGCTTCCGTCGGCCTTCTGCCCGTAGCCGTCGTGGTTGTAGCGCCGCCAGCACGGCCCCTGGGGCAGGTCGCGCTTGAGTACCCGGTCGATGACCGCGACGGAATCGACGACGATCGGGTCGTCTGCGGCCCGAACCCCCAGCCGGACCAGGTGGAGAAAATCGCCGCCGACGACGTTGCGGGCCGGATACGTGCCGCCGCCGTTGGCCACGGCGATCTCGGCCCCGTCCGGGTCGGGCGACGCCGCGGCCCGTTTCGGATCGGCGGGCGTGAGCCGGACGTAGTGTCGCGGCGTTCCCGCCACCAGTTCGCCCCGGCGGGTGACCATCCAGTCTTCCTCGTGCGCCGCGAGCCAGTCCGCGTAATCGAGCAAGAAGTCCGCCGCGAGTGGGTCGGTGCGGCCGCGGGCGATTTCCGCCGCGCACACCAGGCCCGCGATGATCGTCGCCAGCGTCGAAGGCGAGTACCCGGAGGCTTCCTCCCAGCGCTCCTGCGCGGTCACCGGCCCGTGCAGGATCAAGTACCGTGCGGCGCGCGCGACCAGCGTCCACGGGTCGAATTGCCGCAGCCCGTCCGCCCGCCGCAACCGCCAGGCGAGCAGGATCGGCGCGGCCACTTCGTCCAGTTGCATCCCCTTCCAGAACGCCTCGCCCGTGATCGTACTGTTTTGCGGCAGGCTGCCGTCGGCGGCCTGGACGCACGCCAGCCAGATCAGCGCCCGCAACGGCGACTCCGTGTGCCCGCAGGCCAGGAGCGCCGTGGCGGTTTGCACCATGTCTCGCGTCCAGACGAGGTGATACCCGCCGCGATCGCTGTCGTCCTTCGCCTCGCCCCACGGGATGCTCAGCGACGCGACGAAGGCACCCTGGAAAATCTTGTCTTCGTGGGCCAGCAACACGCACCAGCTCAAGCCGACCAGCCGGCCGCCGTCTTTGGTGTGCGCGCTCAGATCGACCCCGGCACGGGTGCGCTGCCACTGGCGCACGTACTTCGCGCGCTGCTCGGCGAACGGGGCGGCGAACGCTTGAAGGAGGTGGGTCGAGGCACTGTGCGGGGTGCGCCCGAAACCGACACCCAGGGTGAATTCCAGTCCGCGCGACAGGTCGATCTCCCCCGTCAGCGCGATGTTGCCGTCCTCGACCCGCTCGAATTCCCAATCCATTTTGAAGTTGTCCATCAAGTCCTGCCAGCCGTCGCTGAAGCCGACGTAGCCGACGGACCGCCGCGTGAAATCGGGCGCGCAGCCGAACGCCATATCGACGTCTTCCCGCGGCACGTCGAAGAACTTGCGGCCCGCCGACCCGCACCACATGGCCGAGTTGTTCCTGCCGGTGCCTTTCATGTGGGGGGCCAGCAGCGCGTACAGGCGCAGCTTGCCGCGCAGCTTCGGGTCGAGGATTTCCAGCCGCGTGTGGATCAACAGCACCGACGAGTGCGGGTCCGCGACGATCTCCTTGACGAGGCGGTAGCGGCCCCCGGGGTCGGAGTTGGTGAGCCGGTACAGCAGCGCGCCCGGCTCCGGGTACTCGGTCGCGTGCAGCAGGTCGCGCCGTTCCTCGTGGCAGAACGTCTCGCCGTCGGTGATGAGGAACTGGAGGTCGCGGGTGTTGGGCGAATCGACGTGGGGGTAGTAGATCTCGTTGACGATGCCGTGGCTGAGCGTGAACCAGACGCAGGAACTGCTGCTGTACGCCGTACCGATGCCGTCCTTGGCGCTGGACGTCCAGCGCGGCTCGATCCCGGGCGCGCCGAAGGCGGTGGAGTGGTTCAAGAGGATCGCCATGACGTTTCCTCGATTGCCGGGTGCCGGCCCGTCGCAGCCCCCTTCGACTCACTGTGCACCTCGATCCGGTTGGCCCCGAGTGGCAATCCCAGGACCTTCACCACCACGTGCTGGGCGAGTTGCTTGGCGTAATATGTCGCCGCCCGCCCCTCCAGGCGATCCCCTCATTCAGGAGGATGACCCGTAGGTCGCGGACGTGGGCACGTCCTGCCAGCCCCTGTCGGACCAGCGTTTCGAGGGCTCCCGTGTCGGGCGGAGGCGTGTTGGCGGTCGCCATGATACACTCCGCTGTGGGTCAGTGGTGCTTGTACACGCCTACGCCTTTGATATCGGTCCACGCCGTCGTTTGATGGCACTGGTAACATTGATCGACCGTCGCTTTCGGTTTGTTCGCCACCTTGGCCGAGACCATTTGGAAGTGCATCATGTAATGGCTCGGCGGCGCTTGGTGGCACTGGACGCAGTCCATCGACTTCGGCGACGGATGGCGGAACTCGGGGATCGTCCACTTCGCCGTCGTGTGGCACTGGGCGCAGTCCTGGCCGAAGAGCTTGGCGTGCCGGTCCTTGGTGGAATGGCAGCTCGCGCAATTCAGGACCGCCTCTCGCGGGCTGAGGCTCGAATGGCCGTCCGATCCGTGCCCCGCGGGCTGGTGCTTGCCGATCCAGTCGAGGAGGTCTTTCCGCACCCGTTCGTTTTCACCGCCCGGTGCATGGTCGTCTTTCAGTTGGCGGAAGCCGATCTCGGCGAGCGCCCCGTGGTCCATGTCGGTCGGGCGGCGGTCGATTCCCCGGTGCTCGCGGTGGCACTCGACGCAACTGCCCACGTTGGCGTGGAACGCCGTTGGCTGGCGCTTCAGCAAGGACTCGTCGTTGGCGTGGCAGGCGATGCAGCTACGGGCTTCGACCCCCTTGCCGGCCGTGTGGCAGGCCGCGCAGTCGTGTTCCAGAAACGCATGCGACCTGGACAGCTCGCCGGGACGGGCCATCCGCTCCCAGGTAGCCTTGCTCAACACACCGGGGCGTTCGCCCCCGGAATGACTCCCCAGGAAGTAATACGCGCCGAACAATGCCGCGAGGATCGCCGTAGCAGCAACGAAGTGCCAGAGTTTCATGAGAACCACCTCAGCCCGAAGTGAATGCCCGCCCAGATGTGCAGCGCGAGCAGCACGTACAGGAGCACGGAGAGCACGAGGTGGAGCATCAGCCAGCGGCCGCACCAGCGCTTGATCAGCTCGTGCGTGCGGACCGCGTACTCCAGGTCCGCCACGGACTCGGCACACCTGGTGACTTCGCCGACCGGGCCGCCGGAAGAGAGGTCGAGTCCCAGTGATGCCAGGCCGGCCGCCAAGAGGGGCGATTTCGGAAGGGCTCTCGTTTCGGCCGGCGAGTTTTCGAGTACCCCCCACGCGCTGTCCAGATCGCCCCGGGCGGTCTGCAAGAGCAACAACTTGTCCTTGATCTCCTGGTTGACAAAGCTGAGCAAGTAGCGACCGATGAACCCGCTCACGACGACGAGCAGCATCACGGCCGTCAGCGCGATTCCCAGCGGGCTGTCGAACTTGTGGCCGGTGTGGATGATGCCCAGCAGCGGGCCGAGAATGCCCGCGTAGACGTGGAGCGTCATCCACGTCTGCAACGAAACGTGGGGAGTGACCCGGGCGCGGAGGTAAGGAATGCGCTTGACGGCCGGGTACGCGAGCGGGACGAGCATGAGCACGGCCCCCGCGATCCCGAACACCGCCCCGGCCCCGCTGCCCGCGAACCGCGGGGCGGTGTGGACGAGGAAGCCGAGCCAGGCGAATATCAGGACGGCGAAGACGCCGGCGGCGACGATGCGCTCGCGTTCTTTCATGGCTACGCCTCCACCGCGATGTCGCCCTTCGGCTTCGCCTGGCAGGCGAGGATGATGCCGTTGGTCTTGTCCTCGGGCGTCAGCGAATCCTCGACCTCCATCGTGACCTCGCCGGACGTCATCTTCACCTTGCACACGCCGCAGGTGCCGATCCGGCACGAGAATTCGATGCCGATGCCGAGTTCCTCGGAGAGTTCGAGAACGGTCTGGCCGGCGTGAATCCTGGCCGACTTGTTGTTCGCGGAGAACGTGACCTGCGGACCCGCGGCCGGGGCCGTCGGTTTCAATGCGGTCCCGGCCGCGGCCGGGGCGGGCTTGACCGCGCCGAACTGTTCGGTCTTCAGGTTGTCCGGGGGGACGCCGAGTTCGGCGAGGATGGCTTGGGTCGCCTCCATCATCGGCACCGGCCCGCACACGTGGATTCGCCGGGACGCCAGGTCGGGAACCGTCCGCGTCAGCAACTCCTTGGTGAGGCGCCCGCGGGGGCCTTTCCAATCCGTGCCTTCCGCCTTGGTCATCGTGATCGTTGCGTGCAACTTCGGGTTCGCGCGCTCGAGCGCGGCGACCTCGTTCCCCAGGATGTAGTCGGCCGGGGTGCGACAGGTGAAGAGGAAGAAAATGTCTCCGGGCCAGGACCGCTCGGTGAGGTACCGGGTGACGCACACCATGGGCGTGATGCCGACGCCGGCCGAGATGAGGACGATGCTGTCCGCTTCG
>CAYVRB010000384.1:0-4817 GCA_964453375.1 uncultured Alcaligenaceae bacterium
GCAGACGACGTCGTTGCCGCTCTCCGCGAGGCAGGTGCCGGTGACCAATCCGACGTAACCCGTACCGATGACCGCGATCTTCACGCTGGCGACTCCCAGGGACCGTATTCGTAGGGGAAATGATAGGAACGCGGCGTCACATCGCGCGGACTTCGGCGCGCCACCAGTCGAGGATGTCGCGGAGCGTGTCGTCGAGTTCGTGGCGCGGCCGCCAGCCGGTCGCTTCCACGAGCTTGCGGGCGTCGACGCGCGTGACGGCGGCGTCGGCCCGGCGGTTCGGATCGGGCGTCTCGACGATTTCCACCTGCACCTTCGCGAGCGCGACCAGACGATCGAGCACGTCGCGCATGCACCACGTGCGCCCGCGGCCGGCGTTGTACGCTTCGCCTTTTTGACCCCGTTCGAGCAGCAGTCGGAAGGCGACGACCACGTCGCGGATGTCGGTGAGGTCGCGCTCGGCGGAGAGGTCGCCGGTTTCGATTCGGCCCCGGCGGCCGATCTCGACTTCGGCGATCTGCCGGGCGAAGTTCGCGACGGCGTAGTCGGGCGATTGGCGCGGGCCGATCTGGTTGAAGAGCCGGACGCGGACGATGTCGAGGCCGGGGCTGCGCGATTGCTGGTAGCTCAGCAGGTCGGCGGCGGCCTTGCTGGCGGCGTAGGGGCTGCCGGGGCGGAGTTCGGCGCGTTCGTCGAACGCCGGACCGCCCGGGAGCGGGTCGCCGTAGATCAGGCCGGTGGAAACGAAGAGAATGCGCGGCCGAAGTCCGCTCGATTCGATGGCGGCATAGAGGGAGCGCGTGCCGTCGAGATTGTCGGCCCAGCAGGGGCCGGGTTCGCGGAAGGAGCGGCCGGTGTTGGCGTAGCCGGCGAGGTGGACGAGCCATTCCGGCCGAACATCGCGGAGGATCGTTTCGAGGCGGGGCGTGTCGGCGAGTTCGGCGGCGTGGTGCGCGACGCCGGGGACGCGCGATTCGGAGCCGGGGCGGCTGAGGCCGAACAACTCGTGTCCGCCGACGGCCCGCAAGTGCTCGACGAGGTGCCCGCCGACGAACCCCGTCGCGCCGGTGATCAGGATGCGCATCGCCTGCCCCCGGCTCAGATGCCTTGCGCCTTGAGATTGTCGCTGCCGGCGTTCTTGAGCCGTTCGAGGTCGGCCTTCACCATGCGCTGCACGAGTTGCTCGAAGGTGACTTCCGGCGTCCAGCCGAGTTTCGTCTTCGCCAGCGTCGGATCGCCGATCAGCAGGTCCACCTCGGCCGGGCGGACGAGCGCCGGGTCGATGGTCACGAACTTCTTCCAATCGAGGTCGGCGGCGCGGAAGGCGGTCTCGACGAGCTTCTCGACGGTGTGGGTCTCGCCGGTGGCGATGACGAAGTCTTCGGGCTTGTCCTGCTGGAGCATGAGCCACATGGCGCGGACGTAGTCGCCGGCGAAGCCCCAATCGCGCTTGGCGTCGAGGTTGCCGAGCTTGAGTTCCTTGGCGAGGCCGAGTTTGATGCGGGCGACGCCGTCGGTCACCTTGCGCGTCACGAATTCCTTGCCGCGGCGTTCGCTCTCGTGGTTGAAGAGGATGCCGCTGACGCAGTACATCGCGTAGCTCTCGCGATAGTTGATCGTGATCCAGTGGCCGTAGAGCTTCGCCACGCCGTAGGGGCTGCGCGGGTAGAACGGCGTGTCTTCGGTCTGCGGAACGGCCTGCACCTTGCCGAACATCTCGCTGGACGACGCCTGGTAGAAGCGGATGCGGTCCTTGCCGAGGAGCTTCACCGCCTCGAGCATGCGCGTGACGCCCATGGCGGTGAACTCGCCTGTGAGGACGGGTTGCTTCCAACTCGTCGGCACGAAGCTCTGCGCGGCGAGGTTGTAGACCTCGTCGGGGTTCGCCACCTTGAGGCAGTCGATGATCGAAAGTTGGTCCAGCAGGTCGGCCTGGTGGAGGTGGATCTTGCCGGAGAGGTGGTTGATCCGTTCGAAGGTCTCGGTGCTGGCGCGGCGGACGACGCCGTGGACTTCGTAGCCTTTGGCCAGGAGCAGTTCGGCGAGGTAGCTGCCGTCCTGGCCGGTGATGCCCGTAATCAAGGCCCGCTTCATATTGCGTATCCTACGTCAAGTGTGCAACTTCGCCGATTCGCTCCGGTCGGCACGGACGTTATATCGGTTACACTCCCCCCGATCATGTGGAATTCCGGCGTCGAGACTTCCTCACGCGACCTTGCACGTTCCCGGTCGGGCGACTTGTCGAACGGAGGCCGGAACCGTTAGCTAACGGCACCATCCCCTTCACGGAAGGACGCGGAGCATGGCTGTCGGCATCGCCCTCGCCGGTACGCTGCCGGCGGATCATCGCGTCCGGTTGGCCGAGGCGCGCGAGTGGCTGTCGCGCGCGGCGGTCTGGTTCGAGTCGGCCGGCGACGCCGTGCTCGAAACGCGCCTGGCGCGGGACGGCGAAGAACATCCCCTCCTGCACGTCCACTTCCACCCGGCCGGCGAACCGGCGCAGCTGCGCGTCGGCGGATCGGGGAAGGTGACGGTCCACGCGAAGACCTCGCCCGTCGGGCCGGGGTACCACGCGCACCTCTGCTCGCTCCTCAAGGACTTCGCCGAGGACTTCGAGATCCAGTGGAACGACCCCGCGCCGGACCGCGATCCGGCGCACTTCTTCGCCCAAGGCGACCTCGCGCGGTTGGAGCGGCACTTCCTGCACTGGCTGGCGCTAGAATGCTCGAACGCCGTGCGGCGGACGGAACCGGGGCGGACGCTCTCGGTGGGCTTGCCGCGACCGCTGCGTTTCTTGCATCCCGGTCCGGTGCTGACGCCGACGGGGCCGCGCTCGGTCGAGTGGTTGAAGACCGTCGCCGGCGACGCGACGGCGGGGCGCGATTTCTTCCCCTGGTGGTCGCCGGACCTGGACGCGGCGTTCTACGCCCGGCGGGCGGAGACCGACCTCTGGCTGGCGTTCCCGTGGCGGGCGCCGCTGACCGAGACGGAAGGGGAAGTGGTCGACCAGATCGCGGCCGACTTCGCGAACGCGCACGAGGCGGACCCGGCGGCCGCGTTGCCGTGGTCCGCGTGGGCGGCGACGCTCGAGGCGATTTCGCAGGATGGCGGCAAGTACACGGTCGAACCGGTTCCCGAGGAACTTGCGGCGATCGTGCGATCGCGGGACGACGGCGCGGCGAAGGCGATGGGCTACCGCAAGCATCCGGTGGCGGTGGCCTTTTCCGGCGGCTGGCAGATGCAACTCCCCGGGCGGCTGGCGATCCGGCGCGAGGACGAAGGCCGCACCTGGACCGCCTGGGACGATTCGGTGACGGTCTGGCTGCGGGATCAATCGCTCGGCCATCCGGAGCGGGGATCGGTGCCGACGCCGGCGCAGGCGGTGGCGGCGGCGCGGAAGAACCTGCCCGCGGGCGATCCGGTCGAGCGGCTCGACGGGCACATCGTCGGCGAAGCGGTGTACGATACCCACACCGAGGACGGCCGCACGGTCGGCCGGCTCAGCGGCGTCGCGGCGTCGGGCCATCGGCTCGCGGTCTGCAACATCTACCTCCGCGATCCCGCGGATCGACCGCGCGCCGTGGCGCTCTGGCGCACGCTCGACCGCGCCTGACGCCGGCGCTCCCTCCCCGCGGTGCGGCATGACGTTCGACGAGGCCCTCGCGTTTTGGACCGCGCGCATCAACTACGAGGTGAAGTCCGCCAAGCCGTCGGACCTCAAGCTCGAACGGATGCGCGCGTTCCTCGACCGCCTCGGCCGGCCGCAGGACCGCCTCCGCATCGTCCACGTCACGGGCACGAAGGGGAAAGGCTCGACCGTCGCGATGATCGGGGCGATGCTGCGGGCGGCCGGGTATCGCGTCGGGCAGTTCACGTCGCCGCACCTGGTGGAGGTGAACGAACGGATGGCGGTGGACGGCGTGCCGATCTCGCGCGCCGAACTGGCGGCGCTCGTCGCGGAGCTGGCGCCGGTCGTCCGCGAATTGGAAACGCGGGACCCGGTCGGCCCGTCCTATTTCGAGATCGGCACCGCGCTCGGATTCCTGCACTTCGTGCGGCGGCGCGTGGACGTGGCGGTCGTGGAAGTCGGCCTCGGCGGGCGCTTCGACAGCACGAACGTCTGCGAGCCGATGGTCGCGTTGCTGACGTCGGTCGGGTTGGACCACACGGCGCAGTTGGGTCGGACGATCCCGGAGATCGCCTATCAGAAGGCGGGTATCTTCAAACGCGATGTCCCGGCGGTCTGCGGCGCGGTCGCCCCGGAGGCGGAGGCCGTGGTGCGGTCGGTGGCGAACGAGGTGGGTTGTCCGCTGATGTTCGCCGGTCGGGATTTCCATCACGAATATGAGCCGCCGAATCGGGCGACGATCGTGACATCCGCGGCGCGGCGGAGCGCGGCGCTGGCGATGCCGGGGGAGCACCAGGCGGCGAACGCCGCGGTCGCGGTCGCGGCAATCGAGCGATTGCAAGAGCGGGGTTTGTCGGTATCGGAGGCGGCGATCCGGCGCGGACTGGAGTCGGCGGCGTGCCCCGGTCGGATCGAGATCATCCGGCGGGAGCCGTGGGTGATCCTGGACACGGCGCACAATGGCCCGTCGGCGAGGGCGCTCGTGCGAACGTTGCGGGAACTGGCGCCGGCCGCGCGGCGGAAGGTCTGCGTCTTCGCGGTCTCGTCCGACAAGGAGATCGCGGAAATCCTCGGCGTGTTGGACGGCTATTTCGACGAATTCCAGATGACGCGATACGCGAACAACAGCCGGGGGGCGCGGCCGGAGGCGCTCGTGCCGCTGGTGCGCCGGCCGGCGACGGCGCACGCGCGG
>CAYVRB010000385.1:0-4696 GCA_964453375.1 uncultured Alcaligenaceae bacterium
AGATCGGCAAGCCCGCGAGTCGAGATAGTATCCGTGGAGTCGGTACAACCGGTAAGCCCGTGAACTTCGGACCGGTGGACGCCTCCCGACAATCCAGCCAAACCGGGTCGTTTCGCACGGCTCTATCCGAAGGGGTTCCGCGATGAAAGCCGCCAAACTGCTGATCTCCGCGGCCGCGTCGGCCGTTCTGGCCGGGTCGGCCGACGCCCAGTTCCTGCGCGGCGGCGCCCCCGCTCCCGCCGCCCTGCCCGCGACGCTCTCCGGCGCCTCGCCCGTCCTCAACGGCGTCGTCCCGCCCCCGCCCCTCGGCCTCGGCGTCGGACCCGGCGCCCAGACCCCCGGCGGCATGAACACCATCTGGGCGCGCCTCGGCATCTCCCAGGAACAACGCGAATTCTGCCGCCGCAAGATCTGCCGCACCCCCGCCGGCCAGCTCATCGGCCGACTCATGGCGCCCGTCTCCGCCTTCTCCGGCGGCGTCATCCCGCCCTTCTGCCCCACCGTCCCCAGCGTCGCCGAACTCCTCGACCCCGGACCGGTCGGCGCCGCCTCCAAGGCCAAGCTCGACCGCGCCGGCGCCGAAGAACGCATGAAGGCCGTCAAGTACCTCGGCACCCTCGACTGCCACTACTGGCCCGAAGCCGAGGAGGCCCTCATCGCCGCCCTCCGCGCCGACCGCAACGAATGCGTCCGCTACGAGGCCGCCGTCGCCCTCTCCAAGGGCTGCTGCTGCACCTGCAAGGTGATCGTCGCCCTCAGCCACGTCGTCTCGTGCTCCGACGCCGACGGCCACCCCTACGAGAAGTCGGCCCGCGTCCGCGCCGTCGCCGCCCACGCCCTCGACCGCTGCATGGCCAACTGCAACTGCGCCACCCCCGGCCTGCCCTGCCTCCCCGTGATGGGCAACGTCGAGGAGAAGCCCAAGGACACCGCGCCGCCCGCCAAGGAAAAGCCGAAGTCCGAACAGGGCAAGGATGAAAAGAAGGACGAGAAGAAGGACGAGCCGAAGGACGAGAAGAAGCCGATGGCGAAGCTCGGCGACCCGGACTTCCCGAAGGAGTACTACGCCGCCGTCGCCAAGCTGCCCCGCGAGCAGGTCGGCGCCTTCGGCCGCAAGGCGCTCGAGATCGGGGCGAACATCGGCTACACCGTCGTCGGCGAGATCAATTCCCGCGACTACGCCGCCGCCGGCCTCACCGCCTCCAACGAAGGCCAGTCCTCCGGCGCCAAGCCCAAGACCATCATGGAACTGCTGACCTGGAAGGACTCCGGCGCCTCCATCAGCAAGCCGCTCGTCGGGCCGCCGCCGGCCTACGCGGGCGCCTCCGCCACCGTGGTCGCCGCCCAACCCGTCGAGAAGCTCGTGCCGGTGCCGACCGCGCCGAGCGCCACGGCCGCGACGAACGCGCTGCCCCCCGCGTTCCTCGCGAGCCAGTCCAAGTCGACGCCGACGGCCGCCCCGGTCGTGACGATGCCCTCCTCCGGCACCGCCGCCACCCGCACCGCCCCGGCGCCGCTCAAGGTGCCCGTCGTGACGACGCCGACGGCGACCCCGGCGAAGCCGATCGCGACCACGAAGACCCCGGTGCCCGCGACCACGACCGCGACGCCGCGACCGGTCGCCCCGGCCCCGAAGGCCGCCCCGGCCCCGACGCCGATCACGATCCCGATGGCGCCGGCCCTCACGATCCCGCCCGCCCCGGCGCCGCTGCCGACGCCGAAGCTGCCGACGACCAAGGCCACCGACCTGCCCCCGGTCGAGAAGATCGCCCCCACCGTGGTGATCCCGCTGGTCGACGGCCTCCCGCCGGTCGAGAAGGTCAAGTAACGACCGCGCGAAGTAACGCATCGGGAGCCGATCCGCGAGGATCGGCTCCCGATTGTCGTTTCCATCGAATTCGTGGCGAATTCTTCCTGCGATCGAGTCTAATGGGAAGTGCCAGCTCGTGAGGAATCCGCCATGTCCGACTCCGACCGTTCGACGAATCCCTTCCACTTGTTACTCGGCCTCGTCATCGTGATCGTCGTTGCAGTCGCCGGCTATTTCTTCCTGTCGATTCCGCCGCGGCCACCGTCGCAGGACCCGCAGATCCAAGAGGCCCGGCAGCTCGTCGCGACGTGGGCCGACAAACTCGACCGTCAAACCACCCCCACCGGCGTCTACATCCGCTGGCCGAACGCCACGCTGCCGGAGAACGACCCTTGGGGCCGGCCGCTCGTCGTCGAGTACAGCCAGGGCGGCGTCGCCGAGCACGTGTCGGTGCGCTCGTTAGGCCGCGACGGCGTGGACCGCACGTACGACGACGTGGTCGCGACGCGCCATGCCGTGAACCTGAAGGGGATCGGCGAAGGCGTGAAGAAGAACGCCGAGGAAACGAGCAAGAACGCCGCGAAGGGCGCCGTGAAGGGGATCGTCGAAGGGGCGAAGGAGGCGATCAAGCGGTGAGCCGCCGACGGGACGGCTTTTTCCATGGGGGAACGCCGCGTCCCGCGGTAGAATCCAGATCACCACGAGGAACCCCGATGGTCGTCGCGAACCCGATCCTGGACGCCACGTCCGACGCGGCGATCTTCCTGCGCCTTTGGGATTCGGCGAAGATCACGCCGACGCTCGCGCGGCAAATCCTGAAGCTGGGCTGGTCGGCCGAGGACGAAGCCCGGATGCGCGAGTTGACGAACCGCAATCGCGAAGGCCAACTCGACGCGGCCGAGGCGAAGGAACTGGACAACTATCTCCGCGTCGGCACGACCCTGTCCATCCTTCAATCGCGGGCGCGGAAGGCGTTGAAGCGCTCGACTCCGGGCGTTTCGGTTTGAATCCGACGATCGCTCGCAGGGTTCGCGACCGCGCCGGCGGGCGCTGCGAATACTGCCGGCTTCCGTCGACGCCCGTCGCGATTCCATTCGAGGTCGAACACGTCGTCGCGAAGCAGCACGGCGGGACGGACGCGCCCGGCAACCTGGCCTTCACCTGCCTGCACTGCAACCGGCACAAGGGGCCGAACCTCGCCGGCATCGCGCGGATCAAGGGCCGTCGCGTCGTCGTCCGTCTCTTCCACCCGCGCCGGCACCGCTGGAGCTACCACTTCGCGTGGGATGGTCCCTCGATCGTCGGGAAGACTCCGATCGGCCGCGCGACCGTCGACGTGCTGGCCATGAACGACCCGCCGATGGTGATGCTTCGCCGGGAGCTGATCGAGGAAGGGAAGTTCGAGGAGTGAAAGAATCGCCGGTTGACCGGGCGGTCGGATTATTGATCGTGCTTCGCGTCCGGGCGGCGCTCGGAGATGTGCCAGAGGACGCCGGCGGGGTCGATCAGGTAGGCGACGCGAAGGCCCCAGGGTTGCACTGCCGGGGCGCTCGGCTTCGGCACGCCGAACCGCTCGGCCAACGCCAGCGATTCGAGCCGCGCCCACCAGGCGTCGAGGTCGTCGACCATGAGCTGCATCATGCAGTTCTCGGCCCATTCCTTCTGATAGCCCCGCTGGAGGAGGAACCCGCCGGAGCCCGCGTTGAAGATGGCCACCTCGCTGTCGAGCACCTTCTCGAAGCCGAGCGCCTCGTAGAAGCGCCGCGAGAGGTCGAAATCCTTCGTTGGCAGGAACGGCCGCACCCGCTCGGTGCCGGTGGGGATGGTGGGCATTACACAACTCCATCTTCTATCCATCGCAACGCGGCGAATTCACGGATCGGTATCGATGAGCGTCGGAGCGTAAGCCCGACGTGACTTCGATGATCCAGCCACGTCCCGCTTACGCCGGGACGCTCACCAATTCTCACGCCAGCACGTCCTTCACCACCCGGCACGGCTCGACGCCGCTCAGGCGCGCGTCGAGGCCCTGGAACTTCACGCTGAAGCGTTCGTGATTGAGCCCCAGCAGGTGCAGCATCGTCGCGTGCAGGTCGTGGACGCTCACCACGTTCTCGGCGGCGTTGTAGCCGAACTCGTCCGTGGCGCCGTAGGAGAGGCCACCCTTGATGCCGCCGCCGGCGAGCCACATGCTGAAGCCCTTCATGTGGTGGTCGCGCCCGCTGCCGCCCTGGGACATCGGCGTGCGGCCGAACTCGCCGCCCCAGACCACGAGCGTGCTGTCGAAGAGGCCCGTTCGCTTGAGGTCGCGGATCAGCGCCATGAGCGGGCGGTCGACCTCCTCGATCTTGAGCTTGATGTCGTTCTTGATGCCGCCGTGGTGGTCCCAGTCGCGGTGGTAGAGCTGGATGAAGCGGACGCCGCGCTCGGCCAGTCGGCGCGCGAGCAGGCAATTCGCGCCAAAGGTGCCATCGGCCCCCTGCGTGCCGTAGAGGTCGAGCGTCTTCTTGTCCTCCTGCTTCAGGTCCATAAGGCCGGGCACGCTCGCCTGCATCTGGAACGCCATTTCGTATTGCGCGATGCGCGTGGCGATCTCGGGGTCGTCGACGACGCCGTTCTGGAGTTCGTTGAGCTTCTGGATCGCGCCGACGGCGTCGCGCTGTTGGTCGCGGGTCACGCCGGCGGGGCTGGACAGGTACAGCACCGGATCGCCCTTGCCGCGCAGGTGCACGCCCTGGAAGCGGCTGGGCAGGAAGCCGCTGTGCCACTGGCGCGAGGAGATCGGCTGGTTCTGGCCGCCGCGGCCCTGCGAGGTGAGGACGACGAAGCCGGGCAGGTCCTTCGCCGCGCTGCCGAGGCCGTAGGTGATCCAGCTGCCCATGCTCG
>CAYVRB010000386.1:0-4686 GCA_964453375.1 uncultured Alcaligenaceae bacterium
GACGGTGTAGCGCAACCGCCCGCGCCGTCAACCGTTATCGTGCGTGATCCCTGCCGCGTTCAGCGAACTCTGCAAAATCATCTTTGTGAAGATCACGGACGAGACGGAGCCACGAAAGGACGGAGAGCCGTACCAGTTCCAAATCAAGACGCACGAAACGAGTCACCGGCTCGCGGAGCGCATCCGCGACCTATACGCGGCCGCGCGCCAACGTAGTCCCGACGTGCTGACCGACGACATCAAGATCGACGACGCGACGGTCCGGACCGTCGTCTCTCACCTTGAGGCGATCGACCTGTCGGGGACCGAACCCGACGTGAAGGGCTTGGCGTTCGAGCAGTTCATGGGCAGTTTCTTCAAGGGCGATGCCGGCCAATATTTCACGCCCCGCGAAGTTGTCAACTTCATCGTCGGGATGTTTCCGCCAGAGAAGAAGCATCGCGTCATGGACCCGGCCTGCGGTTCCGGCGGATTCCTGCTCGCGTCGCTGAACCACATTCGGAACAAGGCCGACGACTACGAAAAGCCCGGCCCGGCGAAGCATAACAAGTATTGGGAGGATTTCGCACGGGACAACCTGTTCGGCATCGAGATCAATGACGAGATCGCCCGTGTCGCGAAGATGAACATGATTCTTCACGGCGACGGGCACACCAACGTCGTTTGTGCCGACGGCCTTGGCAGTCTAGAGCGATTGAAGCGGGCGACCGGTAACAACAATTTTGGACCGGGCCGGTTTCACCTCGTTCTGACCAATCCGCCATTCGGGGCGCAGGTCGTTGCGAACGAACGGCCGTACCTGTCGGATTACGAATTGGCGTCATCGACCGATGCTAAAGGCAGCAAGAAACCTCGAAAGGCCCAAAAGACCGAAATCCTGTTCATCGAGCGCGTTCACGATCTGCTTGAGCCGGGAGGTCGCGCCGCCGTGATCCTGCCCGAAGGCATCCTCACGAACGCTTCGCTCCAGTACGTTCGCGACTTTATCATCGAGCGGTTCCGCCTGTCGGCTGTAGTCAGTCTTCCGACCGTGGCCTTCACCCACTACGGCACCGCCGTCAAGGCCAGCGTGCTGTTCCTCTTCAAGCGGATGCCGGGTGAGACGCCAAAGGACGACGAGCCGGTGTTCATGGCCGCCCCGGACAAGATCGGATACGACTCGACGGGCAACGAGACCGACAGCCAGTTCGACGAACTCATCAAGCGATACCGCGACTTCGAAAAGAATCCGAAACCTTTTTTCGCATGACCCCCGGCGCGACGGGCAAGCAACTCTGCTTTGCCACGCGACGGGGGGTGATTCGCGACCGGGCCGACTTCAACTACTCGTATTCGACCATCGCGGTCAACGAGCGGTACGCTTCGCCGCGTTACCCGCTCACTACGATCTCGGAACTTGTCGAATTGCTCCAATACGGAACGTCCATGCCCGCCACCGAGGAAGAGGCCGGCGTCCCGATGCTACGGATGAATAATTTGCAAGACGATGACTGGAATCTGTCGGACCTGAAGTACATCGAGATGACCGCCAACGAACTGGAATTGTACCGGCTGGAACCCGGCGACATCCTGTTCAACCGAACCAACTCAAAGGAACTGGTCGGGAAGTGTGCCGTCTTTCGGCAGAGCGGCGACTGGGTATTCGCCTCGTATCTGATCCGCCTTCGGGTCAATCCGAAACTCGCAGACCCGGATTTCGTGAGCGCCTTCCTCAACACTCGCGCCGGCCGCTTGCAGATCGACCGGCTGAGCCGCCAGATCATCGGCATGGCGAACATCAACTCGGAAGAGATACGCGGGATGATTGTACCGCTTCCGAACCTCGACACTCAGCGGGAATTGTCCGCTCGGTTGGAGAATGGGCGGCGCTATCGGCGGTCGAGACTGACCGAAGCCGCCGATCTTCTTGCGGGAGTCGATGACTTCCTCATTAAGACGCTGCGCGTCAAGCGATTGCCCGCCGACGCGAAGGACAAGACCGTTTTTGCGGCGAAGCTCGGCGAAATCCGGAAGACTGGCCGGCTGAATGCCGACTACTACCATCCGGAGCGGGAACAGGCGTTGGCCGCGCTGGGTCGAGGGCTTGGCGAGCCGAAGCAGCTTTCCGAAGTGGCGACCTTCGTTAGGGACATCACGTCCGTTGACGACCCCGATGACTATGTCGGCTTGGCAAACGTCCAAAAGGACACGGGGGAACGGGTCGTTGCGTCCGACGATCCGGGCGAAGGGTCGGCGTTTCGATACGAATCCGGCGACATTCTGTTCGCTCGCCTGCGACCCTATCTGAACAAGGTCCATCGGGCCGAATCTCCCGGCATCTGTTCCACTGAATTTCATGTCATTCGAGTTAATCCCGCCAAATCCGGGAAGCCGACGGTGTTACCCGACTACCTAGCGGCCGTCCTCCGTTCATCGCACGTCGTCGCGCAGACGCGACACATGATGACGGGCAATACCCATCCGCGTCTTGCTAACGAAGACGTAACCAACCTCGTGATTCCGGTACCGCCGGTTGGGGTTCAACAGGCCGTGGTGGACGAGTTGATCCGACGGCGAGAAGAAGCCCGGCGGCTCCGGGAATTGGCCGCTGCCGAATGGGACGAGGCGAAAGCGAAGTTTGAGAGCGAATTGCTTGGGTGACACGATCAACCTGGGTGCGCCATGCTCTTGGAAGTTAAGTGCCTCGTCGTCTTCAAGCCCGGCTCCGACCCGGATGCTGTACTGGCGTCGGTCGTCAAGCAGGCGTATTCGGACGCCCGGAACGAAGAACCGACGGACGCCTTCGTCGCCGAGCGGCTCAGGGTCATGGTACGGCATGACCGGCCCGCTGCAGATGGCGGTCAGATAATGGTCTCCGTCAACTTGCTTGACGATCTCACAGAATCCGAAGCGGAGGACATTCGCGGGGCATACTTGGAATTGCTCTCAAAGGATCCTTCCATAGAGCACTTTTGCAAATTCAAGGATTCGATCCAGATGGCAAGGTACCGGCAGTACGCACAGGAGATTTACGAGACGGAAATGATAGTCCGCGAAGCCCTCTCCTTCATCTTTATCGACACCTACGGCGGAGGATACTACAACCTGCTGCATCGATCTGTTATCAAGCCAATGAAGGGTGGCCCTCCTGAGCAAGAGTACGTCAGCCATCGGGAGAACCAGTTTTTCCATTTGCTCTTCGATGAATACGCGAGAGTGAACACGCCAAAGCCCGTGGCGAATTTCCCAGACATGATTGGTGCCTTCGGTCGTTGTGCCGACCTGCCTGCACTCTTCGCAGACCTGACGAGGGTGCCAGTCCCGAATCCTCATTATGTGACACTGCTAACTGAGATTGGAAATCGGATCGTTAAGATGGAAACCTTTCGAAACGCCATTGCCCACAACCGAGCGCATGGCCGAGATCAATTGACCGTGTTCCAAGAAACGAGAACCGGCCTCCACGCGGTAATCGACGCATTTTTCAACGCCCTGCCGATCCAGAGCGAAGGCGAGGGCAGCGGAGAAACTGAGGCCGAGCCGGACAATTGAATTCAGGCCGAGTCTATTCGTTGTGCAGCGGGGGAACCGTTGTGCAGCGGGGGAACCGTTGTGCAAAGCCGCTCTAGGCCGGTCGTCTGCCTGTGGGATCTGGCCGCCGAGGAACTGCTGGCCGATCCCGATGCCGGTTTGGTCCCCTGGGTTCCGTTGACCCGCACGGATCTCGCGCCGGAACGGTTGCTCGAACGCTGCGTCGAACGGATCGCCGGGGTGCCGGACGCGCGGGAGCGCTCGGGGCTATTGGCCGTGACGCAGATCCTGGCCGGATTCGCCTTCCCGAAACTGCGATTCTGGGACGTCTTTGGAGGACTGCGAACCATGATCGAATCTCCGATCTACGACGAAGCGCTCGCGATGCTGGAGCAGCATCTCCGCGAAAAGCTCGAACCGCAGATTCGTGAAAAGCTCGAACCGCAGATCGAATCGAAGTATCGGAAGGAGCTTCAGTAGGAGCTTCAGACGGAGCGATCGAATTGGATACGGTCGTCGATTCGGCGCACGCTCGAGAAGCGGTTCGGTCTTGCGACTGCACCGGCGGTGGATGAAATCGAGGATGCGGCCCGTCTCGACGACTTGCTCATCGTGGCGGCGACCTGTGCGTCGCGCGAGGAGTTCGCGGCGGCGCTGGCGAAATGAACACGGGCGCCTCACGGCTCGTCGCCGAACGACTCGGCGAGTTTGCGCATCGACGGACTGTTCCGTTCCACCAGCCATTCGACCAGGATCGAATTCTGAAATCGAAGGAAACGAACGGCGAATGCGAACTTGTCGGGATCGATCTTTTCCAGTCGCCGGATTTCGGTCTTGTTGTTTCGAATCACGATGAGCGCCTCGACGGCTTGGCCCATTCGGATTCCCTGCGGCGTCGGTTCGCCGGGATCGTCGTATCGGAGCGGTGGCCGGTACGCCATCGACGTCGGTTCGATTTGCGGTTGAACGCTTGGCGCGGCCACGAACGAGAGAGTGAACACGAACGCGATCGGAACCATGGCGGATGCCCCCTCCGACGATTCTCGCATGGGCTGGCTAATAGGACAATGAGACTTTGGACAATCCCGCGCTCGGCTCCGAAGACTCCGCCTCGCGGCTAAACAAAAAAAAAATCCCAACGAGTTAAGCAGTCGCGCCGTGTTTTGGCAGGACGAG
>CAYVRB010000387.1:0-4644 GCA_964453375.1 uncultured Alcaligenaceae bacterium
CGCCGAAGGCCCGAAAAAGCGCAAGATCAATCAGACGGGCCGTGAACGGTTACCCCGCCCCGTACCCCTTCCACGTCCACTCGATCGCGTGCGGGAGGAACTGGGCCTGGGCTTTGCCGTCGCAGTGGCCGGAGCCTTGGCAGAACAGGTACTGATACTCGTAACCCTTCTCCTTCAACACCTTCGCCATGCGGTGGTTCGCCTCCACCCAGTCGTGCATGTTGTCCTTCATCACGTTCGGGTTCAGCAGGTCCCGGTCGCCGACCTGGATGAACAGGCGGATCGGCTTCTTCGCCTCCTTCGGGATCAGCGTTTCGTGGAAGCCCCAGGCGCCGTCGGGATACTTCGGGTCGAACGGCCAGGCCTGGTTCACGAACGTGCCCGATGTGGTCAGGACGCGGTGGTAGAGGTCGTTGCGGAACCAGGCCATGATGAGGGCGCAGGAGCCGCCGGAGCTGCAGCCCATCGCGGCGCGGCCGTCGGGGTCCTTCGTCAGCTTCACCTTGCAGTTCTTCTCGACGCGCGGCAGCACCTCGTCCTCGATGTACGTGGCGTAGTCGCCGTTCATGTTGTCGTATTCCTTGCCGCGCTCGTGGCCCTGGGCGTCGCCGCCGCCGTTGCCGAGGGAGATGAGCACGATCGGCGGGATGCGCTTCTGGGCGATGAGGTTGTCGAGGATGGTCTTGTAGTCCGTGGCATGGCGCGGGCCGTCGTGCACGACCATGAACGGGGCTTCGGTGCCCTCCTTGTAGTTGGCCGGGACGTAGACGCCGACGCGGCGCTTGTAGTCGATCGGGAACGTTTCGACGATGACGGTTTTCAGGTTGTTCGGGTCGAACTTCTGAGTCGTCTTGCCGCGGGAGATGCCGGGGTTGAAGAGCTTGGTTTCCTTCGAGTCGAACTCGAACGTCTGCACCTTGCCTTCGGGCACGCCGTCGATCTTCTTGCGTTCCGGGGCCGGGGTGTAGTTGGGGCCGAGGACGAAGTTGTCGTGGGCGTCCAGCGGCGGCGTTTCGCCGTCCTTGAGGACCTTGAAGGGCGGGGCGCCCTTGTCGTCGAATTTGCGGACCTTCGGCTGGGCGGCGGCGACGCCGGCGAGGAGAAGCACCGAACAGATCGCGACGCAGGATGCTCGGCACATGGTTCGACCTCGGGAGGGTTGGAAGATAGGGTACGAAAAAACCGCGGGCGGGAAGTTCGCCTTGCGTCGCCCGGGGCGGTCGCTATGGTTCCCGCCGACACGGGGACCCGCCATGCGCCGAATGCTGTTCACGCTCGCCGTCGTTTCGCTCGTCGCGGGGGCGGGCTGCCACAAGGACAAGTACAACCTGAGCGCGAAGTTCGAGGAGGACTACGTGCTGCCGCCGGACGAACCGCGGTTCAACAACCCGCCGGAGTCGGGGTATCGGAAGCCGGCGAAGAAGCGCGAGAGCGACGTACGGAACGCGCCCGGCGGTCTGGGCGGGGGCGCGGGGCGCGGCGGGGCGGGGTTCAATTCCAACGGCGTGCCCGGCAGGCCGTGACGCCGACTTGAGTCGAAATCGTCGATCGCGTTCGTTTTTTCCAACGTCCGCCCCGCGCCGTTCGCGCGGGGCGCTCCGTCCGAAGAATCAATTTCGCCGTGCGTGCGGCTCGGTGGCACCCTGCGGGCTGCGCCGACGGTGCGCGTTCCGCCGGTGCGCGCGCTCGCGCCGGATCGACCGCGATTCCCCCGCCATTCTTCGTCCCGGACCTTGCGAATCCACGACAAGTTCCGCGCTCGTGCGTCGATTCGAGAATAACCACGGCCCGGAGGAATCCCATGCGACGGACTGCTGCCGCGATTCTCGCCCTCGCCGCGCTCTCGGACGCGACGTCCGCCCGCGCGGAGTTCCCAAAGTTCGAAATCCCCCGCCTCGGCATCTTCCGCAAGAAGAAGGAAGACCCGCCGGCGCCGCCGAAGCAGCCCGGCGCGCAGCCGGAGGCGATGCCCGCGAAGCCGGCGAACCCGGCGCTGGCGACGCTGAAGACCGACCGGGACGAGAAGGACCGGGCGGCGGCGGCGACGGCGCTGCGCACGGCCGACCCGCGCAACGACGTGGACGTGCTGCCGACGCTGATGTCGTCGCTGCAGCAGGATCCCTCGCCGACGGTGCGGGCGACGGTGGCGGAGACGATCGGCAAGCTGAAGCCGGTGTCGGCGGAGGCGGGCGCGACGCTCGAAGCGGTGGCGATCGGCGATCCGTCCGAGGCGGTGCGGAAGGCGGCGCAGGCGGCGCTGTGGCAATACCACCTGAATGGGTATCGGTCGGCGGCGGCGAACGCGGCGGTGCCTCAGACGGCGGAGCCGCCGTTGGCGAAGCCGAAGGCGATCGCGCCCGCGCCGGCGGCGCCGGCGGTGCTGACGAGCACGGTGAAGCCGGCGCCAATGCCGGCGCCCGCGCCGCCCCCGGCGGCGCGGCCGATCAGCACCGGCATCGGTCGCGGGGCGATCTACCCGCAGACGATCGAGCCGCCGCTGGCGAAGCCGAAGACGGAGGTGAAGCCGCCGGTGCCGACGCTGGACGTGCCGAAGTTGCGCGAGGAGCCGCCGGCGACGGAGGAGAAGAAGGAGTTGAAGGATGCGAAGCCGGTGGTGGCGGAGGTGGAAGTGATTCCCGCGCCCGTGGCCGCGCCGGCGATCCCGGTGGTACCGCCGCCGCCGATGGTGCTGACGATCCCGCCGCCGCCGCCGTCGGGGAAATAAGTCGCCAACGATTGGAGACGCCGCGGGCCGACCGGCCCGCGGCGTCGTTTACGATTTCCCTTGCAGTTCCGTAACGAGCTTCGCGACGAGTTGCGGATCGTTCTGCGCCACGAGGTGGTCGATCCGGGATTGCGGCACGCCCAGCTTCTGCATCGCCGCCACGATCGACTTCCACGTCCGCTCGCGCTTCTTCCCGTCCGCCAGGTACAGTTCCGTCACCTGCTCCGAGAGCTTCTGGAGCTGGATGCCGCCCTGGTTCGAGTAGTAGCGCTTGATGATTCCCTGTTGGTGCCGGGAGAAGTCTTCGAGGGCCATCGGGGTTCCTCCGGGGTGGCGGCGTTCCGATAGGATACCACGCGAACGGCGCGAAACCGAAGGACATAATCCATGAAACTCGGACTGATCAATTCGGCGTGGGCGCAGGCCGGCCAGGGCACCGCGCACGGCATCCGCAAGACCAAAGAGATCGGTTTCGATTCCATCGACATCTTCGCCGACCCGCTCGAGATTGACGCGAAGGAGCGCCGCCTGATCCGCGACGAGTGCGCCGCCGCGAGCCTGCCGATCGTGAGCATCGCCTGCGTCGCGACGGGGCTGATCGACTTCAATCCGTCCGTCCAGCGCTTCCACCTCGCGCGGTGCCGGGCGTACCTCGACTTCGCCTACGAGCTGGAGGCGAAGAACGTGCTGCTCGTGCTCGGCGAATACATCTGGGAGAAGCAGGTCATCCCGCCGATGGAGCAATGGGCCACGGCCGTTCAACACCTCAAGGCGCTCGGCGACCACGCGGCGGGCCTCGGATTGCAGATCGCGCTCGAACTCGAACCGTTCAAGCTGTCCCTCTTGAATGATGTGGAGAGCATGGTCGCGTTCATCGACGCGGTGGCGCATCCGGCGGTGCGGGCGAACATCGACGTCTCGCACCTGGCGCTCGCGAAGGTGCGGCCGGAGGAGCTGCGCCGGCTGAAGGGGAAGGCGATCCACGTGCACATTTCGGATTGCGACGGGAAGGTCCACGGCGACCTGCCGCCGGGCCGGGGCGTGGTGGACTTCGATCCGTACTTGCGGGAAATCCGGGAGCTGGGTATCGACGGGGCGATCAGCATCGAGCTGGAATATTCGCCCGAACCGTCGCGCATCGCCGAGTGGGTGGAGGAAGCGTACCGGGCGACGGACCGATTGATGCGCGCCGCGGGGATTTCCCGCGAATAATGGCGGACCGGACCCCGGAACCTCTCCCATGGCCGAAAAGCTCACCGACTCCCAGCTGATCCGCTGGGGCAAATCCGCGTCCGGCATCACGACGCCTCAGTCCGTGCGGTTCCTGCAGGGGCCGCAGCAGCGGAGCTTCGAGTTCGGCCGCGCCATTTCCGTCTTCCGCGAGATGATCTACGGGTTCCGCAAGCTGCACTTCGTCGGGCCGTGCGTGACGGTCTTCGGCTCCGCGCGCTTCGACGAGCACCACCGCTACTACGCCCTCGCGCGCGAGGTCGGGCGCTTGCTCGCGAAGGCCGGCTTCACCGTCATGACCGGCGGCGGCCCCGGCATCATGGAGGCCGCCAACCGCGGCGCCAAGGACGTGCCCGGGGCCAAGTCGATCGGCTGCAACATCATCCTGCCGAAGGAGCAGCACCCGAACCCCTACGTCGACCAATGGATCGACTTCGAGCACTTCTTCGTCCGCAAGCTGATGCTCATCAAGTACAGCTACGCCTTCATCGTCTGCCCCGGCGGGTTCGGCACGCTGGACGAGTTGTTCGAGGTGCTCACCCTGATCCAGACGGGCAAGCTGCAAGACTTCCCGGTGGCGCTGGTCGGCCGCGAGTACTGGGCGCCCGGCATCGAGCAGTTGAAGAAGTTCGTGAGCGAGAAGACGATCGACCCGGTGGACCTGGACAAACTGTACATCGGCGACGACC
>CAYVRB010000388.1:0-4631 GCA_964453375.1 uncultured Alcaligenaceae bacterium
GTTCACGCCGTCCCGTTTCGTCTCGAAGCAGTCGCACAACTCGCCCGTCATCGTCACGGCCAGCTCGTCCGCGTCCGGGAATCGCGCGATCAAATCCCCCAGCGCCGCCGGCAGTTTCTCCGGCTGCTTCCAGAGCGCGAACGGCACCGACGCGGCCCGACCGTCGCTCGTCGCCGCCTTCAGGTTCGCCCCGCCGATGTCGAGTCCTAAAATCACGGATGGCATAACCCTGAGATACAAGGTCCGTGAATGTCCCGCTACCTCGTCGGCATCGACCTCGGCACCACGAACAGCGCGCTCGCGTCCGTCGACACCGCCGAGAAACCGGTCGCCGGTCGGCCGAAACTGCACACCTTCCCGATCCCGCAGCTCGTCGCGGCGGGGCAGGTCGGCGAGCAACCGCTGCTGCCGTCGTTCCTCTATCGGCCCGGACCGCACGACCTGCCGCCGGGGAGCGTCGCGCTGCCGTGGAACGCGGAGGCGACGGACGCGGTCGGCCTGTTCGCGCGGAACCACGGCGCGAAGGTGCCCGGCCGGCAGGTATCGAGCGCGAAGTCGTGGCTGTGCCACGCCGGCGTGGATCGCACGGCGCCGCTGTTGCCGTGGGGTGCCCCGCCGGACGTGCCGCGGATCTCGCCGCTCGAAGCCTCCACGCGGTATCTGCGGCATCTCGTGGAGGCCTGGAACCACGCGAAGGGCCGCAAGCCGGAGGACCACCTCGAGCATCAGGCCGTCGTCATCACCGTGCCGGCGTCGTTCGACGACATGGCGCGGAACCTGACGGCCGAGGCGGCGAAGCTGGCGGGCCTCAAGAACGTCTCGCTGCTCGAAGAACCCCAGGCGGCCTTCTACGGCTGGCTCGGTTCGCACTCCGCGAAGGAGGCGGCGAAACTCAAGCCGGGCATGCGCTGCCTCGTGGTCGATGTCGGCGGCGGCACGAGCGACTTCAGCCTCATCCGCGCCGGCGAGGACGGCGGCGAGTTGACGTTCCTCCGCGACGCCGTCGGGGACCACCTGCTGCTCGGCGGGGACAACATGGACCTCGCGCTCGCGAAGGCGATGGAGGCCAAGCTGCCGGGCGGGAAGGTGGACGCGGCGCAGTTCGGCGCGCTGGTGCAGGCCTGCCGGGCCGCGAAGGAGGCGATGCTCGGCCCGAAGCCGCCGGCGACGTTCCCGGTCACGGTCGTCGGGCGCGGCCGCTCGGTCGTGGGCGGGACGATCTCGGTGCCGGTGACGGCGGCGGACGTGACGGGGGCGCTGTTCGACGGTTTCTTCCCGTTCGTGCCGTTCGACGCCGAGCCGGGCCGGGCGAACCGCGCCGGTTTGCAGGAGATGGGCCTCCCCTACGTCGCGGACGCCGCGGTGACGAGGCACCTCGCGGCCTTCGCCCGGCAGCACGTCGGCGCCGCGCCAATCGACGCGATCCTGTTCAACGGCGGCGTCTTCCAGCCCGACGTCCTGCGCGAGCGTCTGCTCGCCGTGATGGCGCCGTGGTTCGGCCCGAAGTGGAAGCCGCTCGTGCTGACGTCGCCGTCGCTCGACCTCGCGGTCGCGTGGGGCGCGGCGTACTTCGCCTGGCTCAAGCGCACCGGCGGCCGGCGCATCGGCGGCGGCGTGCCGCGCGCGTACTACATCGGACTCTCCAGTGCGGAGCGCGGAGTGCGGAGTGCGGAGTTGAAAACCAAAGAGAGCGATGCGTCTTCGATGTCCACTGTGATCTGCGTCGTGCCCCGCCATTTGGAGGAAGGCCAGACCATCGAGTTGAACGAACCGGAACTCGAACTGACGATCGGTCGGCCGGTCTTGTTCCCGCTGTTCAGTTCGACCGTTCGCGACGATGCCGCCGGAACGCTGTTCACCCCGACCGGCGATCAACTCCGACAACTACCCCCGCTCCACACGGTGCTTCGTGGCGGCAAGCGCAGCGGGACCAAGCAGGTGCCCGTGACGCTCAGCGCGAAGTGCACCGAGATCGGCACGCTGGAACTGGCCTGCGTCACGCGCGACCGGAATCGCTGGAAGCTCGAGTTCAACGTCCGCGACGCGATCGACGGCGACGAGCCCGCCGTTGCGTCCGGTGTCGCCGACGTCTGGCCCGAGGATCGCGTGCAGGCGGCGCTCGAAGCGATCCGCGCGACGTATTCGCCATCCGGCCCGCCGCCGCAGGAGCTGACGAAACGATTGGAGGCCGAACTCGACGGCGGGCGCGACGACTGGCCGACGGGCGTCTGTCGGCGCCTGTGGGACGCCTTCAGCGAAGTCGCCGAACATCGCACGCGCGGCCCGGCGCACCTCGCGCGCTGGTACAACCTCGTCGGGTTCAGCCTGCGGCCCGGCTTCGGCGACCCGCTCGATCGCTATCGCGTCGACGCGCTCTGGAAGGCGATCACTGCGACGACGGCCGCGGCGGGGAAAGGGCCGGCCGTCGTCGAGGGCGGGGCCGATTACTGGATCATGTGGCGGCGCGTGGCCGGCGGACTGAACGCGGCGCTCCAGCAGAACCTGTGGGCGAAGCTGAAGCCGACGCTGCTGCCGTCGAAGACGAAGGCGCCGCCGAAGCCGAACGCGAACGAACTGGCCGAGATGTGGCGCGCCGCCGGGGCCTTCGAACGACTCGACGCGAAGACCAAGGAACTGCTCGGCCAGGAGTTGCTGGAGCAACTGAAGCGCGGCCCGTCGCCGACGTACCTCTTCTGGACGCTCACGCGGCTCGGCGCCCGCGTGCTCCTTTACGGCCCCTTGAACTCGATCCTGCATCCGAGCGTCGTGGAACGCTGGTTGACGGAACTGTTCGCGTTTCGACCGTCGTCCGACCACGAACGGCTCGGATGGGCCTTCTGCCTCGCCCAGCTTGCGCGGCGGAGCGGCGTTCGCGCCGTCGACGTGGCGGACGACGTCCGCGAGGGGATCGCGAAGCTCCTGCGCACGATGACCGTCCCGGACGGCTGGCCGAGGATGGTGGAGGAAATCGTCGCGGCCGGCGGCGACGATCGCACGCAGATGTTCGGGGACTCGCTGCCGATCGGCCTGCGGCTGGGAACTTGAAACTGCCGTATCGGAGTTCCCGCGAATTCCTTATCTTCCAAGCTGTTCGGCCACGATTCGGGAGCCAGGGATGGGTGATTTCTTTCGTCAGTTCTGGGACATCTTCTGGACGGTCGCGAATCCGCTGAATCTCTCGCACCCCGAACGTTTCCAGAAAGCGCTCAACCAGGAAGGCGTCTTCTGGGTCGCGTTTGCCGTCGTCTGCGCGATCGTGTTCACCGAGACGGGCCTCCTGATCGGCTTCCTGCTGCCCGGCGATTCGCTCCTGGTCGTGCTCGGCCTCGTCTGCAAGATCGCGAACTGGAATCTCGTACTCTTCATGGTCGCGCTCAGTGTCTGCGCGATCCTCGGCGACACGGTCGGCTACGGCATCGGCGCCAAGGCCGGCCCGGCGCTCTTCAAGCGCGAGGACAGCCGGTTCTTCAAGCAGGAGTACCTCCGCAAGGCCCGCGAATTCTTCGACCGCCACGGCGGCAAGTCGATCATCTTCGCCCGCTTCGTACCGATCGTGCGCACGTTCGTGCCCGTCGTCGCCGGCGCCGCGAAGATGGAGTATCGGCGCTTCCTCTTCTTCAATGTGATCGGCGGCATCGGTTGGATCGTGAGCATGCTGCTGTTCGGCTACTACGTCATCGACATCGCCGATCCGATCTTCCAGCGTCTGCTCGGCCGGCCGGACTTCACGTGGGCGAAGAACATCGACATCCTGGCCGCCGCGGTGATCCTCGTGTCGGTCGCGCCGCTCGTCTGGAAGGGCTGGCGGGGTTGGCGGAAGCGGAAACAACAAACTACAATTCCAGCATCCATACCCGTTCCGAGCGGCGGACCCGCATGTCATCCGAAGAGTTAGATTCGTGGGTGAAACGCGTGCCATTCGCGCCGTTTCGCATCCACGTTCTGGATCGAATTCAATACGACGTTGCGAGGCCCCGCTTCGCCATGGTCGGACGAAATTGCGTCATGATCGGATTGAGAAAAAACATGGATTCTCCGATCTTCGATGAACCGGTCTTGGTGATGTTGAAGGACGTCACTCGTATCGAACGACTTTCACACTGATTACTTAGGTTGCCCATGCCCTCCACCGCGATCAACGACTATCTCCGCGACCAACTCGCCGAGCTGAAAGCCAAGGGCCTCCACAAGGCCGAGCGGCGCATCGAATCGCCGCAGACGACGACGATCCGCGTCAATGGGCGCGAGGTCGTGAACTTCTGCGCGAACAACTACCTCGGCCTGGCGAACCATCCCGCCATCGTTGAAGCGGCGAGGAACGGTCTTAAAGAGTGGGGCTACGGCCTCTCGTCCGTCCGTTTCATCTGCGGCACGCAGGACATCCACCGCCAGTGCGAACAACGGATCGCGACGTTCTTCGGCAAGGCCGACAGCATCCTCTACATCTCTTGCTTCGACGCGAACGGCGGCCTCTTCGAACCGCTCCTCGGCGAGCAGGACGCGATCCTCTCGGACGAGTTGAACCACGCGAGCATCATCGACGGCGTCCGGCTCTGCAAGGCGAAGCGGTTCCGCTACAAGCACTCCGACATGACAGACTTGAAAGCGAAGCTGGAGGAGGCGAAGGACTG
>CAYVRB010000389.1:0-4628 GCA_964453375.1 uncultured Alcaligenaceae bacterium
TTTCGTCATGCCCACGATCTCCCGCTTCGCCGCGAACCTCACGACCGAGCGCGCCTTCGACGTGCTCGCCATCGCCCGGAAACTCAAGGCCGCCGGCAAGGATGTCGTCGAACTCGAAATCGGCGACAGCCCGTTCCCCACGACCTCGCACGCGCTCGCCGCGGGCAAGGCGGCGCTCGACGCCGGCCGCACGCACTACGGCCCCTCGATGGGCCTGCCGGAGTTCCGCGCCGCCGCTGCGAATTTCGTGAAGGACGAGTTCGGCATCCCGGCCACGGCCGAGAACATCGTCGTCGGACCCGGCGCCAAGATCTTCGAGACGTACTTCTGCGAGCTGTTCCTCGAACCGGGCGACGAGGTGCTGCTGTTCGATCCGGTCTTCCCGACGTACGTGCCGAACGTGTTGCGCCGCGGCGGCGTGCCGGTCTTCGCTTCGCTGAAGGAAGCGAGCGACTTTCGCCCGAACCCCGCCGACGTCGAGCGCTTTCTCAAAACCTCCCAACGCCCGAAGGCGATCATTCTCAATTCACCCCATAATCCCACCGGCGGCGTGGCGACGGCGGACGACCTGAAGGCGATCGCCGACCTTATCCGCGGCACGAACGTCGCGCTGCTCAGCGACGAGCCGTACTGCCACATGGTCTGGCAGGGCCGGCACGACAGCATCCTCGCGCAGCCCGGCATGTTGGACCAATGCCTCGGCGCGTACACGTTCTCGAAGTCGTACAGCATGAGTGGCTGGCGACTCGGCTTCGCCGTCGGCTCGCCGGAGGTGGTGCAGCTCGTCGGCAAGATGGTGAACTCGTCGCTGTCGTGCGTGCCGCCGATGGTGCAGCTCGCCGGGCAGGCGGCGCTCGAGAACGATGCCGCCGAGCGCGACGCGACGATGGCGAAGTTCAAGCAGAAGGTCGAGGTGCTGATCCGCGAGCTGAAGCAAGTCCCCGGCGTGAGCGTGTCGATGCCGGTCGGCACCTTCTACGTCTTCCCGAACGTCTCGCCGATCTGCGAGACGTTGGGCATCACCTCGCACGGCCTCGCGATGTACCTGCTCGAAGGCGCGGACGAGAAGTTCGGCGTGGCTTGCCTGGGTGGCGAGTGCTTCGGCGACGCGGGCCGCGGCTTCCTGCGCTTCTCGTGCGCCGAGCCGGACGAGCGATTGACGCGGGCGATCCGATTCTTCGCCGACGCGATCGGGCGAACGGAACGCGTGAAATCGTATCTCGCGTCGCATCCCGAATACCATGTTTAGCGGCGAGGCGGAGTCCGCGGAGCCGAGCGCGTGACCGGCGTCCCGCGCTCGGCACCGAAGACTCCGCCTCGCCGCTAAACGGGCTTTCTTCGTTTCAATTCTTTCATCACCTCGTCGATGCCCCGCGTGTTGAACACGTCGGCCTTCGTCAGCCAGCCGCGGCGGGCGACGTCCACGCCCCAGATGTAGAGCGCGAGGTCGTCCGTCGAGTGCGCGTCGGGATTGATCACCAACGGGATTCCCAACTCCTTCGCGCGCTTCACGTACTTCCAGTCGAGGTCCAGGCGGTCCGGCTGGGCGTTGATCTCGATCATCTTCCCGTGCGCGGCCGCCGCCTCCAGCACCTTGTCAAGGTCGATCTTGTAGCCGTCGCGGCGGAGCAACAGCCGCCCCGTCGCGTGGCCGAGCATCGTCACGGCCGGATGCGAGAGCGCCTTGCAGACGCGCGCCGTCTGCTTGGCTTCGTCGAGGCCGAAGAGCGTGTGGACGCTGGCGACGACGTAGTCGAATCCGTTGAGCAGTTCGTCGTCGTAGTCGAGCGAGCCGTCCTCGAGGATGTCGCACTCGGTGCCCTTCATGATCGTGATTCCCTTGAGCTTCTGGTTCAGCGCGTCGATCTCCTCCCATTGCTTCTTGACGCGCGTCGGCGACAGGCCGTTGGCGACCGTGAGCGAAACGGAGTGGTCGCCGATGCCGAAGTATTCGAGGCCGAGCGCCTTCGCGGCCAGGGCCATCTCTTCGAGCGAGGCCGTGCCGTCGCTGTACGTCGAGTGGTTGTGGAAGACGCCGCGGAGGTCCTTCGCCTGGATCAATTCGGGCAGCGCGTCCTTCTCGGCGGCGTCGACTTCGCCCGTGTCCTCGCGCAGCTCCGGCGGAATCCAGACGAGATCGAGCGCCTTGTAGACCGCCGCCTCGTCGGGCAGCTTCTTCGTCCAACCGGTCAGGGCGTATTCGTTCAACGAAAGCCCGCGCTCGATGGCGCGCTGGCGGAGGCGGATGTTGTGTTCCTTGCTTCCCGTGAAATGGAGGATCGTGATCGGGAACTGCTCGTCGGTGACGACGCGCAGGTCGGCGTTCAGCACCACCTTCTCGCGGCCGAGCGCCATCTCGGCGACGATGCTCGACTTCGTCTCGCCGTGGCCGACGACCTGAAACACCTCCGGCAGCTTCACGAACGCGTCCATGATCGGCCCGGCGTCCTTCGCGCTCGCGACGATGTCGATGTCCTTCACCGTCTCGCGGCGCCGGCGGACGCTGCCGCACAGCTCGGCCCGGATCACGCCCGGCATCGCCCGCACCTTCTCCAACAGCCGCTCGCCGAGCGCGACGCCCTTGTCCAGGCGAACGCGGTTGCCGACGGTGCCGAGGAAGGTGATGCCTTCGAGGATGCGCTGGGCCGTCTTTTCGCCGAAGCCCTTGAGCTTCGCGACGTCGCCGGCCTCGCACGCGGTCTTCAGCTTGTCGATCGAATCGATGGCAAGCGAGTCGTGCAGCGCCTTCACCTTCTTCGGCCCGACTCCCGGCAACTTGAGCATCTCGATCAACCCCGTGGGCACCGACGCGCGCAGGTCGTCCAGGTACGGCAGCTTGCCCGTGGACACGAGCAGCGTGATCTTCTCGACGAGCGCCTCGCCGATGCCGCGCACGTCCTTGAGCTTCTTGGTGTCGACGAGTTGCGCGAGGTCGCCGGGAAGCTGGGAAATGGTCCGGGCGCCCGCGTGGTACGCCCGGCATTTGAAATCGTTCTCGCCCTTCAGGGCCAGCAGCGTCCCGATCTCGTCGAGCGCCGCCGCCACGTCGTCTTTGGTCATGAGAGGGAACCACGAATAACACGAATTCGACGAATGAAATCAGAAAGACAGTTTCCTATCAGCCAAGGTAGATTGAACATTCCTGTTCGTGCCACCAGGGCCAAATCACTCTTCATTCGTTTTATTCGTCTTATTCGTGGTTCACACGACTTCTTCTGGTTCACGCCGCCTTGGCGATCTTCGGGACCATGCGGGCCGGGCTGTGGAGCATGATCTCCATGCCGTTGACGACCCGGTCGCCGCCGCGGCCGTCGACCAGATTGCGGGCGCAGCGGGACATGCTCAACCGTTCCATCGGGTCGTCGAGGAGCGTGTCGACCGCGTCCTTGAGCGCGTCGAACGAGACCTTGTGCGCCTCGCCGAGGAAGGTGGCCATCCCTTCGTCGTCCATCCGCTTGGCGTTGGCGGTGTGCTTCGCGCCATTCGAGATCGCGAGCTGCGGCAGGCCGGTGCAGCACATCTCGACGGCCGTCGTGTCGCCGGCGGTCAGGGCGAAGTGGCTGCGAACGAGCCGCGTCATCAGTTCCTTCACTTCGGTGATGACCTCCACGCGGCCGCCGGACTTCGCGCACAACTCCTTGATGTCGTCGAAGTGCGGGTGGTGGTTGCGGGCGAGGATCGACACCTTCTCGACCTTCTCGATCTCGAGGAGCTGCTCGGTGCGGAGGATCGTCTGGTCGGCCGCGTCGTCGTCGCCGAACGCCACGAGCGCCCGGAAGGGTGCCGGCTGCTCCTGGGCGCGGATGGTCCGTTGCCGGCGGAAGATGCCGCGGACGAGGGCGTACTTCCGGCCGGCGAGGACCTGCCCGCCGATCGACACGTTGAACTGCTTCTTCGGCGGCGCGAGGAACGGGTTCACGAGCAGGTCGGCGGGCGTCACGCCCTTCGAGGCCGAATCGAGGGCGAGGACGTAGGCCTTCGAATCGCGGAGCGCTTCGAGGTAGTCGGGCGAGACGTTGGATCCGCAGACGACGACGGCGGCGGCGCCGAGGCGGCGGACCTGGGCGATCGTCGCGTGCAGGTCGGCCGTGCTGCCGAGCGTCTGTTCGGCGGCGGTCCAGTCGTTGTTGCCGCGGTTGATCGCGTGCGCCAGCGAGAGCGGATCGAGGTAGCTGAAGAAGTGCGTCCCGCGCCGGCGGCGCTGGAGCGCGGCCGCGAGCGAGAGGCATTGGTAGAGCGGTTCCCAGCCGTGCTCCTGGGTTCCATCGCAACGAAACAGGATCGGGCCGCGCTTCACGTCCATGCGAGCGTCCTTCCAGGCGTCCAGGGAGACGCGCCGCCGCCGGGCGGGCCGGGGTACGCACGAGTGCGCGCACGGCATCGCCGAGGGGTCGAATCGCGTCGGGTTCGGTCGTCCGGTTGGTGCGGGGAGACGGCCGCGATGTGAGGGTTCGGGGAACCCCGTGCGGCCGTCGTCTCGACACCTCTTCTCCGGGGGCCTTCTCGGAGGCCCTTCGCTCGGGTCGCGGGTTCCGGTCCGCTTCCGTCGCGGCTCGCAGGATGGTTCCGGCCATCCGTCGAACGGGGCGGATGGTAATCCAATTTTTTTGAGTCTGACAAGGCCGACT
>CAYVRB010000390.1:0-4612 GCA_964453375.1 uncultured Alcaligenaceae bacterium
GGCCGTCGGTGACGATCACGATGGCGGCCGGTTGTTCGTTCTCGTCGCGGCGGAGGAGGTCGAAGCAGGCGTCGACGATGGCGGTGCGCGGTTCGCCGCCGCCGAGGAGGTCGACCCATTTCCCGTCGCGCGCGTCCTTGGTGTTGCGGCGCAGGCCGAACGCGGCCGGTTGCACCGGGCCGACGGCCTCGAACTTTCTCAACAGGTCGAGCTTCGGATGCTTCAGCACGGCCTGCGCCAGTTCCAGCCGCGTCGGCTTCTCCGGCGTCGCGTCCGGCAGATCGCCCGCGGACGGATTCACCGGCATCGGCTTCTCCGGCGGCACCAGGTTCAACGCCACCGCCGTCCGCCACTTGTCCGGAAAGTTCAGGCGCGGGTCGCGCGACTTCATGCTCTCGGAATCGTCGACGAGCAGCGCGATCGCCTTGGGCCGTTCGCCGTTCGTCTCGGTCAGCCACGACGGCCGCATGACCAGGAACAGGATCGCGGCGAGGGTGGCGGCGCGCAGGCCGGCCATGAGCGCGCGCATCGGCGTGGACACGCGGCCCGCCTCGCGACGGTACATCAACACGACCGACGCCACGGCCGCGACGCCCAAGAGGAGCGCGAGCCATCCGGGGAACCACCCCCGCAGCGCCAGTTCAGCGAACAGTGGAGTCATTCCATTACCACGCCTTCCCGCAGAACCAGGCCCAGATCGATTCGCCGACGGCTAGGACGAACAGCGCGAGCAGGAGCCACACGGTCCACTCGCGCTTCGCGCGTTCCGTGCCCAAACTCTCGGGCACGCCTGCGTCGAGGAACACCGGCCGGAAGCCGAGCAGTTGCTCGATCTCCGGATTCGCGAGCGTCGCCAGGTCGTCCGTCTCCCGCAGGTCGGGCGCGACGGCGAACTGCGGTCCGTCCTTGCGATCCTCGTTCTCCGGCACGATCCGGTAGACGCCCGCAAGCGGTGTCTCGGAGGCCGTGATCGTCGGCGGTTCGCCCGCCGCCTTCGGCAGCTTCGTGCGCTTCGCGTCGGGCGACACCATCGCGTAGCCCTTCGCGGCGTCCGGCGGGGTCCAGACGATCGGTTCGCCGGCCACGCGGTTCGCGCCCCGCGCCGCCTTGCCGCTCAGGTGCGCGAGGGCGATCTGCTGGAACGAGAGGAACGATCCCGCCTTCGCCGGCCAGTTGCCCCACCGCTCGTCCATCGAACCGGCGACGAAGAGCACCTCGCCCTCGCCGATCAAACGCGAGCAGACGAACGGCCGCTGGTCCGCGAGCCTCATCAGCACGCGGCCGGCCGCGCCGGCCTCTTTCACCGGCAGCACGCGCGAGAGGTCCGCGTCCGCCGTCACGGTGCGGTACGGTTCGCCCTTGAAGCGATCGAGGAAGGAGGGCGACTCCGTCGTGTCGGGGGCGATCTTGAACGGCTTCTCCGGCGTCGCGATCGCGGGTACGTCGAGGTCGAAGGGGAGGATGTTGATCCCCTGCGAACCGAGCACCTGGTTGTAGCGGGCCGGGAGGATGTTGTCGCCGGAGCCGATCACGAGTCCGCCGCCGGCGCGGACGAAGCCGTCGAGGCGTTCGACGAACTCGCGCGACAGGCCGGGGATGCCGGGGCGGTCGGCGTTTGAAGCGGGTACGTTCAGCAAGTAGCAGACATCGCACGCGCCGAGCAGGCCGGGGCCGGCCTCGTCCGCCGGCACCACCTGCACGCGCACGAAGTACGCGTCCTGGTCGCTCGCCGCCACCGGCAGCAACGCGTTGCGGACGAAGTGGCTGCCCGATTCCTTCGGGTCCCGCGTGTCCGGCGTGCCGTCGATCAGCACCACGCGCACCGTCTCGCGGACCGGCACGATCCGTTCGAGGCGGTTGTCGCCCGGCAGGTCGTCGCCGGACACGGTCGCGGTGACGACGCGCGGGCCGGCCGCGTCGAGCTTGGCCGTCAGATTCACCGGGTACGTCTGGCCGGGGCCGACCTCGGCGACGGTTTCGGTTTCCTTGTCCACCGCCTTGCCGTCGACTTCGAGGGCGACCGTGACATTGCGGACCGGTTCCTTGCCGGTGTTGCGCAGGAGGATGGAGAAGGGCATGCGCGTGCCGGTGTGCGGGATGCCGTCGGGGTACGAGATGCCGGCGATGCCGACGTTGCGCACCGGTCGATCGGCGTTGCCGCAGCGCACCAGGAGGAAAGCCGCGCGTTGCTTGATCTCCTCGCTCTTGGCGCGGATCGCGGCCGACTGGCGCTCCCAGCCGAGCTTGTGGAGGTCCGAGAAGACGTAGACCTCCTTGTTCGTGCCCGCCCCGCGATCGAGCGAGGCGTAGGCTTCCGTCAGGCCGGGGAGCAGGTCGGTGGCGAGCGAGGTCGGTTCGAGGTTCGCGACGATCTGCTGCGCCTGGTCGATGTTCCGCGGCGACTGCGGTCCGAGGGCGACGGCGCGGTCGGCGCAGCCGACGATCTGGATCGTGCTGTTGTTCGGCAGGTTGTCGAGGATGGCGGCGGCGGCCTCCTTGGCGCGTTCGAGCCGGGTCTTCTCGCCGTCGCGCGCCGTCATGCTGGCGGAGGTGTCGAAGACGAAGATGGCGTCGACCGATTCGCCGCGCCCGCCGACGGTGGAGCCGGTGATGGCGGGCCGCGCCAGCGCGAACGCGAGCAGGAGCATCGCCGCGCAGCGGAGGAGCAGGAGAATCAGTTCCTGGAAGCGCAGCCGCCGGCTGGTCTGTTCGATGGCCTGCTTGAGGAACGTCATCGCGGCCCACGGCAGGCGGCGGTACCGCGCGCGGTAGAAGAAGTGCAGGACGAGCGGCACGGACACCGCCATCCCCCCAAGCAACAGCCACGGCGACAGAAAACTCATAGGCCCAATCGCCCTGAAATCGGGTTCACTTCTTGTCCTTCGCCGGCGGCGCGGGGACCGTCTTTCCCGCGACCGGCGGCTTCCAACGCCACTTCGAGTCCTTGAACTGCGCGTCGATCATCTTGAACAGCCGCGGATCGTAGTCCTGGAGTTTATTCCGCGTGGCCACGTCGTTGTGGACGCCGTTCGGCGGCGAGGCGGAGCGGTTGCAGTCGAAGTACGATTGCACGCCTTCGGCCCAGTACTCGCCCCGGTTGCTCATCGCGTAGGTGTCCTTCCAGAGGTTGCCGTCCTTCGCCGCCTGGAAGGCGGCCCCGAGTTCGTCGTTGAACTTCCGATCGAGCCGCGCGATCCCCATCGAGTGGATCGAGTGCGAGAACTCGTGGACGAGGATCGATTCGCCGCGATAGCGGTCGCCCGGCAGGCCGAGCAGGTTCTCCTCGCCGACGGAAGTCAGCGGCCGGTTCGGCGTGGCGCCGAGGCCGCGCGCCCGCTTGTTCCAGTACTCCTTGTCCCCCAGGTCCGAGTGTTCGGGCAGGTCGGTCGTCTGTTCGTCGCGGCCGATGATGCCGACGCGGACCTTGCCTTCGATCAGTTTCTTCCGCACGTCGGATCGGTCGGCGAGCATGTTGCGTACGATGTCGGCCGCCACCTGGAGCGCCCGGTCCTCCACCTTGTCCGACGCGAGGACCGGCAACCCGTCGACGTCCGCGTGTTTCCTGTAGAACCCCGCGAGCTTCCACTCGGTCCGCAGCGCCTCCGGCACCGGGCCGACCTTCGCCCACTCCTTCGGCTGCGCCATCGCGGTCGATGCGAACAGCATCGCGACGATCGAGTAACGAAAGCCCACCGTTCACCCTTTCTGCAGCCGGCGCACGAGGTATTCGCCGAGCGCCTGGCGCAGCGGCGTGTCCGTCACCATGCGCACGTATTCGATGCCGCCGGTGTCGCAACCCTTCTCCAGGTCTTTGAGGTACGCCTGCACGATGCGCAGGTACGCCGGCCTTAAGAGGTGCGGGCGCGTCATCAGTTCGTCGATGCCCTCGAGGTCGAGGAAGCGGACGTTGCCGTCGAGCGGGAAATCGACCTCGTCGCGGTGGAGGATGTGGAAGAGGATCACCTCGTGGCCGCGGAATCGCAGGTGGCGCAGCCCCTTGAGCAGCAAGGGGACGTCGTCGAATCCGTCGGTGAAGACGGCGATGATGCCGCGGCGCGTGACGCGCTCGACGAGCTGTTCGAGCAGCGGCCCCGTGCCGGTCTTCTCGGCCGGTTGAAGCTCCTCCAGCGACTTGCAGATGGTGTTCACGTGGCCCATCTGGCTGCTGGCGGGCAGCTCCGCGCGCCATGCCGAGTCGAAGACGCGCAAGGTCACGGCGTCGCGCTGCTTCACGATCACGTAGCTCAGCGACGCGACCAGCAGCTTCGCGTAGTCGAGCTTGTTCTGGCTCCCCTCGCCGTAGCGCATCGAGTTGCTGCCGTCGACGATGAGGTGCGCGGTGTAGTTCGTTTCCTGCTCGTACTGCTTGATCGTGTA
Organism: uncultured Alcaligenaceae bacterium; assembly: GCA_964453375.1. Taxonomy (GTDB): domain Bacteria; phylum Planctomycetota; class Planctomycetia; order Gemmatales; family Gemmataceae; genus Limnoglobus. The sequence continues at coordinate 4,378 of CAYVRB010000390.1, forward strand.
CCGTTCGCTGCGGCCGTAGCTCTTCCAGTCGATGTGGCGGATGTCGTCGCCCGGGACGTACTCGCGGTGCTGGACGAACTCGACGGAGAACCCGCGATACGGCGACTTGTGGTCCCCGACTCGCAGCCCCTCGACCAACTGGCGCGCGGCGACTCCCAGGGCTTCGGCCCTCGCCAGCACGTCAGGTTGAAGCAAACCAGTTCCAGGTTTCAAGTTCCAAGTTCCAAGTCAGAAA
>CAYVRB010000391.1:0-4573 GCA_964453375.1 uncultured Alcaligenaceae bacterium
GTTCCCCGGCGGGTCGGTGACGGGCGCTCCGAAGGTGCGGGCGATGGAGATCATCGCGGAGCTGGAGCCGACGGCGCGCGGGCCGTACTGCGGCAGCGTCGGCTTCATCGGATACGACGGCGCGATGGACTCGAACATCCTGATCCGCACGTTCACCGCCGGCCTCGGCTGGCTCCAGTTCCCGGTCGGCGGCGGCATCGTCGCCGACTCGGACCCCGAACGCGAATACGAGGAGACCTTGCACAAGGCCGCCGGGCTGCTGAGGGCGCTCGCCCCATGATCCTCGAAGGACTGGTCACGACGCTCTCCGCCGACGGTTCGCCGCACCTCGCGCCGATGGGGCCGCGCATGGGCGAGTACGGCGATACGTTCCTCCTACGGCCGTTCCCCACGTCGACGACGTACCAGAACCTGAAGCGCCACCCCGAAGGCGTGCTGCACGTCACGGACGACGCGCTCCTGATGGCGAAGGCGGCCGTCGGCAAGGTGAAGCGATTCCCGGACCATCGCGACGCCGAGACGGTGCGCGGGTTCGTGATCGAGGACGCGTGCCGGTACTTCGAGTTTCTCGCGACCACCTTCGACGAATCGGACGCCCGCGTGCGGATCGAATGCCGGATCGTGAAGTCGGGCGCGGGCCGCGCGTTCTTCGGCTTCAACCGCGCGAAGCACGCCGTGCTGGAGGCGGCGATCCTGGCGACGCGGTTCCACCTGCTGCCGGCCGAGGAGATCGACGCGGAGTACGCGAAACTGCGCGTCATCGTCGACAAAACCGCCGGACCGCAGGAGCGCAAGGCGATGTCGTTCCTCGAACGCGAATGGGCCGCCTACCGGGCGAAGGAGGCGCCATGATCGTGTCCGCGCCTTGCCGGCTTCACTTCGGGCTGTTCCACGTGCCGGTCGAAGGGCTGACGCACGGGCCGGACGGCGCGCCGCTGCGACGATACGGCGGGCTGGGAATGATGGTCGAGGAGCCTCGCATCCGAGTGGCCGCGTCCTACGACCGCAAATGGTTCACGCGGGGAACGCTCGGAAAGCGAGCGACCGAATTCGTGAGGATCGCCAGCGAAAAGATCACGATCGCGTCGTCGGGAATCGCCTTCAACGTTCACGCGAACGGTCCGCGGGAACATGTCGGCCTCGGAGTCGGGACCGCGCTCGGCATGGCCATCGCCACGGCGGCCAACCGGTTGGAGGGCGGCTACGTCCCGGAGGATTCCCTGCCCCATCTCATTGGTCGCGGCCGACGTTCTGGCATCGGCATCCACGGATTCCGGCACGGCGGCTTCATCGTCGACGACGGCAAACTCGACGACGAATTGCCCGCGATCCGCGAACGCATCCCGGTGCCCGACGCTTGGCGCGTCGTCCTCGCGACGCCCCGGTGCCCCGCGCCCTGGCACGGCGACCGCGAACGCGCGGCATTCGGCCGAAATCGTTCGCCCGACGAAGCGCTCGACACGACCCGCCGCCTCCGCGACCTCGCCGACCAGTGCATCGTCCCGGCCTTGAAGCGCGCCGAGTTCGATTCCTTCTCCGATGCGATCACGCGCTTCAATCGGATCGCGGGGGAACCGTTCGCCGCCGATCAGGGCGGACCGTACGCCAACCCGGCCACCGCCGAGCTGATCGAACAGTGCCTGAGTTGGGGCGTCCGCGGCGTCGGCCAGTCGTCGTGGGGGCCGACGGTCTTCGCCTTCGCGAAGGACGAGCGCGACGCGGAACTCCTCCGCGAGCGATTGGAGAAGACGCGGAGCGATCTCGATTTCCTCGTGCGGACGCCGGCCGACAATGTCGGCGCGCGCTCCGAGGACGCTACGCCAGCACCAGACGCGTGATTCCCACGAGCAGCACGTCCGCCAAGAGAACCAGCAGCGAGCAGGCGACGACGCTGTCGGTCGCGGCGGTGCCGACCTCCTCCGAGCCGCCGCGCGAGCGCAGGCCGAGGAAGCAGCCCGTCACGCCGACGAGGAAGCCGAAGACGAGCGTCTTCGCGAGCGCCGGCAGTACGTCGACGACGTAGAGCTCGCGCAGGATGGCGGTCTGATACTTCAACCACGTGGTGTTGCCGACGATCGATTCGGCCAGGTAGCCGCTGCCGATGGCGAGCGCGGCGATGAGGACGTGCAGGAGCGGCACGGCGATCATGCAGGCGAGGACGCGCGGCGCGACGAGCCGTCGCCGCGCCGAGACGCCGAGAAGTTCCAACGCGTCGATCTGCTCGTTAATGCGCATCGCGGCCAACTCCGCGCCAAGGCTCGCGCCGGTGCGGGCGGCAACGATCAACCCCGCGCCGATCGGCGCAAGCTCCAGCAGCACCGCGGCCGCCAGGAAGGTCGGAAGCAGTTCGGCCGCGCCGGTGCCCGTTCGCTCCAGCACGCCGCGCGTGTGCATCCAGACGACGGCGCCGAGCGCGAAGCCGGCGACGGCGGCGAGCGGCAGCCCGCCGACCAGCACGCGGTGCAGCGGGCGCATCAGGGATGCCGGGGCGACCACGAAGAGGCGCGGCAGGCAGGTGAGCGCGAACGCGGCCCACCGGCCGACGGTTTCCAAACTAGCCATGGCGGGCCGCGGAGAAGGTCCAGTGGCGGTCGGTGGTCTGCCGGACCGCGTCGGGCGCGAAGCCGAGTTCGCCGACGATCGCCCGGACCTCGACGAGCGTCAGGGCCGCGTGGAGCGAATTCGCGAAGAGCGCCCGCTGGTGGGGATTCGCCCCGGCGGCGTGGAGATTGACGAGCCGGTCGAGATCGGCCGCCGAATCGGGCCGCAGGAGATCGCGCACGAAAAGCGAACCGCCGGGCCGGCAGACGCGGACCATCTCGCGGAAGCAATCGATCGGGTTCGGGATGTGGTGGATGATGCTGTTCGAGACGACCGAACCGAAGGCGCCGTTCGGATAGCCGAGGTCGCGGCCGTTGACCTTCTCGATCGCGATCCGATCGCCGAATCCGGCGTGCGCCACGTTCCGCCGCGCGATGGCGAGCATCTCGTCGGCGAGGTCGACGGCGACGATGCGGATCGCGTTCGATTGTCGGCCGAGTTCGATCGGGATCTGCGCCGTGCCGGTGCCGACGTCGAGGACGGGATTGGCGAACGCGGGGAAGGCGGACAGGAAATCGGCCGCGAACGCGCGGTTCACGGCGGAGTGGTCCATCTCGTCGTAGTCGCGCGCCTCGTCGGGGGTGTCCATCACCTCGGGTTCGAGGACGCGCGGGATCATCTAACAGGCTCCGCAGAGTTCCGGTTCTTCGCTCGGCTCGGCGAGGTCCTCGGCGCGGCGATCGAGTTCCGCCCGGCACTCGGCGAGCAGTTCGTGGCGGAGTTCCCAGCCGTGGACCCCGGCGACGTCCCAATTCAGGACGACCTGCGAGGTGGCGGGATTGAGGCCGGCGATTTTGGTGAGCCAGGCGATGCCGGCGTCGGCGGTGAGGCCGGCGGTGCGCGGGTGGTGCCAGGCGAGGTGGGTGGCGAGGCAGCCCTGCGAGGGGCAGCGCGAGAAGGAGCCGTGGATGAGTTGCGGGCTGGCGCGGTCGAGGAGTTCGACGAGCCGGCGGAGGCCGGCCGCGGTGGCGGCGGGCAGCCAGCGGGTGCGGAATTCGGCGAGCGCGGGGGTGGTCGACATGTCGGGTTCTCCTTCCGCGCAGGGTGGGTGAGCCGCCGCAGGTTCGATCCTCGAACCTCTGCCAGTGTGTCGATCCAGAGTGGGCCAGTAACGCCGTGGTGGGACGAACGATCGCCCGCCGAGATGCCATCGGGCGGGCACGGCGATTCGGTCTCGCGGCATGATACAGGAGGGTTCGGCGCGCTGTCAAGGAGCCGAAATCGGGTCGGGAGGGGGTCGGAACGTGGTGCGGCAACCGACGAGGGGACGGGGCAAGCACTTAGGGGCGACGGGCTCTTGGAAAAGAAATTCGGGAAAACTTTTCGTCGCGAAGCGGCCGACCAAAACGTCAACAATCTATTGTACTAACGGTCTAAATATTGTAATACATAATAAGCAATCGTCATTTTAATATTATTCATCGTATTATATTTTATACCATTGACCTATTGGTTGCAAGTCGATGAGCCGGATCGCGCCGGCCCATCGACTCGCGATCGCACTCACTGGCGTTCCGGCCGCAACGCCCGCACCACGGCGCCCGCCTTCCACATCTCGCTCTCCGCGATCTCCTTCAATTCCTTCTCCAGACCGGCGCGGTAGTCCGGCTTGCTGTTCGCCTCCAGCGTCCGCCGCGTCTCCTCGCCGCTGGCCACGGACTGGTACAGCTTCTCGAACACCGGCTTCGAGGCGTCGCGGAACTTTTTGAACCAGTCGAGCGCGCCGCGCTGCGCGGTCGTCGAGCAGTTCGCGTACATCCAGTCCATGCCGCGCTCGCCGATCAGCGGGTAAAGGCTCTGCGTCGCCTCCTCCACCGTTTCGTTGAACGCTTCGCTGGGGCTGTGGCCGTTGGCGCGGAGCACTTCGTACTGCGCGAGCCAGAGGCCGTAGATGGCGCCCATGAGCACGCCGCGCTCGCCCGTCAGGTCCGAGAAGACTTCCTTCTGGAAGGTGGTCTCGAAGAGGTAGCCC
>CAYVRB010000392.1:0-4543 GCA_964453375.1 uncultured Alcaligenaceae bacterium
AGTGGCAGCTCGGCACCGTGCAGCTCGACTACAACTTGCCGCGTCGCTTCGAGCTGGAGTATACCGGCCCGGACAACAAACCGCACCGGCCGGTGATGATCCACCGCGCCCCGTTCGGCAGCCTCGAACGCTTCACCGGCATCCTGATCGAGAACTTCGCCGGCTCGTTCCCGCTGTGGCTGGCCCCCGAGCAGGTGCGCGTGCTGACGATCAGCGAGAAGTCCGAAGCCTACGGCCGCGAGATCGAGGAGAAACTGAAAGCCGAGGGGTTCCGCGTGGCGTCGGACTATCGCAGCGAGAAGATCGGCGCGAAGGTGCGCGAGGCGAGCGTGGAGAAGACGCCGTACATGATCGTGGTCGGCGAGAAGGACCTGGCCGCCGGCACGGTGGCCCTGCGCGACCGCGTCGCCGACAAGGAGACCCGCGACCTGAAGCTCGACGACGTGATCGCGCGCCTCCGCGAGGAAGTGGCGACGAAGGCGATCCGAAGCGGAGCGCCGGCGTAGTTCGAGGTTCAATCGACGTACAGGAACTCGTTGGCCAGCAGAAGGGATTGCGCGAGGTCCGTCCAGCGATCCCGGCCGGATTTGGCGACGAACGCGACCGCGAGGTCGCGTTCGTCGTTTTCCGGCACGCGTCCGAACGCGGCCCGGAACATCGCGTCGACCTTCGCGGCCGGTCCGTCCGCCTTTTGGATCGCCGGTAGGTTCGCCAGTCGCTTCGCCGCGTCGCGTGCGAACGGTCCGTTCAGCAGGAAGAGCGCCTGCGGCGCCGTCGTGGTCGGTGTACGCGCGGCGATGCTGCCCGTCGGCGCCGGCACGTCGAACGTGCTCCAGAGACTCGGGAAGTCCAGGCGATTGACGTGCCCGTACACCGCGCGGCGGCGCGCCCCGCCGAACAGCGGCACCGCCGGCCCGCCCGCTTTCTGATCTAGCGAGCCAGACACCGCCAGCATTGCGTCGTGCAGCGGTTCCAGCTCCATTCGTCGCCGGTTCGCGCGCGCGAGCCATTGGTTCTCGGGATCCTTCGCGAACGATTGGACGTTCTCGGCCGATGCGATTGACGACTGCCGATACGCCCGCGACAGGACGATCTGCCGGTGCAGGCGCTTCATGGACCAATCGTGGGCCATGAAATCGTTCGCGAGCCAATCGAGCAGTTCGGGATGCGTGGGCGGATCGCCGCGCGTGCCGAAGTCGCCAGTCGTGGCGACGATCCCTCGGCCGAAGTGGTGCGCCCAGACGCGGTTGACGAAGACGCGCGCCGTCAGCGGGTTGGCGCGATCGACGATCGCCCGCGCCAGTTCGAGCCGGCCGCTGCCGTGGGCGAACGGTTTCGGCGCGGCCGCGCCGAACGACAGGAACCGCCGCGCCACCGGCTCGCCCAGCCGGTTCGGATTGCCGCGCTCGAAGACTCGCGGGTCGTACGGCCGCGGCGCGTCCACGAGCGCCATCGCCCGCGGCGGCCCCTTCGCGATGTGCGTTTCCAACTCCTTCAGGAGCTTCTGGTACTCCGCCTGCGTCGCGCGATCGGGGAAGAGCGAGAGGAAGCCCCAATCGAGCGCCATCGGCGCGTCCGCCGGCGACCGCGCGCCGTACAGCACGCCCCGCAGTTCCTTGATCGCCGCGTCGTCCGTTTCGCCGGCCTTCTCGGCCTCCGCGAAGAGCGCGCCGTAGCGATCCGCCACGTCCTTCATGGTCTTCGGCGCCGTCGCGAACGCCGCCTGCACACGCGGATTCAGCTTCTCCTCACCGATCCGAATCGCAATCCGGGGATAGTCCTTTTCGTCCGCGGATGCGAAGGCGAACCATGGAATCCAAATGGCGTTCGGCTTCTTCTTCTCCTCGTCCAGGTAGGTCCGCCATCGCGTGATCATCGCGGGGTTGATGTCTCCCTTGTCCGCGATCAGCATGAAGTCGTCCGCCGGCGGTTGATTCCTCGCATTCCAAACCGCGAGCAGGTATTCGCCGGCCCGCAGTCGCGCGCCGCCCACCAGTTCGCGATGCTTGCCGGTCACGAAGTCCACCAGCGCCTTCTCGCGCTTCGCCAACTCCGCCGCGAACTTCTTGTGCTCCTCCGTCGTCGGCTCCGGTCCCAAGACCGGCGGCACGCCCGGTTCCGTCGAGCTGCGGAAGACGCCGTACAGCGCGTAGTAGTCCGCCGCCGGCACCGGATCGAACTTGTGGTCGTGGCAGCGCGCGCACGACACCGTCAGACCCATCAGTCCCCGCGTCACGAGGTCGATCCGATCGTCGATCACGTCGTGCGTGTTGTTCATGAAATGCCCGCCGACCGTGAGGAACCCCATCGCCGCCAGTCGTTCCGGCTTGTCGAGCGTCAACTGGTCCGCCGCGAGCTGCTCCAGCACGAACCGGTCGAATGGCACATCGCGATTGATCGCGTCGACGACGTAATCCCGATACGCCCACGCCCACGGGTACTCCTGCTGCTCGAAGAAGATGTACCCCTTGTTGTCCGCGTAGCGGGCGACGTCCAGCCAGTGCCGGCCCCAGCGCTCGCCGTGGCGCGGCGACGCCAGCAGCCGATCGACGAGCCTCTCGACCGCGTCGGGCGATCGGTCGGCTTCAAATGCCGCGACCTCGTCCGCCGTCGGCGGCAGGCCGATCAAATCGAAGGAGAGCCGCCGGATCAACGTGCGCCGGTCGGCGGACGGCGAGAACGCGAGCCCCTTCTCCTTCAACTTTTCCAGGAGGAAGCCATCGATCGGATTCTCCGACTTGATCTTCGGTTCCCGAACCTTGAGCGGTTGAAACGCCCAGTGGTTCCTCGCCGCGTTCGGTGCGGCGATCACGGCGTTCTTCGGCCACGGCAGGCCCAACTCCACCCACTTCTCGAGCGCCGCGATCTCGGCGTCGGGCAACTTATTGTTGTCCGGCATCTTCAAATCGCCATCGTGTCGAATCGCCTTGATCAACCGGCTCGCGTTCGGTTGGCCCGACACCACCACCGCTCCGCCGTCGCCGCCCGCCAGCACCGCCGCGCGCGAATCGAGACGCAAGTCCCCCTTCGCCGCCTTCGCCCCGTGGCACGACACGCACCGGTTCGCCAGCACCGGCCGCACGCTCTTCTCGAAGAACTCTTCGTTCTTCGCCGCGTCCGGCTGGGCGTGGACCGTCGCCGCGCCCAGCAGAAGAATCGCCAGCGTTCGCATGTCCGCCTCCGCGTTCGTCCCGTCAGTTTCGCAGATCGAACGGGGATCGTCGCGTACAATCTCCCGATGCCGCCGCGACCCCGACGCCCCTGGTTCCGCCAATTCCGCGATCCCGGCGAGCGCTCGACCGCGGCCGGCGAGCACGTCCCCGTCATGCTCGCGGAATGCCTCGCCGCACTCGATCCGCAACCGGGCCGCACCATCGTCGATTGCACCCTCGGCTTCGGCGGCCACTCCGCCGCGATCCTCGAACGCGTCGGCCCGACCGGCCGCCTGATCGCCTGCGATCTCGACGGCGAGAACATCGCCCGCGTCGAACCGAAACTCGCCGCCATCGGATTCCCGTACCACCTGCACCACGGCAACTTCGCCGGACTGCCCGCCGTCCTCGCCGCGCAGGGCCTCGAATCCGTCGACGGCGTCCTCGCCGACCTCGGCTTCTCCAGCATGCAGGTGGACGACCCGGACCGCGGATTCTCTTTCATGCGCGACGGCCCCCTCGACATGCGCATGGACCGCTCGCGCGGCCGGACTGCCGCCGACGTGTTGAACGAGATCTCCCTCGACGACCTGACGCGGGCGCTCGTCGAACTCGGCGACGAACCGCAAGCGGAGACGATCGCCCGCGCCCTCGTGAACGCGCGCGACAAGTCGCCGTTCCATCGCACGAGCGAAGTGCGGGACATCGTCCGCCATGCCGCCCCCGTGCGATCGGTGCGCAGCATCGACGCGCCGCCGGAGCGCAAACAGTTGCTGCTCCCGACGACGCGGGTCTTCCAGACGCTGCGCATCCTCGTGAACCGCGAACTCGCGAACCTCGAGCAACTCCTGCGCGTCCTGCCGGACATGCTCAAGCCCGGCGCCTCGGCCGCGATCCTGACCTTCCACAGCGGCGAGGATCGGCTGGTGAAGGCCGCGTTCCGTTCGGGGGCTCAATCGGGACTCTACGACCGGGTGTCGGACGACCCGTTGCGGCCGACCGAGGCGGAGAAGGCGTCGAACCCCCGTTCGCGCTCGGCGAAGCTGCGCGTAGCCCGGCGAGCCTTGTCAAACGCCGGGCAAGGGGTATAGTTTCGTTGCCTTGATGCACCCGTAGCTCAACTGGATAGAGCGTCGGCCTCCGGAGCCGAAGGTTACAGGTTCGACTCCTGTCGGGTGTACTGCCTCGCCACCATTTTCAAGTTTCGACCGCGATCTCTTACCGTTTCGTTACACCGATTCGAAGCGGCGAGGACTTCGCCTTCTGCGAACGCGCCCGGCAGGCCGGGTTCGCCGTTCAGGCCGACACCTCGATCCGCCTCTGGCACGTCGGGTCGTACCGCTACGGCTGGGAGGACGCCGGGCGGGACGTGCCGCGCTTCGCCGACTACA
>CAYVRB010000393.1:0-4538 GCA_964453375.1 uncultured Alcaligenaceae bacterium
GAAGGGGGACGCCATCGCCGGCGTCATCCTCGAGCCGGTCGTCGGCAACATGGGCCTCATTCCGCCGAGCGCGGAATTCCGCCAGCAGCTTCGCAGGCTCACGGCCCATCACGGCGCCTTGCTCATCTACGACGAAGTCATGACCGGCTTTCGCCTCGCCTACGGCGGCGCGCAGGAACTCTTCGGCGACACGCCGGACCTGACGTGCCTCGGCAAGATCATCGGCGGCGGCTACCCCGTCGGCGCGTACGGCGGCCGGGCGGACATCATGAAGAACGTGATGCCGGCCGGTCCGGTCTTCCAGGCCGGAACGCTCTCCGGCAACCCGATCGCGATGGCGGCCGGGATCGCCACGTTGAAGCAACTGAAGCACAACCCGCCGTACTCCCGCCTCGATTCGATGAGCCAACGGATCGGCGAGGGGTTTCTCGCGGCCGCGCAGGATTCCGGCCACGCCGTGCGCTTCCAGCGCATCGGCAGCATGTGGACGCTCTTCTTCGCCGCCGCGCCGATCGTGGACTATGCTTCGGCGGTGGCCAGCGACAAGGCGAAGTTCGCCCGGTTCTTCTGGGCGATGATGGATCGCGGCGTGTACCTGCCGTGCAGCCAGTACGAGGCAGCGTTCACGTGCGCCGCCATGACGGACGCCCACATCGAGGAAACGATCGCCGCCGCCCGCGATGCGCTCGCGTCCCTGATCCTGTAGCTGGCCCCGTAAAGGAATGCCGATGCCGAACTCCAAACTGCGGATCGCCCTCGTCGCGCTGGGCGTGGTCGGCGTCGCGCTCGCCGCCGGCTACTTGTTGATGATGCGCTTCCCGAACGCGTTCGACCGCGAATCGGCCGACGCGGCGCAGATCGAGAAGCTGAAGGCGACGAAGCTGACGGACGCGGTGGCGAAGCCGGAGAGCGGCTGGCCGCAGTGGCGCGGCCCGAACCGCGACGGCCGCGCGCCCGCCGGGCCGTTCCGCGCGGACTGGGACAAGAAGCCGCTACGGGAGCTTTGGAGCGTGCCGTGCAAGGGAGGCTACGCGGCCTGCTCCGTGGTCGGCGGCAAGCTCTACACGTTGGACTACGACGCCGGAAGCAAGACCGAACGCCTGCTCTGCCTGAACGCGATCGACGGCAAGCCGCTCTGGGAGTCGGCGTCGCCGGCCGATTACGCCGCCATCACCGGGGGCTACTCCGCCGGCCCGCGCGCCACGCCGACGGTCCACGATGGCCGCGTCTACTGGGTCGGCGCCACCGGCCAGTTCGCCTGTTCCGACGCGAACTCCAACAAGGAATACTGGCGGCACGACCTCGCGAAAGAATTCCAGGCCGCGGTTCCCCGCTGGGGCGTCGCCTGTTCGCCGCTCATCGAGGGCGATCTCGTCGTCGTCCAACCCGGCGGCCGCGCGGGCAGCGTCGCCGCGTTCGATCGGATCACCGGAGAGAAAGTCTGGGCCACCGGCTCGAACCCCAGCGGCTACAGTTCGCCGATCGCCGCGACGGTGGCCGGCGAGCGAATCGTCCTCGCCATGACCGGCAACGCCCTCCTCGGCTTGCGCGCCGCCGATGGGAAGGAACTCTTCCAGCACCCGTGGGTCACGCAGTTCGACGGCAACATCGCCACCCCCATCGCCGTCGACGACTACGTCTTCGTCTCCTCCGGCTACGGCAAGGGCTGCGCGCTGCTCCACATCGAGAAGGACGGCGCCGCCGTCCGCGCCAAGGTCGTCTACTTCCGCCCCGGCAAGCTGATGCGGAACCACCATTCCACCTGCGTCCACAAGGACGGCTTCCTCTACGGCTTCGACAACGAAACGCTCCGCTGCATCGACCTCCGCCAGGGCACTGACGTCTGGGACGGCCGCGGCCTCGGCAAGGGCAGCCTCGTCCTCGTCGACAAGCATCTCGTCGGCCTCACGGAGACCGGCACGCTCTTCCTCGCGGAGGCGAACCCCGAGGAATTCAAGCTGATCGACAAGAAGGACGGCGTGCTGCGGAGCCACGATTGCTGGGCCGCCCCGGTCGTCGCGGACGGGAAGCTGTACCTGCGGGACAATTCGCGGATCGTCTGCTTCGCCGTGGCGGAATAGGGATCGGTCCCTACGCCATCGGCAAGTCGCTCGCGGCGTTCGCGAGTCGATCGTGCAGGTCGCGCACCGCGGCGGCCGCCGGGTGGACGCCGCCAGTGCCCAATTCCTCTTCGAATCGGCAGGATGCGAACCCCTTCGCGAGTTCCTCGTAGCGCGCCACCCACGCCGCTCGGCCCGGCAGCCACTCTTCCTTGACGGGCCAGACGCCGGGCCGCGGACGAAAGCGCTCCTCCATCCCCATTCGCCACGGCTTCGGGCTGACGCGGGCACGGAAGCAATTCTGGTTGTGGCACATGATCGCGTAGACCGGATCGACGCCCAGCTCGCGAAACGCCTCCGCCACTTCCGGAGATCGCGGCTCGAACGTCTGGTGCATCGCCAGCAATCGGAAGCCGTTCGGCGAGCGATAGACGCGCAGCCGCCAGTCGGGGCGGGATTCGAGGAACGCGGCGATGCGTTCGCGGATCTTCGGCTCCTGCCGCTTCGCGGATCGGTTCAAGCCCCGGCGGATCAATTCCATGGCGAGGAAGACGGAAGCCGCGACGCCCGCCGAGACTCCGGCGACGAGCCAAAATTGGTTCACGAGTCCGTAGACGGTGCCGCCGAGCGCCGCGAAGAGCACGAGCGTCGCGAGGCACGGCAGGACGGGGTGCGGCTCCGGGTAGTCGATGTCGAGGAACAGTACGTTCGGCGTGTTGAGGCACTGGGCGCCGTAGCCGTTGCGGGTGATGACCGTGTCGTCGTGGCGCGCGAGGATCTCCTCGCGGATCGGCAGGCCCTCGGCGCCGTTGTACGCGACCTTCGATTCCAATCGGGAGCGCAGCGTGCCGGCGCGGAGTTGCTCGATCGCCTCGCGAAGGCGCTGTTCGGCGTGCGCCTGCGCCGCGTCCGGGCCGTCGTCGGACCAGCCGAACCGCCGGATCGTCGTCTGCTTCCCGCCGACGCGCTCGCGGTGCCGAGCCTCGGCCCAGTATTGGGGAACGATCATGGGGGCAGTCTATCCGAGCAAAACGAGTGGAATGGCAAGGAGCAACGAAATGGCGATGGCGATGTTGGCGAGGATGCGTTCCCATCGCTTCAGCCGGCCATCATGCGCGTGGTTGAAGCCGATGAGGAAGACCGCCACGCCCGCCGTCGGGATCGCGATGCAGGGCAGGCCCATGAGGATCATCGACGCGCCCTGTTTCGGCTCGAACGATTTGATAATGATCGCGAGCGACATACCCAAACCCGCCAGGTCGATGAGCAACGTCAGCCAGAAGAGGGTGCGGAACATGACGATTCTATTGTGGCTTTTCGGGGATGTGGACCCAGCGCTCGGCCGGTAGGGCCATCGGAGCGACGATGTTCAGGAAAGCCTCGCGGTTGATCTTGAAGCGTCCATGCTCGTGACGAAACTCGACGGAATGCTCATCGTGCGTCGGAATCAGTCGCAGGACTTCGGACGTACCGTCGGGTCGGCGAAATTCGACGGTTCCCATTGTCCCGCACCGGCAGACGGTCATGGATTTTCCGGTTCGGATCAAAGCCGCGAGATCGGCGATCAACGTCGCGTCGTTGGAACTCTTGGAGACGGCCGCGTAATTCTCGATCTTGCCAGGGATGTTCACATGGATCGACGTGAAACCCGCCTGCGTGAAGTCGGGCGGCGACGGCAATCCGGAGTAGGTCCAATATCCGATCGCCGTCGCGGCGGCGACGGAGAGAACGTGCCAGAGTCGGACCTTGGCGAGCATCGAAAGAGTCTCAGTCGTCACCAGTCAGCTTATCATTGGTGGATCGGTTTCTTCGCCACCAGGTAGCCGAACATCAGCAGGTTATCCGCCGCGCAGTACATGTCCTTCTGCACCAGCGACGCCTGGAAATGCCAGAGGAGTTCCGCCGGCACGAGTCCGACGCTCCGGGCAAGATAGACGATCGGATAGAGGAACGCATGGCGCCGCCAGATGACGCGGGCACTGGGGGCGGTGCGAGAGTTGACATCGCCGATCTCGGCGACGTCGAGGCCGATCTCCTTCGCGAGCGAAACGTAGCGGTCGAACCGTTCGAGGCTGACGCTCGGCCAGCCGCGCAGGACGCGTTCGAATTGCTGGATCTCCGGTCCGGGGCGCACGTCGCGCTTCTGGAAGACGTCGAGCGAGACGTAGCAGCCGCCCGGCTTCAGGACGCGGTGCGTCTCGCGGAGCAACGCGGCCTTGTCGAGGGCGTGGTTCGCCGTCTCCTGCGTGAAGGCCTTGGTGAACGTCGCGTCGCGGAAGGTCATGGCCGTGAAGTCCATCAGCTCGAACTGGACGAGGTGCTTGACCCCGCTGGCGGCGGCGTACCGGGCGGCTTGTTCCCGTTGGACGCGCGAGACGGTGATGCCGGTGACGCGGCATCCGAAGGTATTGGCGAGGAACACGGAGGTGACGCCGACGCCGCAGCCCATGTCGAGCACGTGATCCGAGTCCTGGACCG
>CAYVRB010000394.1:0-4490 GCA_964453375.1 uncultured Alcaligenaceae bacterium
CCAACAAGAAGAATCCGATCGTCTGCTTTGGCAGCTTTCAGGACTATTTGCAGACCACCAAGGGCGGGGCCATCAAGCCGAAGAACGAGTGGGTTCACACCACCAATTGGGACTGCGTGATTCTGGACGAATACCACTACGGCGCGTGGCGCGAGAACGCCAAGGGCCTATTCGGTGCGGACGAGGAAGATAGCGGCGAAGTATCGGGCGAGGTGACGATCGACGAGCGGTCGTTCGACGAGACGATCCTGCCAATCACGACGGGCCACTACCTGTACCTGTCGGGCACGCCGTTCCGGGCGCTGGCGTCGGGCGAGTTCATCGAGGAGCAGATTTACAACTGGACCTACAGCGACGAGCAGCGGGCGAAGCGCGACTGGAAGGGGCCGGGGGCGAACCCCTACGCGAGCCTGCCGCGATTGGTGTTGATGACGTACACGCTGCCGGACGACATCCGGCAGGTGGCGGAGGAAGGCGAGTTCAACGAGTTCGACCTGAACGAGTTCTTCCGGGCCGACGGGGACGGCGAGGACGCGAAGTTCGAGCACGAAGACGAAGTGCAGAAGTGGCTGGACCTGATTCGCGGGGCGTATCGCGGGACGACGATCGACGATTTGAAGCTGGGGAAGGACCGCCCGCCACTGCCATTCAGCGATGCACGCCTGTTGGGAGTGTTGCAGCATTCGTTCTGGTTCCTGCCAAGCGTGGCATCGTGTTACGCGATGGCGAAGCTGCTGAAGGCGAAGAACAACACGTTCTACCACGATTACAACGTGGTAATCGCGGCGGGATCGAAGGCGGGCATCGGCGCGGCGGCGCTTCCGCCGGTGCTGGAGGCGATGGACGAACCGCTGGCGAGCAAGTCCATCACGCTGAGTTGCGGGAAGCTGACGACGGGCGTGACGGTGCGGCCGTGGGCGGGGATGCTGATGCTGCGGAAGTGCAGCAGTCCGGAGACGTATTTTCAGAGCGCGTTTCGCGTGCAGTCGCCGTGGACGGTGAACGACGAGAACGGCCGGGAAATCGTCGTCAAGCCGGAATGCTACGTCTTCGACTTCGCGCCGAATCGGGCGCTGCGGCAGATCGCGGATTACGGTTCGCGACTGGCGACGGACGACACGACGGCCGAGCAGCGCGTGGGGGAACTGGTGGGGTTCCTGCCGGTGCTGGCGTACGACGGCAGCAGCATGCGCCAACTCGACGCGGCGGCGATCCTCGACATCGCCACCGCCGGCACAAGCGCGACGCTCCTAGCCAAGCGGTGGGAAAGCGTACTGCTGGTGAACGTCGACGACAGTACGCTGGGCCGACTGATGAAGGATGAGGCCGCGATGGCGGCGCTGCAGGCGATCGAGGGCTTCCGCAACCTCAACGCCGATCTGGAAACGATCATCAACCGATCCGAGCAGATCAAGGACGCCAAGCGCAAGATGGGCGAAGACGAGGACCTGAACCCCAAGGAGAAGAAGGAACTGACCGAGGCCGAGAAGGAGCGCAAGGGCCTGCGGAAGCAGGTACAGGAGAAGCTGATCAAGTTCGCGGCCCGCGTGCCGGTGTTCATGTACCTGACCGACTTCCGCGAGCAACGGTTGAAGGACGTGATCACGAAGCTGGAGCCGAAGCTGTTCAAGAAGGTGACGGGCCTGACCACGGCGGACTTCGAACGGCTGGTGAGCCTGGGCGTCTTCAACAGCGCGCTGATGAACGACGCAGTCTGGAAGTTCCGGCGGTACGAGGATTCGAGTCTGCGCTACATGGGCGTGAGCCGGCACAAGGGGCTGGTCGTCGGGCTGTTCGACACGGCGCTGACGGAGGAGGATTTCCAGGCGACGTTCGCGGGGCTGGCGGAGGAGTGAGCCTGGCTCGTTGGCATGTTAGCCGAGAAATGATAGCGGAGCCGGAGGAATTTCAAGCGGCCGAAGCCGCACTTCGGCCACAGGGACCGCGCGCCCTCGTCGCGTTGATTCGCCTTGAGAAACAGGACATTGCCAACGGTATCCACTTCAGCCACCTACGACCCGCGTTTCGTCCACGCGGCCAACCTTGCTTCCATTTCGCTCCCACAGACTTCGCGGGGAGGAAAAATCGAGCCATCAAGATATGACTTACTCCTCACGCTCCCGGCTCGCGAACTCGGCCGCGGATCGTCGAAGAGTTGGACAACCTTCGGCGGTGGATCCGACGAAACCGATCGACCCGTCCGGGGTTCTGACTGGTACGGGCGACCGGAAACCGGACGACCCCGGCCTCGCCCGCTTCGGCCTCGACCAGACCGGCGCGATCGTGCGGTTCCCGGCGTAACCCCCGCACGCCCGACCAGGGAGTGAACCGTGCCGCCCTTCCGAATTCGAGACCCGCGCCTGGGCCTGGTAATCATCGCGCTCCAGTGGCTCGTCCTCGGCGGAGCGGCGCCGGCCGCCGAACCGGCGAAATCAAGCATCTCGCCGCCGACGCCAAACTGACGGCGAAGCTGGAGGGCGAGCTGGCCAAACTCGTGAAGGACGTGGGTTACACGGAACCGAAAGCCGCCGACCCGCCGAAAAAGCCGTGACTGCGCCGCACCGACAAGGCCAGACCAAGGGAGCCAACTCTTGAATCGCCTCATTCACTTCGTGATTCCGTTGGTGCTGCTGTTGCACGGGGCGCCGCGGGTCGCCGCCGCGGAGGCGGAGGTGGTCGTCTACGGCTCCACGCCGGGCGGCTTCTGCGCCGCCATCGCCGCGGCCCGCGAGGGGGCGTCCGTCATCCTCCTCGAACCGACCGACCACATCGGGGCGATGTCCACCGGCGGCCTGAGCCATTGCGACTCCAATCAGATGGTGCGCGGCACGCTCATGGGGCTGTTCCACGAATGGCACACCCGCGTGGTGAAGGACTACACCGACCGCGGCCGGACGGCGCCGTACAACCCCGAGGTGAAGGACCAATCGCGATGGGTCTTTGAACCGCACGTCGCGCTGCGGGTGACGAAGCAGATGCTCGACGAGGCCGGAGTGAAGGTGCTGACGGAACGCCGGTTGAAGTCGATCGCCAAGGACGGCGCGCGGATCGAGAGGCTGGTCACGAACGACGGAACGTTCACCGCCAAGGTCTTCATCGACGGCACCTACGAGGGCGACCTCATGGCCGCCGCGGGGGTCGCGTGGACCATCGGCCGCGAGGGCAAGGCGGACTACGGGGAACCGCTGGCGGGCAAGCAATACCCGAAGCCCGGGATGAAGATCGACGGCTTCGACGACGCCGGCAAACTGTTGCCCCTGCTCACCGCGGACACCCGCGGGGCGGAAGCTCAAGGTGATGCGAACGTGATGACCTACAGCTTCCGGCTCTGCCTGACCGCCGACCCGAAGAACCGCGTGGACATGCCCAAGCCGGACAAGTACGACCCCGCCCGATTCGAGATCGTCCGACGCTACCTGCGGGCCGGAGGCGACATCGGCAAGGTCGGCTTCGATCGCTATCCGCTGCCCGGCGACAAGCTCGACGGCAACAACTCCATCGGGGGGCAGTTCTCGATCGGTTTGGTCGGCGGCGGCAACGACTGGCACGCGGCGGACGACGCGGGGCGCCGGGCGATCTGGAACGCGCACAAACAATACACCCTCGAGTTCATCCAGTTCCTGACCACCGACCCCGTCATTCCCGCGAAGGTCCGCGACCAATACCGCCCGCTCGGCCTGTGCCGGGACGAGTTCGCCGCCCACGGCCACTTCCCGCCCGCGCTCTACGTCCGCGAGTCCCGGCGGATGAAGGGCCTGTACGTCCTCGCGCAGAAGGACATTCTCGACACGCCGGCGAAGGACGACCCGATCGCCATCTCGTCGTTCCCGATCGATTCGCACGACTGCCGACGGATCGCCGTCAAGGGCGGCGGCGTGGTCAACGAGGGCACCATCTTCCCGGTGCGGCGGACGGAGCCGAAGCAGGGCTACGCCTATCACGTGCCGTACCGGGCGGTGCTGCCGAAGCCGGCAGAGTGTGTCAACTTGCTGGTGCCGGTCGCGCTGTCGTGTACGCACGTCGGCATCTCGTCGCTGCGGATCGAGGGGGCGTGGATGGTGATCGGCCAGGGTGCCGGTGTCGCCGCGGCGCTGGCGGCCAAGCGGGGGGTGACCGTGCAGGATCTGCCGTACGCGAAACTGCGCGAGCGACTGCTGGCGCAGAAGCAGGCGCTCGAACTTCCCGTCGCCGGCGGTGGCAAGAAGTAATGCGCGTCCCGGGAATTAACGACCGGGGTGCCATGCCCACCGCTATGGCTGGGCATGTTTCGTTTTGAAGAATGTGAACATGCCCACGCAAAGCCGTGGGCATGGCACCCCGGCAAATGATTCCTGGGAAGAGAATCAAACGCTTCCCAGTGATTATCCGCCGCCATTGACTGGTCGAGCAAACGCACGGACGCTGTTGGTCTTTTGCCCCGAATGGGGCAACGGGTTGTAGTGACTGTATTGGAAGTCAATACGAAACTGCAACGTCCGAGTGTTGCCAGG
>CAYVRB010000395.1:0-650 GCA_964453375.1 uncultured Alcaligenaceae bacterium
GGATTGAAAGACGCGGATGGAATGACGGGGATTGAAAGACGCGGATGGAATGACGCGGATGCAATGACGCGGATGAAGAGGTTCGGCAGGGCGTTGTTTTTGCCGCCCCGAAGGGGCGACCGACAATAGCCAGGGGTGGAGCGAAGCGCAACCCCTGGAAACGTCGATCCGGAACATCGTAGCCCCAACGGGGCGACCTCCGTGTCGAAGGTCGCCCCGTTGGGGCTGCGATTGGTTTCGCATGTCTTTCCAGGGGTTCCGTCGCTTCGCTCCGTCACCCCTGGCTATTGTCGGTGGCCCCGTTGGGGCCGAAGAGTGTCGATTCGTATAACCGCCATCCACATCGAGACCGATATTCCGTTTCCCCGACTCCTTTCCCCTGCTCCCAGTCTCCTGCTCCCAGTCTCCTGCTCCCAGTCTCCTGCTCCCAGTCTCCTGCTCCCTGTCTCCTGCTCTCTGTCTCCTGCTTCCTGTCCCCTGTTTCCCGTTCACAACTTTGCCAAGCGGTCCATCGCGGCGGCGCGGGCCGCCATCTTCGCCTTCGTCGCCGGGTGCCATGCCCACCGCTTTGGGTGGGCATGCTTTGTTTTGTAACAATTTGAGCCTGCCCACGCCAAGCCGGGGGCCTGGCACCCCGGCCATTATTACTG
>CAYVRB010000395.1:660-4478 GCA_964453375.1 uncultured Alcaligenaceae bacterium
TCCGCCTCGGGCGCGGGGTCCCAGCCCCACGGTTTTGGGTGGCCTGGTTTTTTTTTGAAAAATTGGGACCAGCCCCACCAAACGGGGGGGGCTGGCCACCCCGGCAATTATTCCTGGGTAGCGTGTCACTTGTCGGCCTTTTCGGTCTTCGCCGGCAGGTGCTTGTCGAACCAGTCGGCGATGGTCACGATGTCCTTCGCCATCTCCGCCGGTGCCCAGCCGTGGTCGGCGCCCTTCTTGGTCACCAGTTCGCACGGCACGCCGTGCTCCTTCAGCTTGGCGATCATCCGTTCGGCCTGCTGGATCGGCACGAGCTTGTCGGCGTCGCCGTGGATGATGAACGCGGGGGCGGAGTCCTTTGACGCGTGGTAGACGGGCGAGATCTGCTTGCCGATGGCCCGGCGCTGCTCGGGGTCGGTGACCGGCTCGAAACCGGTGCGCGTCTTGCTCGGCACGTGGAAATCGAACGGCGCGAAGTAGCCCTTGAGCACGCCCGCGCCGAGGGCCTCCACGCCGTCCTTGCCGTAGTTCAGGAAATCGGTGGGCGGGTAGAAGCAGCCGACGGCGTTGGCCTTCGAGGAGACGGTCTCGAGCGGGTTCTTCGCCTTCGGGTCGCCGGGCTTGAAGGCGCAGCCCTGCATGAGGGAGAGGTGGCCGCCGGCGGAGCCGCCCATGATGGCGATCCGGTCGGGGTCGACGCCGTGCTTGGCGGCGTTCAAGCGGATGAAGCGCGTGGCATTGTGCATGTCCTCGAGCACTTCGGGGATGGTGAACTTCGGCTGGCTGCCGTGGACGACGGCGAAGACGACGTAGCCGCGCTTCAGCATCTCGTTGAAATAGACGAGGTTGATGGAGCCCTTCGACGAGAACCAGCCGCCGCTGACGGCGAACACGACGGCGGCGCCGTTCTTCTTGTCCTTGGGCGTGAAGACGTCCATGGTGAGGGCGGTGCCGAACTTGCGGGCGTAGATGACGTCCTCCTGGCGGGTAAAGGTCGGCGCTTGCGCCGGGATCGGGGCGGCGAGCGCGACGGCGGCCGCGAGCGCGAGGAGCGTGCGTGGGAGCATGGGATGATATCCGCGGGAGGGAGACGAAGGTGCTGCGGAAGAGTCTATCGCGCGCCGTTCGGTCGGCGAATCACTTCTGGAGTTCGCGTTCGATCCGTTCGAGGAGATCGCGGGCGGGCCAGCGGCGGTCGCCGATGGCGAGGGGTTCGTTGGCGGCGAGCCAGGCGCGGACGCGCTTCTCGGCGGCGACGGCGGTGCTGTGCTGGCGGACGCCGAAATGCTTGGCGATCTCGCCGTAGGTGGCGGCGGTGTGCTTGCGGGCGAGGAAGATCGCGAGCATGCGCGGGTGGCTGACCTGCCACGAGCGGGACTTCGATTGCAGTTGGCCGGCCGACAGCCGCAGCACGGCGCAGACGGCGGCGTCGATGTCGGCGACGGCGACGGCGCGGACGGTGTGGCGGAGCAGGTCGCCGAGCGCCTCGCGGGCGGCGGCGACGGTGACGGGCTGGCCGTGCACCTTCACGAAGTGCCGCACGCCGTGGACCGCGCCTTCCAGTTCGCGCACGTTGCCCGTCAGGTGCCGCGCGAGGTACTTGAGCACGTCGTCGCCGATCGGCGGCTGCGCGCCCATCGCCTTGCGGCGGAGGATGTCCAGGCGCGTCTCGTCGTCGGGCGGGAGCAGGCCCCACGCGGCGCCGCCGAGCAGGCGGTCCACGAGTTCGGGCAGGAACTCCTCGGCCATGCGCGGGTGGCAGTCGGAGGTGACGACGACTTGCCGGCCGTCGGTGACGAGCGCGTCGAGGGTGTAGAGGAATTCCTCCATCGAGCCGCGCTTGTTGCCGAGGAAGTGCAGGTCGTCGAAAAGCAGCGCGGAGCATTCGCGGAAGTGCCGGCGGAACGGCCCCATCTTGTTGAAGCGCGTCCCCTGGACGAACCGGTGCGTGAACTCCTCGGCGGTGACGAAGACGGGCCGCGCGCTCAGCGTCTGCTTGCGCCAGGCGGCGTACACGGCTTCGAGCAGGTGCGTCTTGCCGGTGCCGACGGGGCCGTGCAGCACGAGCGGGTTCGGCCCCAGGCCAGGCTCCTCGGCGGCGGCGAGCGCCGCGGCCCACGCCACCCGGTTCGACGGACCGACCGCGAACTCCGCGAACGTCTTCCACTTCCGCGCCTGCTTGGCGATCGCGTCGCGCTCGGCCTGCTGGAGCTTCTTGATCGCCTTCGGCGGCAGCGGCGCCGCCGGTTCGCCGAACAGGTTCAACTGCGGCGGCAGCGGCGCCAGCGCGCCGAGGGTCGACGGCTCCGCCGCCGCCTCCAGCGCCGGGTCGATCGCGAAGCGCACCGGCCGCTCGCCCACCGCCTCGCGCACGGCGTCGCGGATCGTCGGGCCGAACTTCTCCGCCGCCCAGTCGCGGAACTGCGAATTGCGCGCCGCGAACACGATCTCGTCGCCAACGATCAAAAATCGGGAGTGGTCGGCGAACCAGAGGTGGTAGCGGGAGGAGCCGATCCGCGCGATCAACGCCGCCACAATCCGCACAATCGCGTCATCCGTGCCGGAAGTGGGGGGACGCACGAACGACACGTTCGACTCTCGCGATGCTGAACACGGTGCGGTGCGGACTCCGTCCGATCTGTCATCGTCATGATGGGAGGTTGGACCTCGAATCCAACCGGCGGGATGGTTCGAGACGGGGTTAATCGTACTTGAGAGAAAGGCGTAGGCGATCCAATTCTTTCAAAAGGAGAATCCCGGAGAATCGTCCCGCCCGGCACGCGCGTGCGCACCGGCGCATCCGGCA
This sequence comes from uncultured Alcaligenaceae bacterium, assembly GCA_964453375.1. Classification (GTDB taxonomy): domain Bacteria; phylum Planctomycetota; class Planctomycetia; order Gemmatales; family Gemmataceae; genus Limnoglobus. Next base: position 3,467 of record CAYVRB010000395.1, read on the forward strand.
CAACCGGCAGGGTCGCGCGCAGCTTCAACAATTCCGCGCGGAATTATCCCGGTAGGCGCAGGTACAGCTCGCGCACGTCGTCCGTCCGGAACAACCGTTCGCGGTAAATCCCGAGCGCCGGCTCGTTTCGGACGTCCACGTTCAGGAAGACCGACCGCCGGGCCGAGCGCGCCGCCTCGGCGAGCGCCGAGTCGATCGCCTCGCGGCCGAGGCCGCGCCCGCGCGCCTCGGGCACGAGACCCACGTAGGAGAGTTCGAGGGTGGGATCGTCCGACTTCGGCGCCAGCAGCAGCAGGCCGACGGTTACTCCATCGTGGTCGATCCACCAGCGCCGGGTCGGGCCGCCGGTGCGATAGCCGGCGAGGATTTCCTCCGGAGTCCGCGTGCCGTTCAACTCGGGCACGTCGAGCGTGCCGTCGTAGGTGCGCAGGAGCATCGCGACGAACGCGTCGTCGAAGTCGGCCATCGGTCGCAGGCGGAGGCGGGTCGGTCGAAAGTTCGCGTCCTCGCGACGGCACTCGCGCGAGAGGAACGCCAGAGAGGTGACGCAGCGGAACCCGGCGCGCTCGAGCGCTTCGGCGCGCGGACGCTCGCCGTCGCGCACCAGCGATTGGATCACCTTCGTCGGTTCGCGGCCGATCCACGCGAGCGCCCCGGCGACGAGCGCATCCTGCGCATCGGCGTCGTCCGCCGCCGGCGGCCAGACCGCCGCCTGCGCCCCGCCGATCCGGTACGCCAGCATCGCGCCGCGGAGCGCGCCGCCGTCGCGCGCGACGATCAACCCGCCGGGGTCCAGCTCGCCGGACTCGAACAGGCCGGCGAACCGCCGGGCGACCAACTCCGCGTGCGCGCCCGGTGCGAACAGCGCCCGGCACGCCGCCGTGCGGTCTTCGACGTCGGCGGACGCGACGACGAGCGCCATGGGCGCCCTCCGAAATTCGCGGCACCACCGGGAGCGAAGGCGTCCCGCCCGCGAAGTGGTTTTGTCCCCTCCCCCTCGAAGGGGGAGGGT
>CAYVRB010000396.1:0-4464 GCA_964453375.1 uncultured Alcaligenaceae bacterium
GATGACGATCTCGAGGAGTTGGTCCACCTGGAACGGCTTCGTCAAGTAGTCGTAGGTGCGGGCGCGTAGGCAGTTCAGCGCGCTGTCCACCGATGGGTAGCCGGTGACGACGACGACGTTCGCGTCGGGTTGGTGCTCCTTCACCCAGTTGAACACCTGATCCGGTTCGAGGCCGGGAATGACGTAGTCGAGGATGATGAGGTGGTATTGGTTCTTGGACGTCAGGGACGACTCGACCTTGGTGGGGTCGGAGACGGTGTCGATGACGAAGTCGCGATTCGCGAGGGCCGCCTGGATGACGGAGCAGGTGGCGGAATCGTCGTCGACGATCAGGATGTTGATGTCGCCGCTGCTTTGGAGTTCGTTGATGGGGGCGAGGGCCTTGGCCGGGCGCGGCGTCGTGCGCAGGCGGTCTTCGGTGTCGACGAGCATGGGTTAACCTCCGGTGGTGGTTGCGGGAAGGGACGCCGTCGGAGCGACCGCCGGTCGGGCCGAAGCGAGGGGAATCACGACGCGGACGAGGGTACCGGGTTCGGGAGGAACGGCCGCGTCGATGCGAATCCCTCCCCGGTGCGCGAAGAGGATGCGGTAGACGACGGCGAGGCCGAGGCCGCGATGGCGGACCTTCGTCGTGTGGAACGGTTCGGCGAACAGCCGCGCCTTCACGTCGGGCTTGATGCCGGCGCCGGCGTCGGCCACGGTCACTTCGATGTTCGGGCCGGGTTCGACGCGCCCGAGGTAGGCCCGCGCCTCCGCGGGCGTCAAATCGACCGCCCGCGCCGCGACCGTCACGCTCGATCCGGCGGGCGACGCCTGGATCGCGTTCTCGATCAGATGGCCGAGCGCCGTGCCCAGCGGACCGGCGTCGACGGCCACGGCGGCGAGGTTCGCCGGCACGCGGTGGTCGACGTCCGCGCCCTTCGGATGCAGCGCCTTCAACCGGGCCGATTCCTTGGCGACGACCGCGGCGACCGAGCCGGGCATCGGCTTCACCTGCGCGCCGCGGCTGAGTTGGTGCAATTGCTGCGTGAAGGCGATCCCCCGCGCGCCGACGGCCGCGATCTCGTTCAGGAACCGCGCGAGCTGCGAACCCGCGGGCGCCATCGGCTGCGAGAGCTCCGTGAAGCCCAGGATGCCGGTGAGGATGTTGTCGAAATCGTGCGCCATCCGGCCGGCGATGACGGCGGCGTCCTTGAGGCGATGGTCGAGTTTGGTCGCGTCGAGGATCGGGCCGATGGCGTGCGCCAAGTGGGCCGACTTCTCGATCATCCGCGCCGCGAGGGCGAGGTATTGCCGGTCGGCGTCGGTCCACGGTTCGCGGGCGGTGCGTTCGGCCCAGATCGCGCCGGCGGGCCGGCCGCTCGGCGCGAGGCGGGCGTAGAGCCGGCCGGCGGTGCCAGGCACCTGCCAGAGCACGGTCGGCGCGCCGTCGAGCAAGGTCTTCGCAACTTCGGCCAGTTCGCCGGGCGGTGGAGCGTTCGGCGTCGCGTGGTCGGCGTCGGCGGTCACGCAGGTCTTGACGGCACCTTCGATCGGCCACGCCAATCCCGCCCCGAGCCAGCCCGCCGCCGCCACCCACGCCGGCAGAGCCGCGTCGAGCGTGCAGGCGTCGCCTTCCACGAGCCATTCGGCCAGGAAGGCGAGACCGGAGGAACGTCCGCCGGCGAGGCTCATGAAATCGGCTCCTAACAGACGGGGCGCGGGTTGGCGATTTCGCCGTTTTGATCCGGGCTGAAATCCGAATTTTCAAAGCATATCTAGAACGGGTCGGGGTGAAGTCAACCAAGAATTGCCGGCGCACCTGAATGCCAACGTCGGGATTTCAAACGGAAGATCGAAATAGATTCGCCAGCTTTTGCAGGCCTCCGAATTTCCTGCGCGGCAGGAAGCGATGATCGGCAAACGAGTACGCCGCGCGGCATGGACGGGCTTCGACGATGTATAATCACCCCGGCCCCGGCACTCCCCGCGCAACGGAACCGACCGATGGCGAACGCCCTGAAGTGCCCGAATCCGAGTTGCCCGTTCCTCTTCGATCCGACACAGGTGCCGCCGGGGGCGATCCTCACCTGCCCGCGCTGCGGCATGCGCTTCACGCTCGGCCCGGCGATCGCGCCGAGCGCCGCGCCGCCCCCGCCGCCGCCGATGGCGGACCACTTCGACGTGACGCGATCCCTCGCGCCGGACCGCGCCGACCTGCTCGGCGCCGACGCGCCGACGGCGACCTTCTCCGAGCCGCTGCCGCCGGCGCCGCCGCCGAGGCCCGCGATGCCGGCGCAAGCCGTGCCGCCGTCCGTGGAAGCGCCCGCGCCGGCGCGGCCGCTCGTGCGCGCGCACCGCTACGAGGAGAAGACCAACTGGAAGCCGATCGTGGGCGTGCTCGCGGTCGCCGCCACCGCCGTCGCGGTCGGCGTGGCGATCGTCGGCAAGCTCGGCACCGGGACGGGCGGCGGCTCCGGTTCCGTGAACTTCGAGGAGCGCAACGCCTCCTATCGATTGCCCGTGCCGAATTGGGAGCGGGACGACGACGCGAAGGCGCTCCTGGGCGCGAACCTCCTCGGCCTCAAGCGCACCGGCGGCGCGGCGGTCGTCGCCATCGAGGCGCGCGACTACGCCACGCGCAACCCGCAGCCCGGCGAACTCAAGGAAGGCATCACCGACCGCCTCCGCCCGCTCTTCGACGACCTCGACGCGCACGACGAGGAGGGCGCCGTCTGGGCCGGCGTCCCGGCGCTCAAGACCACCTTTCGCGGCACCGCCACCGCGAAGCTCGGCAGCGGCATCCACGTCGGCGAGGCCTACGCCATCGCCCACAAGGGGATCGGCTACTGGTTCTTCGCCCTCGCCCCGGAATCCGAAGCCAACCAGATGGCCCCCGACCTCGACGACCTCCGCGGCCGCCTCAAGTTCCTCGCCGCCCGCAACGACTGGAAGGAAACCACGTCCGGCAGCGTGCTCCTCGTCGGCGACGCCGCCGACTATCGCCTCACCGACGGCGACGGCTGGTGGAAGAAGCTCCCCGATCCGGGCATCGAGGACCCGAAGGCCGATCTCGCGTACGACGCCGAGTTCGTGTCGCGCGTGAAGCGCGACATCAAGCCCCGCGCCCGCCTCGCCGTGCTGGTGCTCGCCCCGACCAGCGACGAGCCGATGGCCGCCCTGCGCGAGTATCTCCGCGAGCAGTACGACAAGCTCTACGGCGTGAAGAACTGGCAGGAACTGACCGACCCGCCGCTCGGCGACAGCCCCAACTCCGGCGAACGCCGCGGCCTCGAGACGCGGCGCTTCAAGGTGAGCGGCACGGACCCGAACCTGACGAAGCTGGTGGTGCTCGCCGCGATCAAGATGGACGCGCAGACGACGGAGGGCCGGAAGCCGATGGTGATCGGCGCCCACGCCTCGTGCGCGTTCGAATACCAGCAGTTTTGGGAGAAGCGCTTGGTCCAACTCGCCGGCACGCTACGGCCGGCGCGATGAACGAGCTGCGGGCGCCTCCCCGGGGAGGCACTCGGGCTTCCACTTCAAATGGGATCAGCCGACGATCTGCTTGACCTTCACGCGGACGTGCGGCTGGGTGTGGCCGCGGAGGCGCTTCGACGCCTTGCGGCGGCGGAAGTACTGCGTGACGGTCTTCACCTTCGGGAAATCGACAACCTCGGCGACGATCTTCGCGCCCGCCACCAGCGGCTGGCCGATCGTCGCGCCGCCCGGCTTGCCGACCAGCAGCACCTTCGTCAGCTCGATCGTGTCGCCGACCTTCGCGTCGCGGTAGTCGATGGTCACGGCCGAGCCTTCCTCCACGCGGTACTGGCGGCTGCCGTCTTCGAAGATCGCGTACATCGCAGGTCGTCCCCGGTTCGATTCGTTGGAATTTCGCCAATTTGCGAAGGCTGTCAAGCTACGGAAAACGCCGCGCGGCGGCCAGTGCCGCCGCGCGGAAGGATTCGCCCGCGTCCGGGATCATCCCACGAAGACGCCGCCGGTGAAGTCGTCGAACGCGTCGAAGGTGAAGGCGGCCGGCGGGAAGGCGAAGCCGAGGTTCGGGGCGAGGTAGGCGGTGACGGTGGTGCCGTCGTCGGTGCCGGAACCGACGACGAGGTCGGATCGGTTGTCGCCGTCGAGGTCCTTGACGGCGATGCGGATGCCGCCGCGATCGCCGGTGTCGCCGGCGAAGAAGTTCGAGACGGTGGCGAGCGTCGCCCCGCCGGACTTGAGGAGCGTGGCGCCGTCGAAGGCGGTGACGCGCGGTCCGCCGCCGGGTCCGCCGCCGGCGAAGACTTCGGCGCGGCCGTCGCCGTCGAGGTCGCCGACGGCGATGTACACGCCGTTGCGGAGGGACTGCTCGAAGGCGAAGAAATCGTTGAAGAGCTTGACGGCCTGGCCGCCGGCCATCGCGGCGCCGTCGAAGCCGGCGACGCGGGGGCCGCCGCCGAAGCCGGCGGCGACGCCGAGGTCGGCGCGCTT
>CAYVRB010000397.1:0-4395 GCA_964453375.1 uncultured Alcaligenaceae bacterium
CAGCGCCGACGCGGCGGCCACCAGCGACCACGACGGCCGCAGCGGCGCCTCCGCCACCGGCCGCGGCGCCCGCCGCGTCGGCGGCGCCGACACTGGCAGCGGCGCCGCGCGCGGCGGCGGCGTCGCCGCCGACACTTGGTTCGGCAGCACCGCCCGCGGCGTCCGCGGCTCCGTCTGCGTCGGATGCGCCAACTCCTCCAGCAGGAAATCCGAATACGACACGCGCGAAACCGCCGGCACGCCCTGCACCGCGCCGCGCCGCGCCGGCGCCGCCGGCATCAGCGCCGGGTCCGGCGCCGCCACCGGTTCCCGCGTCCACGGCACCAGCGCCGACACCACCTCCGCCGGCGTCTGCGGCCGCGCCTTCGCGTCCTTCGCCAGCATCCGGTGCACGAGCGCCGCCACCTCCTCCGGCACGTCCGGCACCAGCTGCCGGATCGGCGTCGGTTCCTTCAACTGCTGCCACATCAGCTTCTGCGCCGTGCGCCCGTCCGGGAACATCGGCCGGCCGGCGAGCAGGAAGTAGAACGTCGCCCCCAGCCCGTAGATGTCGGCGCGGATGTCCACGGTGGAACTGGACACCGCCTGTTCGGGCGCGAGGTAGTCGGCGGTGCCGAGGATCATCTGATCGACGCGCTCGGTGAGGCGCGATTCGTGGTCGGTGGCGAGGCGCACGAGGCCGAGGTCGAGGAGTTTGATGGTGCCGTCGTGCGTGAGCAGCAGGTTGCCGGGCTTCACGTCGCGGTGGACGAGGGCGTGGTCGTGGATGTGCTGCAGTCCGAGCGCCGCCTGGCGGACGTAGTCGGCCGCGACGGGCCAGCGCAGCGGGCCGAGGCGGCGGACGAGGTGCTGGAGGCTGATGCCGCCGGCGTACTCCATGATGAGGTAGTGGACCGAGCCGTCCTTGCGCAGGTCGTGGACGCGGATGACGTTGGCGTGGTCGAGGACGGCGGTGGCGCGCGCCTCGCGGAAGAAGCGTTCGCGCGCGACTTCGTCCGCGGACGCCGAGACGGTGAGCACCTTAATGGCGGCGAGGCGGTGCATGACGTTGTGTTCGGCGAGGAAGACCTGGCCGGTGCCGCCGCCGCCGAGTTGGTCGAGAATGACGTAGTCGCCGAGGATGAAGCCCTTGTATTTGCCGGCGCGCAGGCGGTCGGCCTGGAACGGCGTGAGCAGGTGCTCGGCGACGAGGCGGTCGAGGACGCGCGCGGGGCCGTCGTCCGCGCCGACGCCGGCGAGCGCGGCGGACAGGCGTTCGGTCGGCACGAGGCCGCTCTTGCGGAGGTTGCCGAGCAGTTGGTCGGTGGTGGTGGGGGCCGGCATGGGGGATCGCCCGAAAGTCACGGTCGAACTTTCGTGCAATCTAGAACACGCCGGCCCGCGCGGTCGGGTCGGGGCGTCAATCGACGGAAACCTTTCACGTCCGCGTTGCAATCGCGGCGCGAAAGCTGCGGTGGCGTCAGAAAAGGGGACTGTCACCTTTTATAATGGGGGATTTTCCAAAAATCGGCCCATTCTAAAAGGTGACAGTCCCCTTTTTACATCGTCGAACGGTGCGTCAGACCCGTCGCGGTGCTCGCCACGCGGCAGATCTCCTCCGGCTGGTCCTCGCTCGTCGTGCGGAAAATCACGTCGTCGATGCTCCCGTACACGTCGCACAGCACCACCTGATACCGCATCGGATTGATGACCAGGAAATAGAACACGATCCCCGGCACCACGAACAGGAGCAGCAGGTAGAAAAACGTCAGCCATTCGAGGAAGCCGAGGGAGTGCGTGTGGATGTAGCCGATGGCGTGGCTCTTGCGCCAGTCGATCTCGGCGGGCGCCATCGGGATGAAGCAGAACCGCCACGTCTTCGTCAGCGTCGCCGCGCCCTTCTCGGTGCGATGCACGGCGATCTTCTCGAAGCTGCCGATGAGGAACGCCTGCAGGCCGCCCTGGAAGAACAGCGCGATCATCGCGCCGACGACGCTCACGTTGTCCCGCAACAGGAGGATGAGCAGGACGTTGATCACCTGAAGGCCGGCGAAGATTTGCAGGCGCACCGTCAGGTTCATCCGCGGTTCCCATTCGCGGTCGATCGGCTGGAAGCGCTTCTTGGGCTTCTTCTTGGTGGCGAAGTCGAGGCCGCAGTTGACGCAGAAGGTCGAATGGAGCGGGAGCGTGAAGTTGCATTCCTTGCACGCCATCGTGCCGTCGCCGGGGACGCGGTACGGGACGGCCTGGTCGTCGTGTTCGACCTGGTTGCCATCGAGCAGGTCGGGGCCGAGGTCGGCGCCGTCGGGGATGACGAACTCCGGGCGGAGGTCGCGCGGGTTCGGGTTCTCGCGGGCGACGGCCTTGGGTGCGGCCTTCTTTGGTTTGATCCTCGGCGGCGGCGGGGGACGGCGGTCGTCTTCGTCATCCTCATCGTCGTCGCGGGACCGTCGCCGGGTCTGCGCCGGTTCGGGCGCGTCGGGCGCGATCACGGGAAGGTCGTCGGGTTCTTCGGCCGATTCGCTCCTGAGGTTCTCGGGCACCGGGGCGTAGTAGCCGCAGTCTCCGCAGCGGATCTTGGCGCGCGAGTGCCCCCGCGGCACCGGCACGCGGCCGCCGCAGTGCGGACACGGGATTCGCGCGGATTCGCTCATCATGTCGTTTCGATCGATATTTGCGGCGAGGTATACTTAACGTATAAGATGATGGCACTACATAGCAAAAGCACAATGTCGATTTGCAACAGGATCCAAGTCACAGACTTCGTGCTCGAGTAAGGATTCAAATTGAACCAACCTCCAATCGGAGGATAATTCGTCGGAATTGCCTCTTGCGGCTCGCAAGCCTCACATTTCTTCGACTCCAATTTTTCCTCGTATTCAAAACTCGATTCTTCGAGCCAGCGATACCGAAACACCTGAACATAAATCAAGCGGAACAAGTTGACGATCGGAATCCAATCGATCAAATACGCGGTAGCGATGAATTGCTTTGGAACCGAAATAGGTTTTCGGCATTCGCTTGGATACGTCGTCATCCACCAACACCTCAGGTGCGCGAGATGTTTATGAGCGAGCGAAACGGCAAAATTGATCGAATGGCATAACAAGATCGAATACCCAAACAGAACGATCAGCAACAATTCCAACATCGCGATTTGCGTTCTCGAAATCTCTTTGGTCATGACTACGTTCTGGACCGCGGCAAACGCCGCGAACATGAACGCGTGCGAGGTCAACAACCATGTCAAGCGGTGATTAATTAAATTGTCCTCGTGGACTATCGCACCACGAATCATGTCCCAATGTTCCTTCGGACCGGGTTGCGACGGACCCGCGATGGAAGGATTGCCCCGCGTCCCGACCTTGGGCGGCTCCGGGATCGGGACGACGATTTCTGAATTTTGGGACGTACTCATGGCTGAATCGCACATGTCGAGCGTGTAATTACTTGTTCGCCTCGACGGCCTTCTCCAGGGCGGGCAGCGCCTGGCCGATCTCCGCCACGGCCGCCGCGACCGTCGCGAGCGCCTTGGCCGAGCTGGCGAGCAGTTCCTTCTGCGTGCCAGTCGGCTTCGCGATCGCGTCCTGGTGCGCCGTCGCCGCGCCGCGGAGGGAGGCGCGGATCGAATCGGGCACGTTCTCGTTCCGCGCCGCCAGCGTCCGGTCGCCGTTCAACTCGCGCTGGATCACCTTCAGCTTTTCGTTCAGGTCGAAGAGGGCTTTCTCGATGGCCGGCTGCTCCTTCGGGGCGATCTTGATCGCCTTGCGAAAGGTATCGATCTTCGTCGTCGCCTCCGTCGCGGCGGTGGACACCGCGTTCGCCTGCTTCTGGAGCGCCTTCACCTGCTTGTTGAACGCGGCGATGGCGGCGTAGTCGGCGCCCGTCAGCCCCGCGAGCGGATCGGGCTGCACGAGGAAACTCGTCACGTCGCTCAAGGGCTTCGTTTGCCCGGCGACGGTCTGCGTCAGCTGCGCCTTGTAGGCGCCGGGCACGACCATCAGGCCGAAGCCCCCCTGCGGCGCGTCCGGGTTCGCGCCCATCTCGCGCAAGCCCCATGTCACGCGGTGGACCCCCTCGCCGGTCGGGCAGAACAGCCGCGCGACGATGGCGTCCTCGCGGTCGGTGATGACGAGCGCGTTCGACGCGCCCTCCTCCTCCGCCTCCGCCCGCAACTGCTCCTTCGACGGATACGGCACCGGCTTGCCGGCCTTCTCCAGCTCGCGCTCGGCGTCCCGGCGCTTCTGCTTCAGGCTCTTCGGCGCGTCCTTGATCCGCACCGTGAACGTCGCGCCGAAGGTCGAATTCTCGGCGGTATAGAACGATTCGCCCTGGAACGCCTTGCCGCCGCCGCCGTACTGGGCGTTGCGGACGTACTGGATCGTCTCCTTCACGGGCAGGATTTCCGCCGGCTTC
>CAYVRB010000398.1:0-4355 GCA_964453375.1 uncultured Alcaligenaceae bacterium
GAAGTGGAGCCAGGACGATTACTGGGGCCTCGCGGCGTTCTACGGCCGCGTCGGAAAGAAGCAGTTGAATACTCCTGGCCGAGTCAACGACGGTCAGGGTCGCAATCAGCTCGTTTACGTGCGCTCCAACGGCAGCGTGACGAACAAGCGGACGAACAAGACCGCTCCGATGAAGCCGTTGGACGCCGAACCGCTGGATGTCGATGGCGCCGACGACCCGCGCCAACGCCTCGCCGACTGGATGGCCGACCCGAAGAACCCGTTCTTCGCCCGCGCCGTCGCGAACCGCTACTGGGCGCACTTCTCCGGCCGCGGCATCGTCGACCCCATCGACGACCTGCGCGTGACGAACCCGCCGTCGAACCCCGAACTGCTGGACGCCCTCGCGAAATCACTCGTCGACAACAAGTTCTCCCTAAAGTCGCTCGTGAAGACGATCTGCAAGAGCCGGACCTACTCGCTGAGTGCGAACCCGACGGAGTTCAACAAGACCGACAAGCAGTCGTTCGCCCGCTACTACCCGAAGCGCCTCGCGGCCGAGGTCGTCTTCGACGCCGTCTGCAAGCTGACCGACAGCCCGTCGCAGTTCGGCGGCCTGCCGGCGGACAAGAACGCTCCGCAGCGGGCGATCATGCTGCCGGACGAATCGTTCACGTCGTACTTCCTGGACGTCTTCGGCCGGCCGCAGCGGATCAGCGCCTGCGAGTGCGAGCGCGTGAACGAGGCGAGCCTGGCGATGACGCTGCACATGCTGAACTCGCAGGAGGTGCAGGACAAGATCGCCCGCGGCGGCGCCCGTGCCGACAAGCTGGCGAAGGACCCGCGCCCCGACGACGAGAAGGTGGCCGAACTGTTCCTCGCCGCGATCGGCCGGAAGCCGACGGCCGAGCAGTTGGCGATGGCGAAACAGCACCTCGACAAGCACACGAAGGACAAGAAGCAGGCCTACGAGAACATCGTCTGGGCGCTCCTGAACACGAAGGCGTTTTTGTTCAACCAGTGATAGAATGGCGGCAATCGGAGGAAACGCCATGAACCGCACGCTGCCCGAACCGCTCCTGGACAAGGCCGAACGCCTCGCGCGGTCGCACGGCTTCGATTCGATCGAAGCCTACCTCCAAGACCTGATGGACCGCGACGAACCGCATCCCTTCGCTGGCCGCGAGGAGGAGATCAAGGCCTCGCTGATCGCCGCGATGGAGGGTGGCCCGTCCACTCCGTTATCGGCTGACGACTGGACTCGCTGGCGCCGACGGATATTCGAAGTTCATGCGGTCCAACCGCAATGAAAATCACGAAGCGCGATCAGGCGGACCTTGATATCAACGGACACCTCGCGCATCTCACGAGAAAATCGGGCACGGATTTGGCCGTTCGCTTTTTGATGTCCTTCGAACGGACGATCGATAACATCGCTCGAATGCCTGGAATCGGATCGCCGTACGAAGTCGACGTGGCATCCTTGAACGGCTTGCGGTGCATCCCCATCGATGGCTTCCCCAACCACCTCCTCTTCTACCTCTGGCCGTCCGCCGACGAGATCGTGATCGTCCGCATCATCCACGGTGCGCGGAACCTCGAGCGCCAGTTGAATCGATTCGACGACGGCTGACCCGGCCGCGATTCGTCAGCGGTTTCGAGTAGCGGGATACCGCGCGGGCCGGCGTCGATCGAACGACGTCGATCGGTATCGAACCAGCCGTCCGATCGGGATTCGCCCTCGCGGGTCTCGAAGGCTCGCCCCGCACGGCGGACGAGAAAGTCGTACTGCCGCGCATCTTTGAAATGAGCTGCGTCCCCGTTGTTCCCCCGTTGTTCAACTCGGTCGGTCGCCGGTTCAAACCCGGCCCCCGCCACTTGGTTTCGTGCGGTTCCCGCCTATCCTCTCCCCGTTCGACCCGTCTCCGGGGAGGCTACCGATGACCACGCGCGTCCTTGCATTGATCGCGGCGATGCTCGCCGCCGAGTCCGTTCGCGCCCAGGCGATCGCCGATCCCCGGCAGCAGAAGGACTTCGTCGTCGCGAACTACACCAAGCACGAGTTCCGCATCCCGATGCGCGACGGCGTGAAGCTCTTCACGGCCGTGTACGTGCCGAAAGACGACGGCAAGAAATACCCGATCCTGCTGAACCGCACGCCGTACAGCGTCGCGCCGTACGGGATCGAGAACTACCGCGCCTCGCTGGGGCCGTCCTTCGCCTACGCGCAGGAGAAGTTCATCTTCGTCTACCAGGACGTGCGCGGCCGCTGGATGAGCGAAGGCGAGTTCGTGAACGTGCGACCGATCAAGCACGACAAACCGCACGAAACCGACGAATCGACCGACACCTACGACACGATCGAATACCTTCTGAAGACGCTGAAGACCCACAACGGCAAGGTCGGGCAGTCCGGCATCTCGTACCCCGGGCACTACACCTGCGCCGGCATGGTGGACGCGCACCCGGCGATGAAGGCCTGCTCGCCGCAGGCGCCCGTCACCGACTGGTTCGTCGGGGACGACTTCCACCACAACGGCTGCTTCTTCCTGCCGCACGCGTTCAACTTCATGGCGAACTTCGGCAAGCCGCGCCCGGAACCGATGCGCAAGGAGATGTACCTCCGGTTCGATCACGAGACGCCGGACGGCTACGACTTCTTCCTGAACCTCGGCCCCCTGGCGAACGCGGACAAGAAGTACTTCAAGGGCCAGGTGGCGTTCTGGAACGAGATGATGGCGCACGGGACGTACGACGAGTTCTGGAAGGCGAAGAATACGAGGCAGTACCTGAAGAACGTGAAGCCGGCGGTGATGACGGTCGGCGGCTGGTTCGACGCGGAGAACCTCTTCGGCGCGGTGGAGTGCTACAAGGCGACGGAGAAGGGCAGCCCGGAGAACAAGCACAACATGCTGGTGATGGGCCCGTGGGACCACGGCGGCTGGAACCGCGGCGATGGACTGAGCCTCGGCCACGCCCGCTTCGGCAGCAAGACGGCCGAGTACTATCGGCAGAAGATCGAGCTGCCGTTCTTCAAGCACCACCTCAAGGGCGAAGGCGCCTGGACGCCGCCGGAGGCGTGGGTCTTCGAGAGCGGCACGAACGAATGGCGGCAGTTCGACGCCTGGCCGCCGAAGCAGGCGAAAGAGATCAAGTTCTTCTTCGAGGAGAAGGGGCTTCTCGCGACAAGCCCTGCGACGGCCGTCGCAGGGCTTGCGGACGAGTTCGTCTCCGACCCGGCGAAGCCGGTGCCGTTCATCGAGAAGACCTCCGTGCGCATGGACTACGAGTACATGACGGCCGACCAGCGCTTTGCCGCGCGCCGGCCGGACGTGCTGGTATACCAGACGCCGGTGTTGACTGAAGACCTGACGCTCGCGGGGCCGATCGACGTGGAGTTGCACGTGACGACGACGGGCACCGACGCCGACTGGGTCGTGAAGGTGGTGGACGTCTTCCCGGCCGACCATCCCGACCCCGATCCGAATCCGTCGGGGGTGAAGATGGGCGGCTACCAGATGCTGATTCGCGGCGAGCCGTTCCGGGGAAAGTTCCGCAACGGGTTCGACAAGCCGGAGCCGTTCTCGCCGGGGAAGGCGTCGGTGGTGAAGTTCACGATGCCGGACGTCTGCCACACCTTCCGCCCCGGCCACCGACTGATGGTGCAGGTGCAAAGCACCTGGTTCCCGCTGGTGGACCGCAACCCGCAGACGTTCTGCGACATCTACAAGGCCGAGGAGAAGGATTTCGTGAAGGCGATGCACGCCGTGCACCGCGCCGGCGACAAGCCGAGCGGGATCACCGTGCGCGTGGTGAAATGAGGGGGGGGTGGATCAGCAGAAAGGAACGGTGGCCGCGATGCCACGACGTCGGAAGCCGACAGGATGCATGAAACCAATTTCGATGGCAACCTCGCCGGCGATCACGGTGGCACAATCAAAAACGCGACCGGCATTTCCACGCTCGACACTTGCATGTTTACCGGGAATTCGGCCGCCGACCTCGGGCGCCGCATTGCGAATACTGGCATGCAGATTGTTTCGGCGTGGCGATTCTGAGTAACGGTACGTTTCAAGACATTATCGTGAATGACTTATATTTTTAACATATTTTATTGATAATAGCACAACAATATGGGGCGGCAACATGTTAACAAGTGCTTCGGTTGCGGTGCTGATATCCGTCTACGCAACGTTGCCAATTTTGGACTATGATCCCTTGATCGAGCGGCAAGAATTCGCCGCCGTGCGAAAGTTGTTCAATTCGAGGGGAGATCGCGATGTCGCGGAGGCCGTCAAGGCGATTGCCGGTAGCCCTCTCGATCAAGGCCAGCGCGCATAAATGGCGAGTCTGCGTAGCTTGCGCTTGCCCGGACT
>CAYVRB010000399.1:0-4287 GCA_964453375.1 uncultured Alcaligenaceae bacterium
CCCCCCCCCCCCCCCGCGGCCCCCCCCGCCCCCGCGGCCCCCCCCCCCCCGACGCTCTCGCGAATCCCACTCGTTACCGCCTCGCCCGCTCGCGGCGGGAGGAGCGGCGGTCGTCGTCCTCCTCGTCATCGTCGTCGTCTTCCGCGTCGTCGTTGCCGCGGCGGCCGCGGCTCGGCTTCTCCTTCTTCGCCGCCGCTTCGGCCTTCGCTTCGAGCGGGTCGTCGAGCGTGCCGGCCTTGGCGTTCTGCGTCAGCACGATCAGCTTCTGCGCCGCCGCCTTCATCTTCGTCTCGAAGCGGGCGATCCAGTCCTTGAAGAGCACGTGCATGAAGACGAGGGGGATGGCGGTGAGCAGGCCGAGCGCGGTGGCGAAGAGGGCGAGGCCGATCGACTCGGCCTGCGCGCCGACGTTGCCGCCGCCGCCGGCGCCCGCGCCCTTGGCGGTCGCCTCGCCGATCTTGGAGAAGGTGCCGATCATCGAGATGACCGTGCCGAGGAGGCCGACCATCGTGGAGATCTTGGCGATGGCGAGGATGGGGGCGAGGAGGAAGTTGAGGCGGGGAACGATCTCGAGTTCGACGGCGCTGGCCATGCTGCGGCGCATGGCGGCGACGCCCTGCTCGGAGGCTTCGAGGCCGGCGACGTAGAGGACGTTCGGAATGAGGCCGCGCTCGTTCCGGCACAGGGCGACGGCGCCTTTGGTGCCGTTGCGTTTCAGTTGCGACTGGAGCTCCGGGAGGAACTTGTCCATCCGCGTCTTGGCGCTGACGTTGAGCAGATAGCGCCAGGCGACGAGGAGGAACGCCACGAGGGTCATGACGGTCATGGGGACCGCGAAGAACCATTCGTTGGTGTAGAAGTTGAAGAGCGCTTTCATGCCGCGGTTCCGGGCGTCGGGGACGTGTCGAGTCTTCCTCTAGCATTACAGAAGGGCAACGGGGGAGCAAGCAGGGCGTTGGTCGGGGCGAAGGCGGAACGCCGACGTTCGCCGCGCCGGACCGCGCCCGTCCGCCACAACCGGCAAAGTCGCACGTCGGCGCGGGATTTCCCTTGCGGCGTTCGCCGGCATCGCGTGAACTGGAAGGATGACCGCTTCGCTCGCCTTCGCGTTCCTCGTCGCCACGCACGATCCTTCCCCGGAGGCGATCCGCGCCGCCGTCGGCCGGGCGCTGCCGCCGCTCAAGGTGGCCGCCGCGACGCACGCCGAGGAGCGCTCCTGCTTCGGCTGCCACAACCAGGCGTACCCGATGCTCGCGTTCGCGTCGGCGAAGCGGCTGGGGTTCGACCTCGACCCGGCGTTCGTCCGCGAGCAGGTGAAGCACCTGCGCGGGTTCATCGCGGAGCACCGCAGGGACTGGGCCGACAAGAAGGGGACCGGCGGGCAAGTGGACACCGCCGGCTGGCTCCTCGCGACGCTCGGCGCGGCGGGCGAGAAACCGGACGACGACACGCGGTCCATCGCGAACTACATCCTGGACCGCCACGCCGACCGCAAGCACTGGACGGTGTCGTCGAATCGGCCGCCGACGCAGGCGAGTTCGTTCACGACGAGCTGGCTGGCGGTGCGGTCGTTGAAGGGCTGGAGCGCCGACGATCGGAAGGAAGCGATCGCGAAGCGGATCGCGACGGTGCGCGACTGGGCGCTCGCGACGCCGGCGAAAGACACCGAGGACCGCGTGTATCGCCTGCGCATCCTGAAGGACGGCGGCGCCAGCGAATCCGAAGTCGATGCGGCGTCGAAGGCGCTGCTCGGCGACCAACGCGCCGACGGCGGCTGGGCGCAGTTGCCGAAGATGGCGAGCGACCCGTACGCGACGGCGACGGCGCTCGCGGCGCTGGCGGAGGCCGGCGGTCTGTCGCCGACATCGCGCGAGTACCGCGAGGGGGTGCGCTACCTGCTACGCACGCAGCGGAGCGACGGCACGTGGCTCGTGGCGGCCCGCGCCAAGCCGATCCAGCCCTACTTCGAGGCCGGCTACCCGCACGGGAAGGATCAGTTCCTGTCGTCGACCGCCGCCTCGTGGGCCGTGATCGCCCTCGCGGCGGCGTGGGAGAAGTGACTTACGGCAGGAGGTCGCGGACGCGGACGGTCGCCGTCGGAGCGGCCAAGGGCGACACCGATTGCGTTTCGTCGAACGCGAGGCGCGTGCGATACTCCGCGCCGCCGTCGGGCCGCGGAACGGGATCGCGGAAGACCAGCAACTCGCGGTGATTCAGATCCAGCACCCAATACTCGGCGATGTTCGCCATCGCGTACAGACTCGCTTTCACGGTCGTGTCCCGCGCCAGCGTCGTATCGGCCACTTCGACGATCAGCAGCGCCCGCGTCGGATGGTCGGCGTAATCCTCGATTCGACCCGGCACCACCATCACATCCGGCTGGGGATCGGAATCGTCGGTCGGGATCGGGTTCCCCTGATTGATCCACGCCCGACCCTCGAAGATCGCGCTCAGCAGGTCGGCGGTCTTGGTGGTGCCGACGACGTGCGGCCAGCCGATGGGGCTCATTTCGACGATCTCCCCGTGGATGCGTTCGACGCGCTTGCCGTCGAAGAAGCCGAGTTCGCCGAGTCGATAGTATTCCTCGCGGCTGAAGCGAAACGGCCGGTTGCCGGTGCGGGCGGCGGTCATGGCAGCATCTCCGACACGAGGACGGACGCGGACGGCAAGGCGAGGGGCACGGCGACGGCGGCGGAGCCAATCTTCGTGACCGTGGCGTAACGGAAGCCGAACGGTGCCGCCGAGTCCGCGATGGGATCGCGGTGGACGTGTAATTGCCGACCGACGAGATCGAGTACCCAATATTCCACGATCGTGGCGGCGGCATAGAGGCTCATCTTCTCGACGGTGTCGTATCGCAAGGACGAATCGCTGATCTCGACGACGAGGTCGGCCGTCGTCGGGTGGCCGGCGTAGTCGCCCGGTCGTCCGCGCACCACCGCGACATCCGGTTCGGGATCGGTCGTCAAACCGAGCACCAACGGTTTTTGGACCCGAACGTGCCAAGCCCGACCAAACGTCTCGCGGATCAAATCCTCGGTTTTGGTTCCAGCGATGGCGTGCGGCGGGTTCATCGGGCCTTCCTCCAGAATCTCCCCATGGATGAGCATCGCCCGATGGCCTTCAAAGGCACCCGATTCGCCGACGCGGTGAAACTCGTCGACGGTCCATTCTTTGCGGCGAGGCACGCTCGCGGTAGCCGGAATCGTTCGTGGTACGGCGGGCAAAGTCGCGGCGGTCATGGTATGGTCCTCCCGTCGTTAGTTTACCGTGCGGCGGCCGGCGCCGTCAGTACATGTCGAGGTTCGCGCGCGTGTCGGTGAAGCGTTCGGGCGTGATGACTTCCTTCACTTCGTTGAGTACCTGGAACTGCATGACCCAGGCGAAGGCGCACCAGAGGAAATAGCCGTTCATGAGCATCATGGACGGCAGGCTGAGGAAGATGAACCCGAAGCCGAGCTGCGTGCCGCCGACGATGATCATCTCGCCGACGAATCCGACGATGACGACCCAGAACAGGCGATACACGAAGCGGATCGACTGGTGGCCGAGTTCCGGGGATTTGCCCTCGACGGCGTAGTGGTTGGCGAGGATGCCGACGAGGGAGAGCTTGGCGAATTCGAGTCCGCCGGAGGCGAGCAGGACGACGAAGGCGAGGCCGCCGATCGTGTTGTGCAGCCCGAAATGGACGAGCAGGGGGATGTTGGCGACGCCGCTGAGGTTGTTGAAGAGGTTGGCGAAGAGGACGGCGCCGACGAGTCCGGGTTCCTCGTTCATGCCGCCGAAGCCGGCGGTGGAGAGCGAGATGGATTTCACGGTGAGTTCGACGAGTCCGAGGGTGGCGACGGCGTGGACGAGCATGACGATGACGCCGCCGATGGCCATGTGGCGCATGGAGCGGGGTCCGAAGCAGCAGAATCCGAAGCCGGTGAGAGTGAGGAGCCAGTGGACGCCGACGCCGAGGATGGGGAACCAGATGAAGGGGTTGTCGGCCGCTTGCCAGAAGAGGGTGGAGACGAAGAAGAGGGCGACGCCGAGCGGGGCGAGGCAGGCGGCGAGGGCGCCGTAGGCGAGCAGCGAGGTGCCGACGCGCGCCGGGCGCGTGACCTCGGCCGCGCGGTCCAGCTTGCGTTCGAGCTTCTCCTCGTCGCTGAGTTCGCGGCGGGGGCGGCGGCGGGGTTCGTCGGGGAGGTCTTCGGCGGGTACGTCTTCGTGCTCCTCCACGAACTTGGCGCGGACGGTCTTCGCGCGTGTCGGCGGTTCGGGCGGCTTGGCGATCGCCGTCGC
>CAYVRB010000400.1:0-4283 GCA_964453375.1 uncultured Alcaligenaceae bacterium
CGGCGTCCTGCCTCCGATGCCAAGCCCCGCGAGTTCAGAAGGGTGAGGGGATACTGTCGAGCTTGAATCGGTTGCCGGAGCGGGCGACGAGCGTGCGCTTGAGGACGGTCGCGCCGCCGTGGTGCGGGTTCTTGGCGCGCAGGCAGACGCCGTCGCCGACTCGAAAGCCGGCGGCGTCGGCCAATGTGATCTCGCGATCGTACCAGTCGGAATCGGCCGCGAGCTTCGTCGACGCCGACGGCTCCTTGATTAAGATCGTGTCGGCCCCGGCGCCGACGATGCGGATGTTCGACGCCAGATAGACGGCGTTGCGGAGCTTGAAGGTGCCCGGCAGGAGCTTCACGGTGCCGCCGCCGGCGCGGGCCACGGTGTCGACGGCCGCTTGAATCACCTTCTCGTCGCGGCCGGCGAGGTCGCCCGTGTCGTTGCCGACGGTGATCGTGAGCGATTCGTCCCACTTCGGCTCGTGGCGCCGGTCGCCGTCGGTGGCGCGCGGGTTCGTCACGGTCGGCGACTTTGGCTCCGTTGAAGAAGCATTCGCGGCGACTCCCGCGATGGCGGCGGCTCCCAGAAACGTGCGGCGGTCGGGTTGCGGCATGGCAGGCTCCAGATTCGTTTTGCATTTTTCGTTTCGGGTTTTGAGTTGATCGAATCACTCAAAAGGACCAAATCAAAACGCAAAACTCAGAACCGAATGGATCGAGCTTCGGAACCAGTGTAAACTCGTGATCCGGCCAATGCCACTTCGGAGTTTGCCATGCTCTCCCGCCGCGAAGCCCTCGCCGTCGCCGCCGCGTCCCTCCCACTTGTGGGTCGGGCAGCCGAACCGGAACCGAAGCTGGCCACGTTCGAGGTCGAAGTGACGCCGCCGATCGGCCATCCGTGCATGGGCGGCGGCATCGCACCGGTGAAGGAAATCGTTGATCCGCTCTACGCCCACGGGCTGATCTTCCTCGGTGCCGGTCAGCCGCTCGCCATCGTCTGCGTCGACTGGTGCGAAATCCGCAACGGGGCCTACGAACTCTGGCGGGAGAAGATCGCCGAAGCGATCGGCACGAAACCGACGCGCGTTCTCGTGAATGCGAACCACCAGCATGACGCTCCCATCGCGGACCTCGAAGCGCAGAAACTGCTGGAAGAACACAAGACCGGTGCGGCCATCTGCGATCTCGCGTTCCTCGAGAAGGCCGTGGCGCGCGTGGCCAAGGCGGCGAGGGATGCGCTCGCGAAGGAGCAACCGCTCACGCATGTCGGCATCGGGCAGGCGAAGGTCGAGAAGGTCGCCTCCAACCGGCGCTACATGAGTGATGGCAAGCCGTTCTACAACCGGATGAGCGCGACGCGCGACGAGACGATCCGCGCCGCCGAGGAAGGGACGATCGACCCATTCCTGAAGGCGCTCTCGTTCTGGAACGGCGACAAGCCGCTCGCGGTGCTGCATTCCTACTCGACGCACCCGATGAGTTACTACGGCCGTGGCGGTTCGACAGCGGACTTCGTCGGCATGGCCCGCCGCCAGCGTCAGGCCGCACTCCCGGGAACTCTGATGCTCTACGCCTCCGGTTGCAGCGGCAACACGACGGCCGGGAAGTACAACGACGGCGCGACCGAGAACCGCGCCGTCCTCGCCGGCCGGATGCACGACGGGATGAAGAAGGCTTGGGAATCGACGAAGAAACATCCGATTCAACTGGGCTTCAAACTCGAAAAGATGGAACTGGAACCGCGCAAGTCGAAGGGCTTCTCAACTGAGGAACTGATGAATCGATTGAAGACCGGCCCGCGACCGTTCGACAAGTGCCTCGCGGCGCTGGGACTAAGCTGGAAGCGGCGTTGCGAAGACGGTCAGGCCGTGGACGTGCCACTGATCGACTTCGGCATCGCGCAGTACCTGCTCATGCCGGCCGAGTCGTACGTCGAGTTCCAACTGGCCGCGCAGGAACTACGGCCCGATTCGTTCGTGATGGTCGCCGGCTACGGCGAGTGCGGCCCCGGGTACATTCCGATCGAGCGGGCCTGGAAGGAGAACGACGCGAACCTCGGGGATTGGTGCTGGGTGGCCGAGGGCAGCGAAGCGAGGATGCGGGCGGCGATAGTGAAGGTGTTGAAGCGGTAGTCGGGGGCCGCGCACGGCGATTCTCGTTCTATCATGAAGGGATTGATCCGACCTCCGGTAGCCACGCCATGCGTCTGTTGCTGTCCTTTTTCGTCCTGATGCCCTCGCTCGCGTACGCGCAGTCGCCGGAGGAGAAGGCGGCGGCGCTGCGGTATCTCGCCGGTCTGCGGCAGGAGAGCGGCGCGTACCAGTCCGACGCGAAGGGCGGAACGAGTCTGCGGGCCACGTCGGCGGCCGTGCGGGCGACGAAATCCCTCGGTGGCGAAATGGCGAATCCGTTGCAGGTGAAGGCCTACGTGCTCTCGTGCTACGACCCGCCGACCGGCGGATTCGCGGAGGCGGGCGAAAAACCGACCGTGCTCGTGACGAGCATCGGCATCATGGCCGCCGTCGACCTCGGCATCCCGGAATCGAAGTTCCCCATGGCTATCGATTTCCTCGAAGCGCAGGCGGCCACCTTCGAGGACGTGCGCATCGGCGCGGCGGCGATCGAGAGCCTCAAGGCCAAGCCGAAGTGGATCGACCGGTGGAACGCGATCGCGAACAAGCAACTCAACAACGACGGCACCGCCGGCAAGGGCGACGGCCGCGCGCGGGATACGGCGTCCGTCGTCGCCATGAAGATGCGCCTCGGCCTGCCGGTGGCGAATCAGAACAAGGTCGTGGATTTCCTCCGCAACAGCCAGGCGGCCGATGGCGGCTGGCGGAAGGACGGTGCGAAAACCAGCGATCTCGAGACGACCTACCGCGTCCTGCGCGCGATGGTGCTGGCGAAGGAGCGGCCGAAGAATACCTACAAGCTCGGCGAATTCCTCGCGTCGTGCCGCAACTCCGACGGCGGTTGCGGCGTCGCCCCCGGCGAACCGTCGAGCGCGAACGGCACGTATTATTGGGCCACCGTTTCCAAATGGACGGACGGGAAGAAGTAGCGACTTCGCGAGCCGACCGCGCCACCGCAACCGTTATGACATCGCCCCGCTTCCATGCCACGCCCGACGACGCCGTCCAGGACGTCGTGCGCGAGAAGGTCACCGTCGAAGGCATGACCTTCCACCTCGATCGCCCGGCCGGGCTGGACAAGGTGTTCGACCACCCCGGCGTACGGAACGCCTACGCGGCCGACGAATACATCCCCTATTGGACCGATCTCTGGGCCGCCGGGCGGATGCTCGCGAAGGTGGTGCTGCGCGAGGACTGGACGAAGCACGGGCAAGACGTGCTGGAGATCGGCTGCGGCCTCGGCCTCGGCGGGATCGCGGCGCTCGCGTGCCGGCTGAACGTGACCTTCTCGGACGTGGACGCGACGGCCGTGCGCTTCGCCCTGGCGAACGCGAAGCTGAACGGGCACGCGAACGCGCGGGGGATGCCGCTGGACCTGCGCTCGCCGCCGGAGCTGACGTTTCCCGTCATCCTCGCGTCGGACGTGATGTACGAACAGCGCCTGGTGGAACCGGTCGCCACGTTCGTGAAGGCGGTGCTCGCGCCGGGCGGCACGGCGTTCGTCACCGACCCGGACCGCTATTCGTCGCGCAGCTTCAAGTGGGTGTGCGGCGAGGCCGGCCTCGCGGTCGAAACGAGCTTTGTCCGCGCCGGCGAGCCGGGCGGCGAGCGCGTCAAGGGCACGCTCTACCGCCTGCGGCATGTAGAAGGTTAGGCCGGCCGCTTCTTCAATTCGTCGCGGATCTCGGCGAGCAGCTTCTCCGTCGCGCTCGGCTCGACGGGCTTGTCCTCCTCCTTCTTTTTGAATTTGTTCATCAGCTTCACGACGAGGAACAGGCAGGCGCCGACGATGACGAAATCGATGGTCGCCTGCGCGACCGAACCGAGGCCAATCTGGGCGTCGCCGTAGCCGACCTTGAACGCGGACACGTCGTACCCGCCGGTGATCAGGCCGATGACGGGCATGAACACCTTGTCGACGAGCGTGGAGACGATTTTGCTGAAGGCCGCGCCGATGACGACGCCGACGGCGAGGTCCACGACGTTGCCGCGCATGATGAAGGATTTGAATTCCGACACGAGGCTCATGGCCGAACTCCGAGAAGGATGAAGGAACGGCGTGAGCGTAGGCGATTTCTCTATATCCTGCCAGAGCAACCGATCCCGGAGTATTCATGCGATTGCGACCCCGACCGCTCGGCCCGGCGACGCGGCGCCCGGAGACGGC
>CAYVRB010000401.1:0-4269 GCA_964453375.1 uncultured Alcaligenaceae bacterium
CTCGGTACTGGGTACTCGGTACTCGGTACTGAGTACGCGCTCGATCCGTGAGAGTCCCGATTCAAGTCCCGTCGTCGTTTCTAGACGTAAGGATAACTTGACTTCACCCCGTCTCCCAGGAGAACCGCATGTCCGCCATCGTGCCCGTCTCGCGTCGACTGGTCCTCGGCTCCGCCGCCCTCGCGCTCTTCGTCCCCGGCGCCTTCGCCGAAGAACTCACCAAAACCCCCAAGCAGACCGAAGGCCCCTTCTATCCGAACAAGCTCCCGCTCGACACCGACAACGACCTCATCATCATCAACGACGGCACCAACCCCTCCGTCGGTACCATCTCCCACCTGACCGGCAAGGTGCTCGACCCCAAGGGGAACCCCGTCAAGAACGCCCTCGTCGAAATCTGGCAGTGCGACGCCAACGGCGTCTACCTCCACACCAAGGACAGCGAGCCGAAGAAGGACAAGCAGGACAAGCACTTCCAGGGCTTCGGCCGGTTCCTCACCGGTTCGACGGGCGAGTACTACTTCCGCACGATCAAGCCGGTGGAGTATCCGGGCCGCGCGCCGCACATCCATGTGAAAGTGAAGATGGGCAAGGATACGCTGCTGGTGACGCAGTGCTACGCCAAGGACGAGAAGGCGCGGAACGAGAAGGACGGCATCTACATGGGGATCAAGGACCCGAAGGCGCGCGAATCGGTGACGGTCGATTTCGCGAAGGTGAAAGGGTCGAAGATCGGGGAATTGCAGGCGAGTTTCACGATCGTGCTGGGTTCGACGCCGGCGGGATGAAACCGCGCGGCGCGGGAATCGTCGAGTTTCCGGCGGGGGCGCTTGGATTTTTTCACGCCGTGGCATAAGCTGATCCGGCGGAGTCGGTGCGTTTTTCGCTTCGCGCCCAGCCCCGGGCGCGGTAGGCTGTCCCAATTCCCGCCGAGACCACCCCGTTGGCCGCGGAGCCCCGCACGATGCCCGCCCTGAACGGCCTGTTCGAACGGATCCGCCCGAAGGCGTACGGCCGTCGGCAGCCGCTCGTGCTCATCAACGGCCTCGCCGAACAGGCCGAATCCTGGTTCCGCAACCGCCGCTTCTGGGCCCGCTACTTCGACGTCCACCTGCCCAACTTCCTCGTCTACGACGGCGACGCCATCCACAAGCGGATCGACGACAAGCAGCCGGTCTCCGTCGACTACCTCGTCGAGCAACTGCACGGCTACCTGTTCAACTTCGCCCAGACGCCGCCGTACCACCTCGTCGCCAGCAGCCTCGGCGGCAAGATCGTGGTCGAGTTCGCCAACCGTTATCCGGAGATGGTGAACCGCGTGGTGCTGCTCTGCCCCTCCGGCATGGGCGACAAGGAATCGCTGCCGATCATGGAGGGCGTGCGCAAGGAGGACTGGAACTCCGTGGTGCGCTCGGTCTTCCACCGCCGGCGGTACGTCGATCGGGACATGGTGCGGTATTACAAGGCGGCCGTGAAGAACCGCCGCTGGAAGCGCGGGATGCTGCGGACCGTGAACGACACGAAGGAGCACTCCGTCCGCCACCTGATGCCGCAGCTCAAGGTGCCGACGCTCCTGGTGACGGCGGAGAACGACCGGATCTGCTGCCCGCGGACCGCCGAGGAGGCCGCCGCCGAGATGCCCGAGGGCATCGGCCACTTCCTGTCGATTCCCAAGTGCGGCCACGCCCCGCAGATCGAACGCTACCGGAAGGTGAACCGCCTCGTGCTCTCCTTCCTCACCGACCCGAACCCGACGGCGCATCCGAGTTGGACCCGTCAATTCCTGGTCAAACCCACCCGACGCTAATTCCCCCGAGTTCCCCATGACACCCGGTTCCGTCGAGTCCCGCAGCCCCGCCGCCCCGGCGGACCCGAAGCACCGCAGCGATTTCTGGATGGTCTTCAAGAAGTTCATGACGCAGGGCACCGCCATCGCCACGCCGGCGCCGAGCGGCCGCTTCCTCGTCAAGGAGATGCTCAAGGGGATCGACTGGGACGCGGCGAAGGTGATCGTCGAACTCGGCGCGGGCACCGGGCCGATCACCGACATCCTGCTCAAGCGCGTGAAGCTCCACACGCGCCTCATGATCGTCGAGATCGAACCCGACTTCTGCGACCGGCTGCGCCGGCGCTTCCCGCACGCCGAGATCGTGCAGGGCGACGCGGCGCACCTCGACAAGCTGCTCGCCGAGCGCGGCATCGAGCACGTCGACCATATCGTGTCGGGCCTGCCGATGCCGTCGATCCCGCACCCGATCCGCAAGGCGATCTTCGAAAGCTCGATGAAGTGCATGGGCCCCGAAGGCGTCTTCCGTCAACTGACCGTGATGCCGTACGTCTACTGGAACTTCTATCGGAACTACTTCAATGACGTGAAGTTCAAGCTCGTGCCGCTGAACTTCCCGCCGGCGGGCGTCTACTTCTGCCAGGGCTTCAAGCCCGACGCCGAAGCGCCGTAATCGTCGCGGCCGGTGACGATGATCGGATCGGCCCGCCGTCGTGCGGGCCGTTTTCGTCGGATGGACCCATGATCGACTCTTCGTTCCTTGCGCCGCTCGTCAACCACAGACTCTCGCGCCGCGTCGCGGACGCCGCGCTCGTGCAGCTCGCCCACCGCGACGTCCGCGCCCTCGACGCGCTCGACCTCGCCAAGGTCCAATCCGAGACGCTTCTCAGTCTGATTCATCGCGCCCGCGACACGCGCTTCGGCCAGGACCACGGCTTCGCCAAGATCGACTCCGTCGCCGACTATCAATCGCGCGTGCCGGTGCGCTCCTACGAGTACTTCTGGGACCACTACTGGAAGGGCTACCCCGACATCGCGGACCAGACCTGGCCGGGGTTCATGCCGTACTTCGCGCTGTCGTCCGGTACCACCAGCGGCGCGACGAAGTATATCCCCGTCTCGATGGCGATGGTGAAGTCGAACCGGCAGGCGGCGCGGACGACGATGGCGCTCTTCCGACACGCCTTCCCGAAGCACCGGATCTTCACCGGCCAGTTCTTCTTCCTCGGCGGCAACACCGACGTGAACTTGCTGGCCAACGGCGCGCGGGGCGGGGACCTCAGCGGCATCGCGGCGCGCGAGGTGCCCGCCGCCGTGCGACCGCTGACCTTTCCGCCGCTGGAGCTGAGCCGCATCCCGAAGTGGGAGGAGAAGATGCCGCGCCTCGCCGAGGCGGCCGCGAAGGCGGACATCGTCGCGCTCTCCGGCGTGCCGTCCTGGATGGCGCTGCTCTTCGACATGATGAAGAAGGTCACGGGGAAGAACACCATCTCCGAAATCTGGCCGAACTTCCGCATGCTGGTCCACGGCGGCACGAAGTTCGACGGCTACCGCGACCTGTTCCGCGCCCAGATCGGCGGCGACGCCTTCGAGTTCTGCGAGGTCTACCCGGCCTCCGAGGGGTTCATTGCGACCGAGGACCCGCGCTACAAGCTGCTGCGACTGGTGCCGGACCACGACATCTTCTTCGAGTTCGTCCCGTGCGAGGACTTCGACGCGAAGGGCGTACTCAAGGAGAAGCCGACGCGGCACACCGTCCGCGAGATCGAGATTGGCGTGCGCTACGCCGTCGTACTCACGACCTGCGCCGGATTGTGGAGCTACCTCATCGGCGACACGGTGATCTTCGAGAAGACGGACCCGCCGCTGATGCGCTTCGCGGGGCGGACGAAGAACTTCCTGTCGGCGTTCGGCGAGCACCTGATCGAGGAGGAGGTCGAGAAGGGGATCGCGTTCGCGGCGAAGCAGTGCGGCGTCTTCACCGGCGACTTCCACGTCGGCCCGGTCTTCCCGTCGAAGCCGGACGCGCCGGGCTTCCACCGCTACCTCGTCGAGTTCCGCGACCGCGTGCCGGACCTGGCCGAGTTCGCGATGCACTTGGACAAGGAACTGGATCGCTTGAACGAAGACTACGCCGCCCACCGCGTCGGCGATCTGACGATGACGCGGCCGGAAGTGGTGCCGGTGAAGCTGACGGCGCTCTCAGCGTGGGTGGAGGCCCGCAAGGGATCGCTCGACGTACAGGCGAAGGTGCCGCGGATGGACAACGACGGCACGCTGACCGCGACGATCTTCGAGTGGCTGAAGTCGAACGGCAAACTCGTCAAGTTCGTTTAGCCGCGAGGCGGAGTCTTCGGAGCCGAGCGCGGCGCCGAATCGTTTATCGCGGCGCCGAATCGTTTATCGCGGCGCACCGTTTAGCGGCGCGGCGGAGTCTTCGGAGCCGAGCGCGGGACCGAATCGTTTATCGCGGCGCACCGTTT
>CAYVRB010000402.1:0-4262 GCA_964453375.1 uncultured Alcaligenaceae bacterium
GCTGAACGGACAGGCCGGACCCAAATTACTCGCCGGGGTGTGAACGATTACTCCGATACGCAATTCGCACCATTAGTAGGAACTTATACGCACTTCTACGATTTTTGCTATAATTGTCTAGGAATTACTAGGAATGCAAAATGGATCCTCTCAAAAACCCATTTTCGCCGGGTGCCGGATCGCCGCCACCCGAACTGGCCGGCCGAGAATCAGTAATCGGCCAAGCCGACGTATTGCTCGGCAGGGTCAAGCAGGGCCGATCGGAAAAGAGCATGATGTTGACGGGGTTGCGCGGGGTCGGGAAGACGGTCTTGCTGAACACTATTCGCTTTCGGGCCGAAAAGGTCGAGTACAAAACGGCGATCATGGAAGCGCACGAAGGAAAGAAGTTGGCCCCGCTGCTGGTGCCGTATCTCCGAAAGCTTCTGACCGAGCTCAGCAAAGGTCCGAAGATCGGCGAGAAGCTGAAGCGGGGGTTCGCGACGCTCTTGAGTTTCGCGAAAGCGATCAAGATCCAGATCAACGATTTCACCGTCGGGATCGACGTGAATGCGGAAGCCGGTTCGGCCGACAGCGGCGATCTGGAAGTCGACTTGCCCGAGGTGATCGGGGCGTTGGGCGAAGCCGCCAAGGAACAGAAGGCGAACGTCGCGCTCTTCATCGACGAGATTCAGTATTTGGACGCGAAGGAGTTGAGCGCGTTGATCATGTCGATGCACAAGGTCCAGCAACGCCAATTGCCGGTGGTGCTCGTGGGGGCTGGGCTTCCGATCTTGCCGGGATTGGCGGGGGAATCGAAATCGTACGCGGAACGTCTGTTTAGCTTTCCGGTCATCGGCCCGCTAACCGAGGCGGAGACGGGCCGTGCCTTGCAAGAGCCGGTCCGGCCAGAAGTCGCTTTCAATCAAGATGCGGTCGAACGGATTTTCCGCGTCACAAGGGGTTATCCCTATTTCATCCAAATGTGGGGCTATCAGAGTTGGCTCCGCGCCCACTCATCGCCCATCACGCTGGAAGTGGTCGAGGAGGCGACGCTCGAAGCGATCGCCCGGCTGGACAACGATTTCTTCCGCGTCCGCTACGATCGCTGCACGAACGGCGAGAAGAAGTTCCTGCATTCCATCGCGAAGCTCGGCGCGGGGTCGCACAAGACGAGCGCGGTGGCCGACATGCACGGCGTCAAGATCAACAGCATCGGCCCCGTGCGCGCGCAACTGATCAAGAAGGGCATGATCTACAGCCCGGAACACGGCGAAATCGAGTTTACCGTTCCGCTCTTTGGCGATTTCATCTTGCGAGTCATGGGGCCGTGAACGAGTCGACCCGCCAGGCGGGGCGATGCGTCAGCCTCGCAATGCGATCGTTCAGGGAACCCGCTTCGACGAATCGGCTCCATCCACCGGCGCCATTCGCGGCTTCGCCTTCGCAGTCGCCGTCAGGATCGAC
Source organism: uncultured Alcaligenaceae bacterium (assembly GCA_964453375.1). Classification (GTDB taxonomy): domain Bacteria; phylum Planctomycetota; class Planctomycetia; order Gemmatales; family Gemmataceae; genus Limnoglobus. The sequence continues at coordinate 1,447 of CAYVRB010000402.1, forward strand.
GGCTCGCCCTTGGCCCACTCCGCGCGCAGCGCCCACGCGTCCGGCGTATCGAGGATGTCGAGTACCTCGTGGGCGCGATGGGCACGCAGGTCGACGGGCGAGGTCGTGCCGTGGGTCGCGAGGATCGTTTCGATGCGCTCGCGCACTTCCACCGATTCGGTCTTCGCCAACACCTTCCGCAACGGCTCCCCGGCGGTCGAACCGAGTTCGGTCAGGCGTTTCGCCGCGGCCGCGCGCTCGGCGAACCGGGGCGAACCCAAGTCCGCGACCAACCGATCGACCTCCACGGGGATCTTGGTCGGCGGGACCTTTTCGCGCAAGTAGGGTATCGAATTCTTGACATCCGACGCGAAGAGTCGGACGGCGAGGAACGCTTTGCCGGCGTCGGTCGAGCCGAGGTCGCGAAAGGCCGCGTCCCGTTCGGCGCGCGTCGGAAGGATATCCTTGGCCAACGGGAAGAGCGGCACGACGTGGACCGTATTGTCGTGTGCCACGTACGCGACCGAGCGCCGATCCGGCGCGAACGCGATGGCGTGGCCGGTTCCGCTCAAAGGGATGACATGGCGGACTTGGCCGGTGAGCGTGTCGCGGAAGGTCAACTCGCGTTCGCCGGCCGTGCCGATCGTGCGGCCGTCGTCACGGATCGAATAGCGGTAGACGTTCTTGATGTGGGCAATGCGGACGTCGGATTCGAGGTCGAAAATGTCAATGTTGTTATCAATCGTGAGGCCGAGATAGCGTCCGTTCGACGACCAGGCCTTTTGCGTAAGGTCCCCCTGCCCTTTGTAAAAGCGGATCTGCTTGGCCGTGTCCAGTCGATAGATTCCGACTTCGTAGAAAGGTTGTTTGCCGGAATTGTTGCGCGTTTCGGCTCGGAGAATGACGGCTGCAAGCCGTTGATTGGGGCAGACCGTGATCATTTGCTGACCTCGGAATCCGACACGTCCCGTTTGATGGCGATCGAATTCCCGCGGCGTCGGATCGGCTTCACTCAAGTCCCACCGGCACGATTTCGCGTCCTCGCCGTGGCTGAGTAAGTACCGTCCGTCGCGCGTGAGTTGGAGTTCGTCGCCGAGCGAAGGGCCGGGTCGGAGCCGTCGGAGTTCGCGGCCGGTCGCCGGGTCGGTCAGCACCGGGATCGCCCGATTTGGTCGGGTCGGGTCTTGGTGTTCCCTGTCCATGCGGACGCGGAAGGATCGATCGCGGGCGGTGACTTCGTAAGCTTTATCGCTCCAGTCGCGCCGAAGGCTCGTTCGGGCGCCGTCGACCACGAGACGATGCGCCGGGGCCGCGAACAACGCCTGACCCGTCGCCACGTCCCACGTCTTCACGCCGCAATTATCGTTGCGATCGTACGGCCCGACTTCCATCCGCGAGCCGCCGTCGAGGAACTGCAGCTGGCTCATTTGAGTGATGCCGAAGGTCGGTTTCGACGGCGCGATCCGTGTTCGCGTCGCGACGTCCCAGATCGCGAGGCCGTCGCGGTCGTTGGCCAACAGGCGTCGCCCGTCGGCGCCGACCCGCCCCCAGACGCGCGCCCGCCGCCAGTCGTCGGTTTCGCCGGGCGCCATGGGAATCGGCTTGCCGGTGCGCGCGTCGAAATACTCGATATCGTGGTTCGTGCCCCGCGATCCCGTCACGGGAACGACGTCGTCGATCGGGTCGTTTAGGGTCAAAAGGACGAGTCCGTGGTGGTCCGCGAGGCCGCGAGTCCAGTCGGTCTTTCGGGTCTGAACGTTGAAGGCGACGAGTTCCAGGGGGCTATTCCCGTCGATGCGGTTGTTCGGGTTTCGCCCGACGGCGAAGACGCGCGTTCCGTCCGCGGACATGGCGGGAAAGAAGGCGTCCGAAGGGTGCCGGGCGATCTCCTTCGAGGTCGCGGTGTCGTAGACGACGAGGTTCTGGAGGTCGCCGACGACCAGGCGCGCGCCGGCGGCGTCGCACGCGGGGACGATCAAGTTGTTCGCTTGGGAATCGAGGACGACCGGGACGACGCGCACGGCCGGCTCGACGTGGACAAGCGTGACGCGGCGGTTCGAGTCGTTGTCGGGGATCAGCAGGATGCCGTGGGAATTGAACCAGAAATAGTACGAGAGGTGGTCCGCGAGGACGGTCTTCGCGGTCCGTTGCAATGTCGCGAGGTCGTACGTCCACAGTTCCACGCGCCGGATCGGCGTGCGTTCCGAGGGCTGGCCCGGCATCGGGTTCGCGGGCGGTTCCAGCCAGCCCATCGTCGCCAATCCCGCCGCGAACAATTTCCGGCCGTCCTTGCTCACCAGCACGTCCCGGAATTCCCAATCCGGTTCGACCACCTCGCGGACGCGCAGGCCCGATTCGAGATTCCAGATCGACAAGGCATTACCGGCGACGCTGACGGCCGAGCGACCGTCCGGCAGATGGCGCGGACGGCTGCTACCCTTCGGCGCGAGATGGCGCACGCTGCCGAAGCGCGCGGTCACGCCGAAAGGCAGCGGAACGCCATCGGTGTCGGTTCGCATCGTCGCCAGCGGGACGGCCAGGCAAAGCAGCGCGAACATCGTGTGGCCCTCGCGTTCGTTACCGCCATCATACTCTTCACCGCACGCCCAATTGGCGTTCGATCCGCTCCAGCGGGACGCCCTTCGTTTCGGGCACGGCGACGGCCACCCAGAGCAGTTGCAGCACCATCATCGCCGCGAAGAACGCGAAGACCCAGCCCGGCGCGAACGCCGACACGATCGGCGGGAAGAGCGTCGTGAGCAGCGCGGCGAAGATCCAGTGCGTGAAACTGCCGAGCGCCTGGCCGGTCGCGCGGTGGCGGTTCGGGAAGATCTCCG
>CAYVRB010000403.1:0-4241 GCA_964453375.1 uncultured Alcaligenaceae bacterium
TCGCCCTCGACGCCGAGCAGCCCGCGCTCGTCGTCATGCTCATGGGCGGCACCGGCGTCGGCAAGTCCACGCTCATGAACGCCCTCGCCGGCGCCGCCATCGCCCCCGCTTCGTTCGCCCGGCCCACCACCCGCGATCCCGTCGTCTATTTCCACCAATCGATCGACCCCGAGAAGCTCGACCCCGCCCTGCGGCTCTGCCGGCTCGTCCGCCACGACCGGGATGCGCTCCGCCAGAAGATCCTCGTCGATACGCCGGACGTCGATAGCAACGATCTCGCGAACCGCGAGAAGCTCGTGGCGCTCCTGCCGATCGCCGACATCGTGCTGTACGTCGGCTCGCAGGAGAAGTACCACGATCAACTCGGCTGGGAGCTGTTCAAGGAGCAGCGGAGCCGTCGGGCGTTCGCGTTCGTGCTGAACAAGTGGGACCGCTGCGTGCAGGTCGGTCCGAGCGGCGTGCGGCCGGACGACGACCTGATCAAGGACCTGAAGGCCGAGGGGTTCGAGAATCCGAAGCTGTTCCGCACGACGGCGCAGCCGTGGGTGGACGCCGCCGCGGCGGGGAAGGCGAAGCCGGACGACCTGCCGGCGGGCGAGCAGTTCGCGGAACTGAAGGACTGGATCGAGCTGGGGCTGACGCGCCTGGAGATCGAGGCGGTGAAGGCGCGGGGCGTGGGCCAGTTGCTGGACCAACTCGCCCGCGCGGCGCGGGCGATCCGCCCGCCGGACCTGACGGCCGAGGCCGCGAAGGTCGGCGACGCCTGGGCGGCCGCGCTCGAGGAGGAGACCCGCGTGGCCGCCGACACGCTCGTGGCGGCGCTCGACCCGCGCAGCGCGGAGATCGAAGGGCACTTCAACGTCCGCGGGCAAGACCGCTTCCGCGGATTGATGGCAGGCTACCTGAAGCTCTCGATCCTGCGCTATTCGTGGCGCGCCTTCCGGCCGACGCTTGCGGCGCCCGGCGCGCCGGCGGACGCCGACCTCGACCTCGCCGCCTTCGCCGCCGGCTGCGCCCACCTCGCCGGCGAGCGCGTGCTCGACCGCCGCGCGCAGGCGCTCGTCAACCGGCTCCTGGTGGAGGCGAACGCCCGCGAGTTCCCGCTCGCGATCCTGAACGACCGCACCGCGGCGGCCGCCGCCCGGCCGGGCTGGGACGACCGCCACACACGCGCCGTCGTCGAGAGCCTCGCGGAAGTCGAACGCGAGCTGACGAACCCGTCGGGCGCGAAGTCGGTGCCCCGCGCCATCGTGCGCCTGCTCGCGAACTACCTGCCCGAAGCGGTGCTGGTGGGCAGCATCTTCGTGCTGCTCTGGCGCTTCTTCGTGGAGGAGCTTTCGCCGTCGCTGTTCCACGTCGCGCTGCCGTTCTTCGTCACGCTGGCGACGCTCGTGCTGTTGCACGTGCTCGTGTCGCTCGTGTTCCCGCTGCGCTGGCCGGCGATCCGCGAGCAGTTCCGGCGGGCGCTCGCGGGGCGATTGAAAACCGACTACGAACGCGCGTACTTGCCGATCCCCGTTGAACTGGCGGAAGCGGTGCTCGTCGAGCGGCGCGTCGTGGACGCGCTGGCGGACGAAGTCGCGCAGGCGGCGGACTGGCTCGCGGCGCGGGAGTCGGCGGCGCACGTCGGCGAATTGTACGGTCGCTAGACGATACGCGAGACGGACCGTAGTTTGGAGGTACGAGAATCGTCGGACCGCCCGGCCTTCGCCTGCCCGATTTCGCTGTGAATCCGTGATATGGGCTTCGTCCAGACCGCGATCGCGGTTCAGTCGATCGGCACGTGCCTCGTCGCGTTCTTCCTCTGGCAGCTCGGCCGCGCCATCCAGGTGCGCTTCGTCACGTCGTGGGCCTTGGCCACCATCACCTTCGGCGTCGCCCTCGGCTTCCTCCACCTCGTCGTCGAAATCGGCGATTTCTCCTGGTCGGCCCGCGCCGCCTTCGGCGTGTACCTCACCGGCTCCTACATCATGGCCTTCCTGCTCTGGTCCGGCCTCCGCGAACATGCCCGCGACCAGCCGTTCCAGCTCCGCCACCTCGCGCGCTTCGCGCCGCTCCTGGCGTTCGCCGCCGCCGGCCCCTGGCTCGCCACCGGATTCCGCGATCTCGTCCCTGCGCACTTCCTCATCCTCGGCGTCCTCTTCGTCGCCATGATCGCCGACATGCGCAGCCCGGCGCCGTCCCGTTCGATTGGCCGGCCCATCGTCCGCGGCAGCCTCGCGCTGCTGGCGCTGCTGATGCTCTGGCACGCCGTCATGGCCTGGTTGCGCGGCGACGGCGCCGATTGGAGCCATCGCTCCTTCGGCCTCATCGTCGCCATCGACGCCCTCGCCGAACTGCTCATCGTCTTCGGAATCGTCATCCTCGCCTGCGAGCGCGTCCGCGATCAACTGGAAGCGAACAACAAGGAACTCCGCGACGCGAAAGCCGAACTCGAGACGGTGGCGCGGACCGACGGCCTCACCGGCCTGCTCAACCGCCGCGCCTTCGAGGAATGGATGGCCGCCCCGCCCGGCGAGCCTCGCGACGGCTGCCTCGCCGCGATCGACCTGAACGATTTGAAACACCTGAACGACACACACCTGCACGCCGCCGGCGACGCGGCGCTCAAGATCGTCGCCCGCGCGCTCCAGAACCGGTTCCGCGTCACCGACCCGATCTTCCGCGTCGGCGGCGACGAATTCGCCGTCGCCATGCCCGGCGGCGACCCCGACGAACTCGCGCGACGCCTCGCCGCGATCGACGAGGAACTGGAAAACCGGCGCCTGCCGGGGATCGACCAACCGATCGCGCTGCGGATCGCGTGGGGGGTGGCGGCGTACTCGGCCGACTGCCCCGCGGACCGCGCGTTCTCGATCGCCGACCGCGCGATGTACGCGCAAAAGGGCCGCCGGAAGGCGACCCCTCCGGCGACCCGTTGAACGTCGATCCCGATCGTTAGACGCCGCCGTGGATGCGCGCCGGCGTCAGGTGGCTCGGCTGGTCGTTGTGCCAGAACCGGCGCCAGAATTCGCTGATCTGCCGTTGGTCTTCCGATTGGTTGATGAGCTGTTCCATCCGCGTGTTCGGATCGGGCGAATATTGATTCATCAGGCAACCGGTGCTGCCGGCCAAGCCCGTGCCGATCACCGCGAGAAGCGCGCATTTGCGGAGCATCGTGGTCCCCTCCCTGGGTCCCGCGGGCCGTGCGCGGTCGCCGGCCGGTCCGCGAAATCCAACTCTCCGGTGTTATCGACGCAACCGGCGGGGAACTTGAATCCGCTACGATCGGAATTTCGCGAATTGTCGGAATAATCGAACCCTACACCGTCGCCACTTCCATCGCCTCTTGGGGCGCCGCGGCCGTCGGAACGTGAATCTCGGGAACGGCTTGCGGCGCCATCGACGAATCCATCGCCTTCACGCGGCCCGATCGCCGCATCCGGCGCTTCTTCATGACGATCTTCGCCTTGCGGACCTCTTCTTCCATTTCCTTGCCCGGCTGGAACGTCACGACGTTCTTCGACTTCACTTCCACCGATTCGCCCGTACGGGGATTGCGCGCTTTACGGGCTTTACGCTGGCGCACCTCGAAGACGCCGAAGTTCCGCAGCTCGATGCGCCCCTCTTCGATGAGCGTGTCGATGATCGCGTCGAACGTCCACTGCACGATTTCCTTGGTCTTCAACTGCGTGAGGTTGGCGCGCTCGGAGATTTTCTTGACGATTTCTTTCTTGGTCACGGGATCCCCCACCGCGCGGCGCGAGCGAGAAGCCGAATCGGGAACACGATTTAAGACTAAGCGGTTCAAGGAGTACTGTCAATGGGCCGGCGATTCGATAACCTCTCCCGATGACCCGACCGCACCAGCGCAAACCGAACCAGCTCCGGCCCCTTTCCTTCAAGCGGAAGTACACGCGGAACGCCCCCGGCAGCGTGCTCGTGAAAGCCGGCGGCACCGTCGTCCTCTGCACCTGCACCGTCTCGAACGAAGTGCCCGATTTCCTAAAGGGCAAGGGCCAGGGCTGGATGACCGCCGAGTACGGCATGCTCCCCGGTTCGACCGGCAGCCGCAAGGCGCGCGACAAGGCCGGCAAGGTCGACGGGCGAGGCGTCGAGATCCAGCGACTCATCGGCCGCAGCCTCCGCGCCGTCGTGGACCTCTCGAAGCTCGGCGAACGCACGCTCTGGATCGATTGCGACGTGCTCGACGCCGACGGCGGCACGCGCACCGCGAGCATCACCGGCGCGTTCGTCGCCGT
>CAYVRB010000404.1:0-4235 GCA_964453375.1 uncultured Alcaligenaceae bacterium
CGTCATTCCATCCGCGTCTTTCAATCCCCGTCATTCCATCCGCGTCTTTCAATCCCCGTCATTCCATCCGCGGCTTTCAATCCCCGTCATTCCATCCGCGTCTTTCAATCCCCGTCATTCCATCCGCGTCTTTCAATCCCCGTCATTCCATCCGCGTCTTTCATCCGCGTCGTCCATGGGCCATGAATTCGCTCACGATCCCTTCGCCGTCGGGAGCTTCTCGCGATAGGCCCGCGCCCGGTTCTCGTCGCCCTGCTTCTGGAAGGCGTCCGCGAGCCGCCAGACCGCCTTCACCACTTCGTCGTGGTCCAGATTGTCCACCACCTCCACTCGCAACAGTTCCCACATCGCCTCGCGCGGCAGGTCCAGTTGCAGGTAGAGCTCGCCGAGCAGGTTGTGCCCGTAGGCCCGCACCGCCGGCTCGGCGGTCTTCGCGATCACGTCCTCGATCGCCTTCACTTCGGCGGCCGGCTTGGTCTTCGCCTTCTTCTCGGAGAGCGCCTTCGTCACCGCCGCCAGCACGGCCATCTTCTCGGCGATGGGGCCGCTCGCGGGGAAGCCGGCCGCCTTCTTGATCTCGTCGACGAGCGGGGCGGAAGTGAGGGCGTTGCCGCTGCGCACGAGCATCTCGACTTCGCCGAGCCGCGCTTCCCACTTCAGGTCGGCCGGCAACCCGTCGACCTTGGCGAGGAACGAGTAGACGGTGGCGGCCTCGGAGAACTTGCCGAGTTCGGCGTTCATGCGCGCCGCGGTGCGCGACGTGGGCCAGACTTCCCAGGCGTTCTTCTTGGCGTACTCCTGCGCGAAGCCGGTGAGCTTGGCGATGGCGGCCGGGGCGTCGGCCTCGAATTCCTTGCCGATCTTGGCGTCGGCGAGCTTCGCGGTCCAGACCGCCTCGCGGAATTCCAGGTAGCGCTTCGTCTTCGCGTCGGTCGGGTTCTTCTTCACCTCGGCGGCGTAGAGTTCTTTCGCCTTGGCGGCGGCGCCCTGGTTCTCGGCCGCGTTCAGGTCGAGCTTCACCTTGTCGAGGCCGGGCAGGCTGCCGTACTCCACGAACACGACGTTCGGCGCGGCGATGTCCACGACCGACTTGTTGTTGAGCGTGACCTTGAGGCCGCCGGCGGACTCGGCGACGGTGCCGAGGATCACCTCCTCGGCGTAGTCCTTCTTCGGGTTGCGGAAGCGGACGCGGTCGGTCGCGCCGGTGCCCTGCCCAAAGGCGGCGGGGAACGACAGCGCGGCGACTGCGAAGACGAGGGCCAACACGACGCGACGACGAACGAGCATGACGACTCCCGGATGATTCGATCAGACGATGGAAAGTGCCTTCAATTCCGCATTCCGAATTCCGCGTTCCGAATTCACCGTTATTTCTTTTCTTCCGTCATCGGCACGCCCGCCGTGGTCAGCTCCGCGGTCGGGTCGAGGAAAGCGACGCCGCCGGCCTCCTTGTAGCCCGCCTTCATGTCGGGATACTCGTCCAAGAGCGTATGGAAGCGCTCGCGCACGTCGGTCGCCAGGCCCTTCGCGTAGCCCTTCTCCAGCGTGGCGATCTGCTTGCCGAAGGCGTTCAACTGCGTCGCGAGCTTCATCGGATTCGTCGCCAGCAACTGGACGTTCGCCTTCGCCAGACAGCGCTTCTCTTCGACGTAAAGATCGAGGATCACCGGATAGAGCTTCTCGCGGTCCTGCTTCACGCGATCGACGTTCGCGTCCTTCGGGATGCGCGCCGTCACGTTCGCGACGTAGGGCTTCAAGACGTCGCTCCAGCCGGCGTACGCTTCCTTCCAGAGGTCGGCCTTCTTGTCCTTCGGCGCCTCCGTCGCGCGGTCCTCCAGCACGAAGACGCGCTCGCGCCGGAATTCCAGCGACTTCGCCCAGCCCGTCTTGCCGTCCTTGCCGACCGCCGGCAACAGCAACTCGTCCGCCTTGTCGAATTGCTTCGTCAGGCGGTACGAGCGGATCTGCTCGATCTGCGCGATCTGGTACGCGATGACGGCGTCGCGCTTGTCCGCCTCCAGGTCGGTCGTCTTGGTCTTCCCCTCCGCGAGCGCCTTCAAGGTCTCCGCGTCCACGGCGGGCACCTTCGCGAGCACCTCGAGCGCCTTCTCGTACAGCCCCAGGTCGCGGAGCGAGCGGCCGAGGAACGCGAGCGCGCGGGCCGAGAGTTTTTCCTTCCCGGCCTGGTCGCCGAGCAGCTTGCCGACCACGTCCGTCAGCTTCTGGGCCTCCTCGTCCTTCTTCTGCTTCTTGAGGTCGTCGATCTGCGGGCGGACGAGCACGACGAGGCGGGCGAGCGCGTCGGTGGTGGCCTCGACGCTGCCGCCGAGTTCCTCGAGGAGCTTGAAGATTTCGGCCGCCTGATCGACCGCCCCCTCGCGGATGCGCCCCTGAAGCCCGAGCACGATCAAGTCCCGGCGGAAGCGGTCGAGGCTGTCGGCGGCGACGACGGCGTTGCCGGTGTCGCCCAGCGTTTCGTCCGGGTCGGCGCCGCGGTACTTCTCGACTTCCTTCGCCGCCGGCCCGGCCTGCTTCATCGCCAGGAGCGTCGGCGTCATCTTGTCGGCCAGTTCCTTGTACTTGCCGTCCTTATACAGCGGCGCGCACTGGCCGTAGACCGCCCGCAGCCGAATCTCGTCGGCGGCGAAGCGCAGCAGCTTCTTGTCCGCCTCCGGCATCGTCGCCGCGGCCGCGCGCTTCGCCGTGTCCGTCGCGATCGACTCGGCCCGCACGAAGCCGCCGCCCCCTTGCAGCAAGTACAGGTTCGCGAGGTTGTTCTTCAGCACGAAGAACGATTTCAAGAGGTTCGGGTTCGTCGGTTCGGGCACCGCCTCGGCGGCGGTCATGGCGCGGCGGAGGATGTCCGCCTTCTGTTCGATCGAGAGTCCGTTGTCCTTCGCCAGCACGAGCGCGTAGGCCGCGCGGCCCATGTTCGTCCGGGCGACGGCGACGGCCGAGAAACTCAGGTTCACCTTCGCCAGGATGTTGAACGCGTCCTGGTACTGCTTCTCCTCGAGGAAAAGCTGGCCGAGGCGGAAGCGCACGTTGTCCGTCGCGGGGTCGCTGCCGAGCAGCTTGTCGACGGACAACCCCAACTCGATCGCCTGCGCGCGGTCCACGGTGCGGGCCTCGGCGTCGTTGGCGTCCAGCTTGTTCCGCGCCGCGATGTAGCTCTCGATCGCCACGACGCCGGCCTTCGCCGCCAGGTTCCCCCGCGCCGTGAGCGCGACGTGCTCCGCCGCCACCGCCGCCTGGTGCGGCAGCTCGCAGATGAAATACGCCCGCGCCAGCCACAGCCGCGCCTCCGTCGCGTCCTTCGGCAGCGTCGCCGGGCCGACGAGCGAAATCGCCTTCTCGAAGAGCGCGATCACCGCCGCGCGCGCCTTGTCCTTCTCCACGCGCTTGTACTCGTCGAGATCGGTCGCCCCCTTCGCGGTCGCCGGAATCTTGTCGAGCTTGTCGAGTGCCTCGATCTTCTCGTCGAGCGACGCGAGCCGCACCTGCGCCGCCATCAGGCATTCTTCGAAGTTCGTGTACTGCACCGGCGCCCGGTTCGCGTCGCCGACGATGAAGCGGATCGCGCGCATCCGGGCGCGCGTGGCGCGGTCGGTGTAGTCGTTGTCGAACTCCATCAGCCGCTTGTATTCCCGTGCCGCCTCCTGCAGCAGCCCCCGCGCGTTCGTCGACACGTTCAGCAGCTTCCGCGGCCCCTCGGCGTTGCCCGCCTTCTTCTCGAAGATGTTCCCCGCGTCCATCTCCGCCTCGCGCTGCGACAGCACCGCGTAGTAGTACGTCATGCTCAGCCGCTCCGGGGTCATCCGGGGCTTGTACTTGTCCTTGTCCAGCCAGTTCTTCGCCTTCACCTTCGCCGTGCGCACGGCGCCGAGGTCCCCGCCCCGGCCGCCGAGGTACTCGTTCTGCGCCTCGAAGAACTCGACCATGCGCACGCCGTCCGCCGCCGCCGTCGGGTTCTTGGCGATGTCCGCCCGCAGGTTCGCGAACTCGGTCTTCGCCTTGCCCGTGTCGCCGATCTCAAGCTCGCACGCGCCGATCCACGCCCGCGCCGCCCAGCAGATCGGGTTCGCCGAATCCTGCCGGCTGAGGTCGAGGAAAATCTGCCGCGCCTGCTTGAGCGCCTCGCCGCGCTCGACCGCCTCGTTCCCCTCGGCCGCCAGGTAGGTCTCGGACAGGCTGAACTGGTTGACCCCGCGATCCATCTCCGCGAGCATCGCCTC
>CAYVRB010000405.1:0-4227 GCA_964453375.1 uncultured Alcaligenaceae bacterium
GACCTTCGAGATTTCGTACCGGTGTTGAGTTCGTTCGTCGCCGCTCACCATAACCCACTCCCCCGCAATGCCGGGGGAGAGGGGACCTGAGCCATAACGATCCCCGACTCGCGGTGCGCAGCGGCCTCATGGACACGAACCTGCTCAACAACCCGGTCGAACGCCGCAAGGCGGTGCGGCTGCGCACCCGGCCGGACCTGCAGATTTCCGAACAGCGCTACGAAGGCAAGGTCTACCACGTCGTCAAGGATCCGGTCTGCCTCCGCTACTACCGGTTCAACCGCCAGGAATACTTCGTGTTCCGCCTCTTCGACGGCGGCCACACGATGGAGGAGGTGAAGGGGGAATTCGAGAACGAATTCAAACCCCACCGCCTGGAGTACAACGACCTCGAAGGCTTCGCCCGGCAGCTCATCACCGCCGGCCTCGTGCAGAACGAAACCGTTGGCAGCGGCAAGCACCTCTTCGAGCGGCGCGCCAAGCAGCGCCGCATGAAGCGCCTCGCCGCGATCTCCAGCGTCCTCTACTGGAAAATCCCGGTCTTCGACCCCGACCGCATCCTCACCTGGATGTACGGCTGGCTCTGGTGGATCTTCACGGTGCCGTTCTTCGCGGCGTCGTGCGGCCTCATGCTCGCCGCCGTCGTCCACGTGATGCTGCACTTCCAGACCTTCTACGACAAGCTGCCGGCGTACCAAGAGTTCTTCGCCTTCCACACCGTGCTCTACCTCTGGCTCTCGCTCGGGGTCGTGAAGATCATCCACGAGTTCGGGCACGGATTGAGTTGCAAGGCGTTCGGCGGCGAGTGCCACGAGATGGGCGTGCTGCTCATGTGCCTCTCGCCGGCGCTCTACGCGAACGTCACCGACGCCTGGACCGTCAGCGACAAGTGGAAGCGCATCATCATCAGCTTCGCCGGCATCTACGTCGAACTCATCATCGCCGCCATCAGCACGTTCGTCTGGTGGTACACGCCGCACCTGCCGGTCGTGAACAACATCGCGCTCTGCCTCATGACGCTCTGCAGCGTGAGCACGTTCTTCTTCAACGCGAACCCGCTCATGCGGTTCGACGGCTACTACATCATGGCGGACTGGCTCGAAATCCCGAACCTCCGGGACCGCTCGAACCGCTTCGTCACCAACACCTTCCTCGAGAAGGGCCTCGGCATCGAGGTGCCGCCCGAACAATACATGGCGCCCGGCCGCAAGGCGCTCTTCATCGCCTACGCGGTGATGAGCTGGGTCTACCGCTGGGTCGTCACCTTCAGCATCATCTGGATGCTCTCGGACTTCCTGGGCCCGAAGCTCAAAGTCCTCTCGCACATGATCGCCATCCTGTCCCTGGTCAGCATGTTCGTCTGGCCGATGTACCGGATGGTCAAGAACGTACGTCAACGGGGGCGATTGCCGGACATGAAATCGAAGCGCGTAACCATCACGTTGGCGATCTTCGCGGGGTTGATCGCGTCGTTCTTCCTGCTGCCGCTGCCGATCAGCCGCGTGCGCGAGATGGGCCTGGTGGCCATCCACCCGGACCACGGCGAGCTCGTCGGCCTCACGGAGCCGGCGTACCTCGTCCGCCGCGAGGTCGAGGAGGGCCAGACCGTCGCCAAGGGGCAGGTCGTCGCCCGCTTCGCCAGCCAGGCGCTCCAGGAGGAGATCACCAAGCTCGAATCGGAGATGCGCGAGGCGCTCCAGGTGGCCGAGAACCTGCGGCGCCAACAGGCGGGCGAGAAGAACCTCCCTCCCGCGGCGACCACGCAGCTGCTCACCCAGATCGCCGAATACTCCAGCAAGGCGGAGCAATCGGCGAAGCAACTGGACGAGCTGCGCCGCCGCGCCGCCGACCTCGATCAGGTCCGCGCGCCCCGCGCCGGCGTCGTCATGGGCGCGCCCTCCGGCTCCGACGTCGGCAAGCTGTTCGACCGCGCCTTCCAGGACCAGAAACCGGTCTGCACCATCGGCGATCCGAACCGGCTCATCGTCAAAATCCCGGTCTCCGCGAACGACTACCGGCTTCTCAAGGACGACCAGCCGAAGGATCCGAAGGACGGCGGCTTGGAAGTGTCGATCCTCGTGAAGGGCCGCACCGACAAGATCTTCAAGGCGCGCCTCATGCGATTGCCCGATTCGGACGCGAAGCAGGTGCCGGTCGCGCTCACGCAGCGCGGCGGCGGCCCGCTCGCGGTCAAGCAGGCCGGCGACGGCGGCCAGGAGACCGTGCCGCTCGCGCAGACGTACCTCGTCGAAGCCGAGATCCTCGACTCCGACGGCTCCATCCGCCCCGGCGCCCTCGTGCAGACGAAGATCCACTGCCGCTGGCGCACCGGCTCCTGGTGGGTCGGCCGCTTCCTCGCCACCGCCTTGGACATCGGCTTCTATTGAGCGAACGACGGCGGACGTTCCATCGAGCGCGATGGTCCGCTTCCTGTGAACTATCGAACTCAAAACAATCCGCTCCGACCCACGAGGTTTCCCCCTCCCCCCTTGAGGGGGAGGGTTGGGGTGGGGGTTCGGAGTTTGATCGGCGTACCGCGTCGGCCGTCACCCTCACCCTCCCCCTTCGAGGGGGAGGGAACAAAACCACATAGAATTGCGGGATGACCGCACCGCTCCGCGCCATGCTCTTCGATTTCGACGGCACCCTCGCCGACAGCTTCGGCGCCATCGGCCTCAGCACGAACCACACCCGCAACCACTTCGGCCTGCCGCCGCTGCGCGAGGACGAAGTCCGCGCGTACGTCGGCTACGGCCTGCGGCACCTGATGGAACAACTCGTGCCGACCGCGCCGCCCGACGCCGCCGTCGCCGTCTATCGCGAGCACCATCCCGGCGTCATGGCGTCGGGCACGATCCTCTTTCCGGGCGTCGTCGAGTCGTTGGAAACGCTGCGCCGCCGCGGCGTGAAGACCGCCATCTGCAGCAACAAGCACGTCCAGTTCACCAAGGCGATCGTGCGGGAGAAGGGCGTCGCGCATCTCTTCGACGACGTGCTGGGGCCGGACGACGTGGGCGTGGCGAAGCCCGATCCGGCGATGCTCTTCGAGGCGATGCGCCGGCTCGGCGCGACGACAAGCGACACGGTCTACGTCGGCGACATGACGATCGACGTGGAGGTGGCCCGCAACGCCGGCGTGCCGGTCTGGATCGTCCTCGGCGGCGCATCCTCGCGCGAAGCGCTTGAAGCGGCGAATCCCGACCGGCTGCTCGCGAACTTCTCCGAAGTGCTCGCGTGAACGGCCGATCTCAAGCGGTCTTGAACAACTCCAGCGGCTTGTGCTCCGCGCCGACGATCGGCTTCGGGTCGACGCCGAGCCAGCTCTCCAGGACGGCGGCGTAGACGCGGCGGAAATCGATCGCGTGGACGAGGTTGCCGTCGGGGATCTTCTCCAGGCTGGGGTGGTCGCCGACGACGCCGGGCTTGACCTTGCCGCCGACGAGGAACATCGGCGCGGCGCTGCCGTGGTCGGTGCCGTTGCTGCCGTTCTCCTTGGCGCGGCGGCCGAACTCGGAGAAGGTCATGACGCAGACGCGATCGCCGTGGCCGCGCTCGGCGAGGTCGCGCCAGAAGGCGGAGACGCCGGCGGCGACGGTGTCGAGCAGGTTCGCGTGCGTGCCGGCGGCGCCGCCCTGGCCGGAGTGGGTGTCGAAGCCGTCGATGGAGACGTAGAAGAGCCGGGCGCCGACGCCGGCGTCGATCAGCTGCGCCGCGAGCTTCAGCCGGTTCGCGAACCCGTTCGCGGGATACGGCACCTTCGGCTCGTAATTCGCGCCGATCGCCTTGATCCGGTTGGTGCTCTCGTAGGTGTTCATCGCCGTGCGGCGGACGAAATCGAGCAGGTCGGGCTTCTTCGCCATCGACGCGTCGCCCTTCGCCACCGATTCGATCAGGTCCTTCTGGTCCCCCTTCTCGCGCCCGCTCGCGCCGCCGAGCTTCAGTTGGAAGTCCTCGAGCTTGGTGAGCGACGGCACGCGCGCCGGTGCGCCCGCGAGCGCCAGCGGAGCGATCTCGTTGTCGGCCGCAAGGTGGAACGCCGTCAGCGGCTTCGCCTTCAGCGACTTGCCGAGCCAGCCTTCGGTGAGGTCCTGGCGCGTGCTGGCGGCCTGCCAGATGTCCATGCTGCGGAAGTGCGACTGGTCCGGGTTCGGGTAGCCGACGCCCTGCACGATGCACGCGGCCTGGCGGTCGTTCAAGAGCCGGCCGAGCGGCGCCGCGGACGGGTGC
>CAYVRB010000406.1:0-4199 GCA_964453375.1 uncultured Alcaligenaceae bacterium
CGCGAGCATTTCCTCGAATCGCTGCTGAAGCCGAGCGCCAAGATCGCCGAGGGGTTCGCGAGCGTGACGATCTCGACGCTCGACGGCGCGACGATCGCCGGCGTGATCGTGAAGGAGGATGCGAAGGAACTGAGCATCAAGAAGCCCGAAGGTGGGATGGTGACCGTGGCGAAGGCGGACATCGAATCGCGGACGACGCCGACGTCGCCGATGCCGTCGGTGGAGCGGACGCTCTCGCCGCGCGAGGTGCGCGATCTGGTGGAGTATCTGACGACGTTGAAGTGAATCGCTGACGCGCTCGGCTCCGAAGACTGCGCCTCGCGGCTAAACGAAGAGGCGGCCCGGATTGAACACGTTGTCGGGGTCGAGCGTCTTCTTGACGTGCTTCATCAGTTCCCAATCGGCGCCGGCCTTCGCGGGCTTCGTCGCGCCGCGGCGCAGGACGAACTCCGGGCCGGGGCGCTCGTCCGCGTGCAGCCAGACGATGCCGTTCATCGGCTGCGCATGGATCAACGCTTCGCCGCGATTGAACCGGTTCGCGAACTCGGCGATCTGGCTCGGGCGCACGCTCGCCTTGCCGATGAACCGGCTCGCGGGGCGCACTTGCAGGTCGGTGACGGTCTGCCAGAGGCCGAACAGGTCGCGCGTCTCGCGCTTCAGTTCGTCCAGCAGCGTCTTCTTTTGCCAGTCGACGGTGACGCGCTTCTCGCCGAAGCCGACGAGGAGAATCCAGTCGCCGGGGATCGCGGCCGCGCCGGTCTCGGCCCAGGCGGCGGCGTTGAGGAGTTCGATGGCGACCGGCCGGCTATTCGACGCGTGCAACCGGTCCAGGGCGGCGGAGAGATCGCCGGCCTGGCAGCCGAAGGCGACCGTCGCGGTCGCTTCCGGCCGGGGCTTCACCTTGAGCGTGACGTGCGTGAGGAGGCCGAGGGTGCCGAGCGCGCCGGTCTGGAGCTTCATGAAGTCGTAGCCGGCGACGTTCTTGACGACGCGGCCGCCGCCCTTCACTTCGTCGCCGGCGTCGGTGAGGAAACCGATGCCGATGACGGCGTCGCGCAGGGTGCCGTGGCCGAGGCGGTGCGGCCCGCTCGCGTTCGTCGCGATCGCGCCGCCGAGCGTCGCCCGCTCCGGCAGCGGCACGTCCACCGGCAGCCACTGGTTCTCTTTGGCCAGTACGCGATCCAGCTCCGCGATTGCGAGGCCGGCCTGCACCGTGATCGTCATGTCGCGCGCCGGATAGTCGACGACCGCGTTCAGCGCCGTCGTGTCGAGCGCGATCCCCGGCTTCGTCGGCGGAATTCCCAGGTCGAGCATCGTGCGCCCGCCGACCGGGTAGACCGCCGTCCCGGCCGCCCGACATTCGCGCACGAGCCGGCCGGCGTCGGCGACGGTCGCCGGGCGCTGCACGGGGATCGAACCGAGGCCGGGCAGGTCGAGCGATGCGTTCACGGGCGGTTCCGGTGCGGGGCGGCGGGCTCGCCATCGTTTTACGAATCCGCCGCCGGCTCGCCCGTCGCGCGTCCGTTTCTAGATTAACCCCGCCCCCTTCAGGACCGCGCATGCCGCCCGCCGACTCCACGGCCGAGTTCCTCCGCGCCCTCGAAGCGACGGGCTTCCTCGCCGCCGACCAGTTCCTCGCGCTCAAGGGCTGGGCGCAGCTCAAGCACCCCGACACGCAGGAGATCGCCCGCGAGCTGAACAAGCGCGGCTGGCTGACCGGCTTCCAGATCAAGGAGATCTTCCGCGGCCGCGGTAAGGCGCTCGTCGTCGGGCCGTATCGCATCCTGGACCTGCTCGGCGAGGGGGGCATGGGCCGCGTCTTCCGCGCCCTGCACACGCGGCTCGGGCGCGAGGTGGCGCTCAAGGTGATCCGGCGCGAGAAGCTGGCGAACCCGCTGACGGTGCGCCGCTTCCGGCAGGAGATCCAGGCCGTCGCGCACCTCTCGCACCCGAACGTGGTGCTGGCGTTCGACGCCGACGAGGCCGGCGGCGACCACTACCTCGCGATGGAATTCGTCGACGGCGTGGACCTGACGAAGCTCGTGCGCGACCGCGGGCCGCTGCCGGTGCCGATGGCGTGCGACTACGTCCGCCAGGCGGCGATCGGCCTGCACCACGCCTTCGAGCGCGGCCTCGTCCACCGCGACGTGAAGCCGAGCAACATGATCGCCGCCAAGACCGGGCAGGTGAAGGTGCTGGACCTCGGCCTCGCGATGCTCAACGAGGCGCCCGGCGGCGAAGACGCCACGCGCGTCACGCAGGAGGGGTTCGTCATCGGCACGCCGGACTTCCTCGCGCCCGAGCAGGCGCAGAACCCCCTGCACGTCGATACGCGCGCCGACGTCTACGCCCTCGGCGCCACGCTCTACTACCTGCTGACCGGCCGCGTGCCCTACGAAGGGTCCAACCCGACCGAAAAGCTGATGAAGCACGTGTCGGACCCGCCGCCGAGCCTGTTGAGGCGCTTGCCGACGGCGCCGCCGCAGTTGGACCAGCTCATCCAATGGATGATGGCGAAGGACCCGAAGGCGCGGCCGCAGACGCCGATGCAGGCGGCGCAGGCGCTCGCGCCGTTCGTGCCCGGCGCGGCCTCCCATCCCGCGCCGGCGCAGTACGCGTCCAGCGCGCCGGCTGATCCGGCCGGGAGCAGCCAGATTTTCCGGCTGCCGCAGTCGGAGGCGCCGGCGCGCGTGCGCGAACGCGAGCGGGGGAGCGGCCCGCGCACCTCGCTCTACGTCGGCGTCGTCGCCGCGTTCGTCGTCGCGGTGCTGGGCTACTGTCTCTATCGCTTCGCCCTGATGCCGGACCCGGCGCCCGACGCGGAGTACGCGAATCCGCTCGGCATGAAGTTCGTGCTCGTGAAGCCGGGCGCGTTCAAGATGGGATCTCCCGACTCCGAGCCGGGCCGCGGCGTGGAGGAGGGGCCGGTCGGCGACGTGACGCTCGACCGCGCGTTCTACCTCGGCGCGACGGAAGTGACGAGCGGGCAGTATCAGCAGCTCGTGGGCAAATCGCCGGCTCGCAGCGCGGGGATGGTCGCCAAAGGCGCGGAGTGGCCGGTCGAACAGGTGACGTGGCTGGAGGCGCAGGAGTTCTGCAAGAAGCTGAACGAGCGCGATCGCGGGCGTCGCCGGGGGTGGGAGTATCGCCTGCCGACGGAAGCCGAATGGGAATACGCCTGCCGCGCCGGCACGGAGACGGCCTTTTCCCACGGCGCCGAGTTGCTGCCCGAACACGGCGAGACGGTGCAGCCGCCCAAGACGGACCTGCCGGAGGAGGACGGGAAGCCGAAGAAGACCGAACTGCCGAGCAAGGTCGGTTCGTCGCGGGCGAATCCCTTCGGCCTGTTCGACATGCACGGGAACGTGGCGGAGTGGTGCCAGGATTATTATGCGCGTGGCTACCCCGAAGGGGCCCGCGCCAACCCGACCGGCCCCGCCACCGGCGACCTGCGCGCCGTGCGCGGCGGCGCGTTCGACGAACCGGCCGCCCGGGCTCGCTCGGCGGCGCGGCGCGGGATGCAGCCCGAACTGCGCGATTCCGGCGTCGGCTTCCGCGTCGTGCTGGCGCCGGCGCCGTGAGTGGATGACTGCGATTCGCTCGGTTTCAATATTGGTGTCCGCGATCGCCGCGCTCGGCTCCGAAGACTCCGCCTCGCCGCTAAACAATTACGGTCTTGCGGCTCGCCGCGCGCGGCTCCGGAGACACCGCCTCGCCGCTAAACTTCAACTGAACTGTTCGCGATACGCTTCTTCATTGAACCCGACGAGCATCGTTTTGCCGACCTTCGCGGTCGGTGCCCGCAGGTTGCCCGTCGGCCCCATGATGAGCGCGAGGATCGCGCCGTCGTCCGGCCGGTCCTTCTTCAGGTTCAGCCGTTCGATCTTCTTCCCCTTCATCGCGAGGATCGTGTCGATGCCCGCCAGCAAGGCCAGCGCCTTCGCGGCGTCGATCCGTTCTTTCGTCGCGTCGACGGTGACCTTCGCCACGATGCCGGCCGGCCCAAGGAACCCCTGGGCGTTTTGACATGTCGTTCAGGATTTGCGGAAGTAGAGCCAGTCGATGGCCTTCGGCATGATTGTTTCCCCGGATATTGGAATCAGTCGTTCGGAATAAGAAAGTTTCCCCATTGTAGAACGGACTTCTAGCCCGCAATTTTCACACAATTGGACTGGGTGAGAATGGCGCGACGGCCCAAG
>CAYVRB010000407.1:0-4088 GCA_964453375.1 uncultured Alcaligenaceae bacterium
CGTCGCCCGGTGCCCACGCGAAAATCGGACCCGATAATTCGAGCAGCGGGCGGGCCAGGACCGTGACCGGGATCAGCCACTTCGCCTGGGCGAGCCGGTTCACGTCCGCCCGCGCCCGCCAGCGGGCGTCGCGAATGCGCGGCCACCACCCGCAGGCGATCTGGTCGATGGACAGAATTCGCAGGTGGTGGCAGAGGACGACGCAGAGTTCTTTTTCCCGGCGGGTCATGACTGGCCCTCCGAGCCTTTCGGCGGCCGCCCGCGCTTCCGCGGCTCAAGGGATTCTCCGCCGGCGGGAGGAGCCGGAAGCGTCGGACGGGTGGGGGACGGGAGCGGTGGCCGGGGAGTGGCCGACGGGGTCGGGGCCGAGCGCGGGGTCGGCATCGGGGCCGGGGTCAGCGGTTTCGGCTCGACTTCGCCGTCGAATTTGGCGAGCAGTAAGTCCGCCGTCCGCGTCTGCTCGTCCGCGTTGCGCGTTTCGATCAACTCGAATGCGTCATACATGCCGGCGAGGACCGAGTCGCAGGTCCGTCGCCGCAGGTGGTCGAAAAACGAGAACATGATTTTCCTCCGCGTGCCCGGTGCCACTTGTGGCACCGGGTCACACGGGCCAAGATAAAATTGTCCGCGACGGTTCCTCAGCCGAGCCTGGGGGGAATCTCGGGCGGGTTTCGGGCAGTTCGGTTGGCCGATTCTTGGCCGAATGCGCGGACCGGCCTGCTGCGGTGTCCCGGTCCACCCTCGGTTCCCCAGCCCGATTCCTGACAAGGAGTTGCGGCAACGGGCGGTCCCGCGGTAAGCCGGCCCACTCGGGGACGAAAGAAATGCCGGGGGATTTCCGCCGTCGGAAGTCCGCGGCGACGAAACGCGGGGAAGGGAAATTCGGTGGGACGGCCGGACGAAATTCGCTGCCGCGGTCGAAGCTATCCGGTGACCGACGCAGTCGCGGTCGGCGGGCGGACGTATTTCGTCGTCGAGATTCTGGGGCGGGGGACGGCGCGAAAAGTGTTCGACCCGCAGAGATGACAGCCGTAGACGAACTCATCCATGAATATCGTCTTGCCTCGGCGAACGATCTTTGCAACCCGTACACCGGCTGCTCTTGAAAGAAGAAATCGAAACGCTCCAATCCGGAGTTGGGATGTGACTCTGATACTTGTGCAAGCTGCAAAGGCACATTCGCTCGGGATCGGTGCAAAAATGTGTCAGTGGTGATTGCTCGTGTCGCAGGTCTTGGATCAGTTCGAGGTGTTGGCACCAAGTCATCTTCTCGTGGGAAATGGCGCGCCAAGAAAAACATTCTCGTTCGAGTACGGGCAGTCTATCACGCGGCAATCCGAGTGAATCGAGGCTAAGGGCTGCCATGTCGCGGAGTTCCGCATCTGTTCTCGCGGCTAAGGAAGCTACTTCATCGGGCGGGTTTGAAACCTCATCCAATAGCCGATGATGCTCGGTATTCCCAGCGAGATGCTCCGCAATCCGTTGAATTTGACGTTCGGATCCAATGCCAGATGCCATCGCTTCAACACTTCGGACACATTCGATGGCATCGGCAGGACGACCGCATGTCACCATCCAATCTGCTTGGAGCAGAATCGCTCGAACCACGCCTTCATCGCTCCCTGCGGCACGGAACAAACTCTCGGCGTATCGTAGTTGGTTAAGTCCAGTAGCCAATGCCGTTTCCGACGGTGGGGTTCCTGGTTTGCCAGGCTGAGAAAGCATGATGCGAGCATTCATTGCCCTTACGATGAGGATAATGACACGGCTCAGTATCGCCTCTGCGATGAGTAACGGGTGTTGCAACCGAATGGCTTCCCGAACGCACTCATCCGATTCCCGATCGACCCGTTGGTCGTTTGAAAATGACTGCTGGATTTGAACGAGTATTTGTGGAGTAGTTGCCTTCATTCCCATGTCTGCCCGTGCTCGTAACTGCGTAAGGTTGTGAACATGCACCAGATTCCCATCTGCGGCTTCGGCGTAAAGCCGAACGAGTCGCGCTCGCAACTTCAATGACTCGCCAGCGTCCGGAAGGGATAGGATTTTTCCGACCACTATTTTCAGTTCGTTCGCTGCCGTTGTGCGATTCGCCGCGTCCCGGATTCCGATATGGTCCCATCGGAGCCGGTCAAGTTGGAGTTGGAGTGAGATCGGCTCGGGTGCTTCTGTTTCGAGTTGAAGTTGTCGGGCACGAATCTCTTGAGTGTCGATACGACCCAGACAGTAATCGCAATCGATGAGCAACGCATCGAGCATATAGCGGTCAACGGCATCGAAGCTTGCGCGATTCATTGCGGCACGGCCGAGATCTGCTCTGGCAGAGAAATTGTCTCCAAGACTGTGAGCGGCATACCCGGACACGAGTCGTACCCGAGGTTCAGAAGCTTTTGGCGCCGGCAACATACGAATAAGTTCACGTACCGGAGTTGCGTGTCCCGCGGCGACCAATGCTAGCCCCGAATTCGTTATCCACTCGTAGGCCTGTTGATCGGTCGTTGCCTTGAGCGTACCCGAGTCGATGCGGAGGGTGATCGGTTCCGCCGAAGCTGTTTGTGCCAAATGGTCATGTGTTTGTCGGTGAAGTTGGCCTTCCCGCATGATTCGCCCATAGACAGAATCCCAACTCGTGGAAATCAGCAATTCGCGAAATCGGAGCGTAATGCTCCCCTGATTGATCCATTCCGGGGTTTCTTGGTGTAGTCGTCGTGCTTCGTCTCGAGCCCAGACGTACCGGAACTCCTTGCGCGGAGCGATCCACACCACATAGAGTGGTGCGGGACCATTTAGAAGGTAGTTCAAATTGCTGACAGCAACGGGCAACGAAAATGAGCCGTCTACATTTAAGTCGGTGCCATCGGTGGCTTTGAGTTGCACCTGTGAACGGACGTTCGTGAAGCCAGCAGTCACTTTGAGTTCAAGTGACCCATCGACACCTTTGTCATCAGTTCGCTCGTCGCGAAAGAGGAATCGCTCACTCGGGATAGCCAGTCGAAAAGCAGTGAGGCTTTCTTGCTGAAGGTCATCGCTACGGTCTCCTTTCGGCAACGGTCCCATGTTTTGTTCTGATGGATTCACAGGTTCTCCAATGAGTTCTGGTCTTCGGACCGCTTCAACTTCAGTTCGTCCGCCCGGTACTCCCGCTTCTCGCGCTCCACCGCACACCTCGCAACCGGATTCGCCCCAGAACCGCCCCACGACCCGCTGGGGATGCGTTGGCAACACGGGTTCAATGCGTTCGTCCGAGTCGCGTGCTGCCGGAGAACCGCATGAACGCTACCGACCTGCCCCCGCCGTACTAAGAGCGCGGCGGCATTACGATCTACCACGCCGACTGTCGCACCGTGCTGCCGACCTTCGGCGACGAGTCGTTCGACTTCGTCCTCACCGACCCGCCGTACCTGGTGAACTACCGGGGGCGGTGGGACGGGGACCGCGAACCCATCGTCGGGGACGACCGCGACGACTGGCTGCACCCGACCTACGCCGAACTCTGGCGGCTGCTCAAGCCCGACACCTTCTGCGTGTCATTCTACGGATGGCCCCAGTGCGACCGGTTCGTCGGAGTGTGGAAGCAACTCGGTTTCGGACTCGTCAGCCACCTGGCGTTCGTCAAGAACGTCTGGGGCCTCGGCCGGTTCACCCGCGGCAAGCACGAGACCGCGTTCCTGCTCGCCAAGGGCCGCCCGCCGCGACCGGCGAAGGGCATCGCCGACGTGATCGAGTGGGAACGCGAACCCGACGCCTTCCACCCCAACCAGAAACCCGTCCACGCCCTCTACCCGCTGCTCGCCGCGTTCGCCCCGGCGGGCGGCGTCGTCCTCGACCCGTTCCTCGGCAGCGGCAGCACGCTCCGGGCGGCGAAGGACATGGGTCTCCGGGCCGTCGGACTCGAGATCGACGAACACTACTGCCGCCGGGCCGCCGCCCGGCTCGCC
The DNA here is from genome assembly GCA_964453375.1 of uncultured Alcaligenaceae bacterium. Taxonomy (GTDB): domain Bacteria; phylum Planctomycetota; class Planctomycetia; order Gemmatales; family Gemmataceae; genus Limnoglobus. The sequence goes on from CAYVRB010000407.1 coordinate 3,939, forward strand.
CAGGACATCCTGTTCCCGCTTCCTGTTGACGAAACCGTGAAAGGAGAACGCCATGACGACCTCGAATGACGAGCTCCTCGCGCGTCTGACAAAGATCGAGACGCTGTTGGCAAGTCTCGTCGAGCAGCGGACGATCAAGGAATGGTCCTC
>CAYVRB010000408.1:0-4086 GCA_964453375.1 uncultured Alcaligenaceae bacterium
CAACGCAGCCGGAACGGCTGCGACAAGGTGGACTGTCGCAGTCCTTCGGACTGCCGGGTGCTTCCGTGTCCATCCCAGGGCGGCGTCGCTTCGCTCCTTGCCCTGGGCTGAGAACTCCCAGGCCTTTGGCCTGAAGACAAAAGTCAGGCCGAGTCTTCGAGTCCCGGCCTACAATGATGCCAAAATCGAACTGCAAATTGCTTTCGGAGTCGGCCATGCTTCGCCCGTTGATCCTGTTCCTTCTCCTGGCGAGTCCGGCAATCGCGGCCGACGCCGAGTACGCGAAGCAGATCCGCGACTGGCGCGAGAAGCGGGAGTCGCGCCTGAAGGCCGACAACGGTTGGCTCACGCTGGCCGGGCGGTTCCCGTTGAAGGATGGCGCCAACACCTTCGGAACCGGCCAGGACAACGACATCGTCTTCCCGGCGGAGCTGAAGGACGTCGGCCCCGCGCGGCTTGGCACCGTCGTTGTCGATGCCAAGGCGAAGACCGTCACGCTGAAACTCCCCGCCGGCAGCGAGTGGAACGCCGGCGACAAAACCTTCACCGGCGAGCGCGTCCTCGGCACGGCCACCGACAAGCGCGATTGGGTCGGCGTCGGACGGCTGCGAATGCACATCATCGAACGCGACGGCAAGTCCATCCTCCGACTCGCCGACAACGAATCGAAAGTGCGCAAGGACTTCAAGGGTTGTCTCTGGTACGCGGTCGATGAGAAGTACAAGGTCGAGGCGAAGTTCACGCCGTATCCCGAAGGCAAGACGCTGGCCGTCGTAAACGTCCTCGACGAAACGTCGCAACAGCCGTGCCCCGGTTACGCGGAGTTCCAACGGAACGGCGAGACGTTCAAGCTCGACGCGATCGCGGAAGGCGACGGCCTCTTCTTCGTCTTCAAGGACGCCACGGCCGGCGACACAACCTATTCCATCGCCCGGTTCCTCGACATCGAAAAGCGGCCGAAGGACCATTCGTCGTTCACCCTGGACTTCAACAAGGCTTACAATCCGCCTTGTGCGTTCTCGGACTTCACGACCTGCCCGCGATCGCCTCGACAGAACGTCCTGAAGGTTCGGATCGAAGCCGGCGAGAAGTACCGCGAACGGCATTGAGCGCAGTTCCTCTCCGAGGTGCCCCATGGCCGACGAACCGACGAAAACCTGCGGCGACTGCGACGGGACGATGCTGCCCATCGTCATCATGGACCACAACTACCGCGGTACGACGGTCCTCCATTACCGGATGCCGGACGACAAGGTGAGCTTCTGGACCGGCGGCTATCCGACGGCGGGCGTGGTGAACGCGTTCATGTGCGCGGGGTGCGGAAAGATCGCGATGTACGGCGCGCTGCCGAAGGCGTGAATCCGTTTTCGTGTTGCCGGTCGATGTCGCCATGCGGTTCCCTTTTCGGAGGGATCGCATGGCCTCATTCCAAATAGTCACGACCATCGACGCGCCGATCGAGGTCTGCTTCGATCTCGCCCGCGATATCGACTTCCACGTCCGCACGATGGAAGCCACCGGCGAGCGCGCCGTCGCCGGCCGCACGTCCGGCCTCATCGAACAGGGCGAGACGGTCACGTGGGAAGCACGGCACCTCGGGGTCCGCCAGCGGCTGACCGCGCGGATCACGGCGTTCGATCGGCCGCGCCACTTCCGCGACGAAATGACCGAAGGGGCGTTCCGATCGCTCGTCCACGATCATCGCTTCGAAGAACGCGACGGCCGGACGCTGATGATCGACACGCTCGAATTCCGTTCCCCCTTCGGCATCCTCGGCCGGATCGTGGATCGGCTCTATTTGAAAGGCTATCTCCGCCGGCTGCTCACGCATCGTTGCCGGCTCATCCAGGCGGAAGCGGAGTCCCGCGCAGGCTGACCGTCAACGGCCGAGCTGCGTCTCGGCGATCTCGAGCGCCTTCATCAGGCCCATGGCCTTGTTCACCGTCTCCTGGTATTCGCTTTCGGGCACGCTGTCGGCGACGACCCCGGCGCCGGCCTGCACGTACGCCGTCGTGCCCTGGATCACCATCGTGCGCAGGGCGATGCAAGTGTCCATGTTCCCGCCAAAGTCGAAGTACCCGACGGCGCCGCCGTAGGGTCCGCGGCGGTGCGGCTCCAACTCGTCGATGATCTCCATCGCGCGCACCTTCGGCGCGCCGGAGAGCGTGCCCGCCGGAAGGCTCGACTTCATCGCGTCGAACGCCGTGAGGCCTTCCTTCAGCGTGCCCGTCACGGTGCTGGAGAGGTGCATCACGTGGCTGTAGCGCTCGACCGTGAGCAGGTCGCCGATCTTCACGCTGCCGATCTCGGCCACCTTGCCGATGTCGTTGCGGGCGAGGTCCACGAGCATGATGTGCTCGGCCCGTTCCTTCGGATCGTTCACCAGTTCCTCCGCGAGCGCCTTGTCCTCCTCCGGCGTCGCCCCGCGCTTGCGCGTGCCGGCCAGCGGGCGCACGGTCATCTCGCGGTTCTCCACCCGGCACATGATTTCGGGCGAAGCCCCGACGAGCGTCGTGCCCCCGCAGCGCAGGAAGAACATGAACGGCGACGGGTTCACGACGCGCAGCGCCCGATAGATGTCGAACGGGTCGGCCGTCGTTTCCGTCTGGAACCGCTGGCTCGGCACCACCTGGAACGCGTCCCCGGCGTTGATGTACTCGATCGTCTTGCGTACCGCATTTTCATAGCCCGATTGGGAAAAATTCGACTTGATCCGCGTCGAATTCGGAATGCGGAATTCGGAATGCGGAATGGAAGAGTCGATATCCGTCAAAGGCAAGTCGACCACGGGGCGTTGCAAGAGCTCGACAAGTTCATCGACGCGCCGGCATACGTCTTCAAATGCAGTCTTCAATACCGCATTCCGCATTCCGCATTCCGCATTTACGACGTGCGCCACCACGTTCACCGTCTTGTTGATGTGGTCGAAGACCACCATCCGGTCGTAGAAGCCGAAGCAGAGGTCCGGGATGCCGCGGTCGTCCGGCGGGGCGTTCGGCAGGCGCTCGACGTAGCGGACGGAATCGTAGGAGGCGAAGCCGACGGCGCCGCCGATGAAACGGGGCAGCCCGGCGAGGTGCGGGGCGCGGAAGCGGGCGATGGAGTCTTCGAGGGTCTTGAGCGGATCGGCGGACGTCGAGGTTTCGGTCGTGCCGTCGCGGTGGACGGTGACGTTCGGGCCGCTGGCCTCGAAGCGCTCGAACGGTCCGGCGCCGACGAAGCTGTAGCGGCCGATCCGTTCGCCGCCGACGACGCTCTCGAAGAGGAACGCCCAGTCGTCGTTCGCCGCGATCGCCTTGAAGGCGGAGACGGGCGTGAGCGTGTCGCCCACCAGTTGCCGGTAGACCGGCACGACGGTGTGCGACTGCGCGAGGGCGGCGAATTCGTCGAAGCGGGGTCGGTACTTCATGCCGTCATTGTCGGGAGGCGCCCGGCGAACGGCGAGCGATCACGGCTTCCGACGGCCGCCGACCGCGTCTTCCTTCTGCTTCGCCGCCGCCGCTTCATCCAGTTTCTTCGCCCGCTCGGAAACGGCCTTCAGCCCGGCGCCGCCTGCCTTCACGATCAGGCTGTTCGTATCCGCGTCGGCGATGACGGCGGTCACGCCGGGGAATTCGCCGATCACCATCAGCTCTTTCAGAACGGCCGCGGCGTTCGTCGCGGTCGCGGCCTGGAGCGGAATCGTGTGAAGCGAAAGTTTCGTCGTGGCCGGCGCGGGCGCGGGATCGGCGGTCGGGTCGGTCGCGTCCGGCTTCGCACTGCCCGAACCGTAGCGAGCGCCGCCGGTCGGGACCGTCGTGCTCGGCGGCGGACCGCTCGCGCCCGCCGCGGGCGCCATTCCCGTCATCCCGCCGGGACCGCCGGCCGCCACGACGCTGACGGGCTTGATCCGTTTGAAGATCGCGGTCCGTTCGCCCCGCGACGCCGAGCCGGGATCGATCGCGGCGAGTTCCCAGCCGTCGCCGCCCTCCTTGTCGAGGACGAGTTTCAATTCCGCGCGGCCCAGCGTGGTGATATCCACCATCTTGTGTTCCCACGAGCGCGCCGCGGGGGCGCGGGCGACCGGCACGCCGGACGTCGACAGCG